>CANQNU010000006.1 GCA_947625295.1 uncultured Clostridia bacterium | reverse complement strand
CTGCATCTGCCTTTCCTTTTTTTGCTTGTATGTTATGCCATTTGCTGTGTCCGTGACATTTTTATCTCTCCTTTCTTCGCTCTTTCAGTATTTAGACTGTTTTTGAGCATTTTATATTTTAAATTACTTTCAAAAATTCTTTCTATTATTTATCTAAAACATTGTAGCACATTTTTTCCATTTTGTGTAGTATTTTTTTACAAATTTTACTTGTTTGTTTTAAAAAGGTTGAATTGCGTAAATTCTTATATATTTTTATTATTTTCATCTCTCCACTTTTTATATTCTTCTATATCATTTCCAACTAATTTTAAACATGCTGCTACAACTGTTGCATCATCAATATACCCAGCACCTGGAATTATATCTGGTATAAAATCTACTGGAGCTAAAAAGTAAATTGCTGCACTAATTATTGCTATAATTGTACCTAAAGGAATTTCTGTATATTCTTTTTTTATATAACTTTTAATTAAAGATACCATTGTAGGTAATGCAGATAGAGCATTACCTACCTTAGGTATAGTTTCTAATTTCTTCTCTAATTTTTGTAAAAACTCCTCTAACTTATCTTTATCGTTTAGTAATTTTTCTGCTTCCTCATATCCTTCTTCTAATTTTTCTTTTGCTTCTTCTTCACTAATTTTTCTCATTAATATTTTTCTCCTTTTTCTGTTATTTCATAATAGAAAAATCAATTTTCTATTTAACTTCAATCAATTCGTATTCCTTAGTTCCAATTTTTAATTCATCTGCTGCATCTATTGTATGAGTTCCTTGTCTTGAATTAATTCTTTCTAATAAATGATTTCTTCCTGGATCATTAGAGTTTTTAACTAAATCTATACAAGCTTGGTCTATTGCTACTGGATTAAGTGATGCTAAAATTCCTATATCATTCATGCAAGGATCTTCAGCTACATTACAGCAATCACAATCAACTGACATATTACACATAACATTAATATATGCTATATTTCCATTAAAATATTTTACTACTGATGAAGCACTATCTGCCATTGCTTCTAAAAATTTAAGTTGGTCTACCTTAAACATATCATCATATGAACCATTTTCTTTTCCAATACAATGAATATATCTTTTTCCTTTGCTAGAAGCAACTCCAATTGATAATTGTTTTAATGCTCCTCCATATCCACCCATTGGATGTCCTTTAAAATGTGAAAGCACTAACATAGAATCATAATTTTTTAAATTCTTACCAACGTAATTTTTTTGAATTACTTTACCATTTGGAATTTCCAATATAATATCTGGACCTTCTGCATCCATAATATCAACATTAAAATATTTAGACCATTCATGGCTTTCCATTAGTTTTTTATGTTTTTCTGTTGTATCTCTAGCCCCTTCATATGCTGTATTACATTCAACCACTGTTCCATTTACATATTCTATAATTTTTTTCATAAATTCAGGTCTTAGATAGTTTTGATTACCTTCTTCTCCTGAATGAACTTTAACTGCTACTTTTCCTGGTAATTCCTTTTCTAATTTTTTAAACATTTTAACAACATTTTCTGGAGTAATCTCCTTTGTAAAATATACTTTAGACTTTTCCATTTTTCTCTTTCCTTTCATTTTTTTATATATTTTTGTTTCTAAAGTCCTTCATTTTTATGTATAATGTAGCCTATGTTTTTTTATTTTTATCGTTGTTCTTCATTTTTCTTTATATTTTTATCCCATATATCAGCCAAACTTATTCTCTTTAATCCATCTTCGCTTTTTCCAAGAGGTATATCACTTAATTTTACATTTGATTGCATTAATCTATTTTCAATCATTTTGAAATATGTCTCACATTCTTCTTGTGTCATTTCATCTTTTATTACTTTTAATATCATATCACCGATTTCTGCATTTATTACTTTATTCTTTGTTGCTCTTATAAATTTTTTTTCTTTACTATCTTCTTCATTTTCTTCAAGTTGATTGCAAACATGTTTTGCTCTGTTAAATTCTTTTCCATTTATAAGCATTTGAATAATTGTTTTTACAGATAGGTTTTTATCCGTTTCTAATATTCTACTCAAATTTGATATTGCAATACTTGCATCTTGTATTTTACTGCTTTTAACATAATTTTCCATTATAAATCTTATTTTAACTTTTATTTGTTGTTTTTCTCGTTCCTCTGTCAATGCAAATTTAGATTTTGGTCTGTTTGATATTCTTTCTTTAGCTTCTTTATCAATAATCTGATTTGCTTCTTGTTGATCTGTTTTACCATTTAAAATATCTTCTGCTAAATTTAATAGTTCTTCTGAAACTTCTTCCTCTTGCATATTTCTTAAAATTCTTTGTTGTTCTAATTTTGTTATTTTAGCATCAATACTGTATCTTAAAGAGCTAATAAATATTTGATTTTGATTTTCTAATTTCGTTGTTATCTTTTTTCTTAATCTCTTTAACTCTTCTAAGTCTTCTGTTTTAGATTGAGCTGTTTCTATTGATTGTATTAACTTATTAAGAACTTCTCTTTTTGCTCTTTTCAATATATTACTAGATTTAAGTGATATATTACTAGATTTAAGTGATATTTTTCTAGTTATAAATGTCAACATATTGTCTTGTAATATATTATTTATTCTTTCTAATTGTTCAATTGATAAAGGATATTTTGTTACAATGTCTATTAAAGATGCTATTTCATTTATTTTTTCTTTAACATTTTTCTCATTTACATCTTTTATAATATCTTCGACTTTGTCTATTTTTAAATCTATTTCTTTTTGTTCTTTTTCTGATAACTTCCTTATTTGCTCCTGCTCATTAAAGCTATCTTCTTTCTTTCCTTTAAATATTTCATCGTACCTTTTTCTCATTTGATCTATTTTTGAAACTGTTCGATTATCTTCTACATTGTCTTTTATTTTTAAAGTAGATAATCTGTTTTTAAATTGCATTTCTTTTTTTACATTTTTTATATATTCTATTGGTATTTTTAGTTCTAAAGAAATTAATTCTAATTCAAATCCATTTTCTATTAATTCTTTAATTTGATCTTTATTCTTTGACATTCTTCTCCTTATTTATTTCTACTTATTTTATATTAACTTAGATTTTAACATAATTATACGTTTTTTTCAATAATTTGAAACCTAATTTTTTCTATACATTGCTTTTTATTATTTATTATAAAAAAATCCAACCATATCTTTTACAATATGGCTGGATTTTTTTACCAAGTTTAATTTTTAAAGAATCGATATGCTTAAATTTTCTAAAAATTTTTTTAGTTCGACCTTTTCATGTGTTGGACAGTGTCTTACGATATAATCATTTAGCATTGTAGAAAAATGCATCCACATAATTGTCCGTTGCTCTTCAGGAATCGTTGTTTTTTCTAAAACTTCTTCCCTATTATAAATTTTCTTTGTTACTGAAATAATCGCAATTTCAGAAATTGCATTCTGCTGTTCAACGTTTTTGTCTCTTAGTCCCATAATATCAAGAATGTATTTTATTTTTTCTTCTACATTCTGCATATTAGTTACATGGTCCAGTGCTTTCGCAAGTTCGTCAATCTTTGGCATGCCCTGCACAGCAGATTCTCGTTGCTGACTATTATTAAACTGAACGTCTTTGTATTTTATAATTCCTTTTATCAGTTTATCTAACGTTAGCGAAGATTTTTTTCGTATTTTTTGACCCAACGGTTGATTAATATATTTTGAACAACTGATTCCTCTCTCTTGTAAAGTTTCTGGAATGTTTTGCATTTTGGCCTTTGGATTGCATTCAAATTCTTCTATAATAGCTTTAAACGCAATCTTGTATCTTGATAAATCCAAATCTTTTATAAGATTATCAACAAAATCTTCATATGAAACGCTTTGTAAATAAATCTTTTGTAAGTATGTGTCTTTCTGTTGATTTAATCTACTTTTCGTTTCAGTAACATTTTTCTTGCTACTTTTTTTCTTTTTTACTTCTTTTACTTGTTCTGCTTTTTCTTCCTCTTCTACTTGTTCTATGGTATTTCCATATTTTAAGTATTCTAATTTGCAACATTTTTCTATTACAGAAATAGTTTCTATTGGTGGGTTTTCTTTAAAGTAAATTTTAGCTATTCCTTCATTTCCTTTGATTAAGATGCAACTTTTCGGATTAAATTCCTCAAAGAATCTCCGCATAATTTTCTCTGCTGCTCCCTCCTTTTGAAATTTCATCCTTACATAAAAATATTTTTCCATATTTTTTCTCCTTTCTTTACTTGGTAATTGTATTTAGTAGGTTATAATAGCCTCTAAATTTATATATGCCTTTTGCTACTAAGCTAGTATACTATATATTAACATAATTTTCAAGCAATTTTAAAAATTCCATTGTTTTTCTTGTTATAAAAAGAGAACTATAAATTTGAAGTTTTCCCTTAAATGTTTACTTTAAATTTATAGTTCTTTTTCTTTGACTTTTTCACTTAATTTTGCATAATTTTCGTGTATTCTTTTTACAAATTTTTGATTAATATCCTTTATTTCATTTATTAATCTATTTACTTCATAATTATTTTCTTTTTCTGCTTTTTCTATTTTTCCAGCTTGAAAATATGCAAACGCTAATATATTTCTTTTATTGACATTTTGAGGATTTTTTGATATTTCTTCTTCATTATATCTTTCCATATATAAGTCCTCCATCATACTATATTAAAAATTAGTTACTTAACTATCTTAGGAATAAATATAATTAATCCAATTATTGCTGAACCAATTGCAAGTATTAACACACTACCTGCTGAAATATCTTTTGCAATTTTAGCTTTTTCATTTTTACATGGCATTACTATATCTACTACGGTTTCAATGGCTGTATTAAATAATTCTCCTGCAATAACTATTACAAAACAGAATATGCATATTATCCATTCTAATTTACTAATTCTAAAAAATATACCCATCAATATAACTATAAACATTATTAATACATGTATTTTCATATTTCTTTCTGTTTTAAATGATGTAAACAATCCTTCAAAAGCATATTTAAAACTATTTATTAATTTTTTTGTTTTTACTTTTAATTTTCTTTTCTTTTTTAACTCCATTTTTATTCTTCTCTTCCTATTACAAACTTATTAATCATACTTGTATATAAAATCAAGTACGATATTGATATAAAAAATCCTGCCAAAACATCACTTGTATAATGTACTCCTAAATAAATTCTGCTAATCCCTATTGAAATTATTAAAATGCTAAAAATTGTAATAGTTATATATTTCAAATATTTGTTTTTTACATATTTATATATTAAATATATAATATATCCATAAAAAGCCATGCTTATCATTGAATGTCCTGATGGAAAGCTGTATCCACTTTCATTAATTAATCTGTACTCAGTTGGCCTTGGTCTTTGTACAATATTTTTTAATAGTAAATTTAGTATTGTAATAATTAATAGATTAGCACAAATTGATATTCCTATTTTTTTATTTTTTATACAAATTAATAAGATAGTTGATATTATAATTAAACAAGTAGCTCCTCCTAAGCTTGTAATAACTTTTGCTATTGGCGTTGCAACATCTGATATTAAATAAGTAGATATAAATTTATAGCCAATTATATCTCCTCTCATAATTTCTTTCTTAAATACATCTTCTGCTAAAGATAAGAATCCTATTACACAAATAAATAATACAATCCATTTAAAGTTTTTTGCAATTATCTCTTTTATTTTTGCATTATTTAGCTCCATTATTCATCCTTTCCACTAGATTATAACATTTCAGTTTTTTAATTTAAAACTATACTTTTGTTAATTATTGTTACTAATTAACAAAAGTATAAAAATTTTCGTTTAATCATCCAATATTTAAATTTTTATTATTTTTTCCCAGCTTAAATTTTCTTTACCAAAATGTCCATAATTTGTTGTTAATTTATAAATTGGATTTTGTAATTCTAAATATTCAATAATTCCTCTTGGAGTTAAATCAAACTTTTCATAAATTTTTTCTACGATTTCTTCTTCTGGAATTGTGTTGGTACCAAAAGTATCAACATATATAGAAACTGGTTTTGCAACTCCAATTGCATATGAAAGTTGAATTTCACATTTTCTTGCTAAATGATTTGCAACAATATTTTTAGCTAAAAATCTTGCCATATATGCAGCTGATCTATCTACTTTGCTTGGATCTTTACCTGAAAATGCTCCTCCGCCATGTCTACTATATCCACCATATGTATCTACAATAATTTTTCTTCCTGTTAGCCCACTATCTCCTAAAGGTCCTCCTATTACAAACCTACCTGTTGGATTAATAAAATATTTTGTTTTATCGTCTAACAACTCACTTGGTACTATTTCATAGATTACCTTTTCTTTAATATCTTTTTTTAGTTGTTCTAAATTAGCATTTTCTGTATGTTGGGTAGAAACAACTATTGTGTCAACTCTAATTGGTTTTTCATCTTCATATTCAACAGTTACTTGTACTTTTCCGTCTGGTCTTAGATAGTTAATTATATTTTCTTTTCTAACTAATGTCAATCTTTTAGCTAATTTATGTGCTAAAGAAATCGGCAATGGCATTAATTCTTCTGTTTCGTCGCAAGCAAATCCAAACATAATTCCTTGGTCTCCTGCACCTTCAGTTTGAATTTCTTCGCCGTTTTTTGTTTCAAATGAACTATCTACTCCTAAAGCAATATCTGGAGATTGTTTTGATAATTTAATTGTAACTTTACAAGTTCTATAATCTATATCTAGATTACTATTATCATATCCTATTTCTTTAATAGTCCTTCTTACTATTTCTTCAACATTAACTTCTGCTTTTGACGTAATTTCCCCTGTTATATAAATTTCTCCTTTACCTGCCACTGTTTCACATGCTACTCTTGAATTTTTATCTTTACTTAGATATGCATCTAATATACTATCTGATATATAATCACATAACTTATCTGGATGTCCTTCTGTTACGCTTTCTGATGTAAATAATTTTCTCATTTTTTCTTCATTCCTTTCTTTGTATCAAAAGTGTCAAAAGGGACGGTACTTTTTGACACACTTTTTATTATAAAAATTTTTTTACTTCTTCTAATTTTTTTATTTCATAAGTAGGTTTATATCCTTTTAAATCTTCTTTATTTCGATTAAGCCAACAAGTATCAAAATCATTATCTACTCCGCATTTTTATATCCTTTTCTAGCTCATCTCCAATTAAAATCATTTTTTCTTTATTATTTATATTAAACTTTTCAATCATTTCTCTAAAAAACTCTTTTTTAGGTTTCATATATCCAACTTCTTCTGAAGTAATAATTTCTGTAATATAATTTCTAATTCCAATTTTATCTAATTTAGGTTTGATAGCAATTTTAGGTCCATTAGTTGCAATAAATATCTTGTATTTTCTTTGATATAAATATTTAATTGTTTCATTAGCTCCTTGTATTGGAATAATATTATTTTTTAAATTTTCCATATATATATCATTAAATTTGATTGCTTCTTCTAAAGATATTTTATGTTCGAAATATATTAAAAATCTTTGGGCCCTATTCCATTGTGCTTTTTCATCTTTATCTTTAAATATGTATGGTTCTTTAATTTTCCCTTCTGCTCTATCTTTCCAATATTTGCAATCTATGCTATAAAATCTTTCAAATTCTTTTTCATTTACTTCTTTTCTTAGATATTTTAATAATGCATAAAATGCATATTTTATATTTTCTTTATCGTCAACTAATGTATTGTCTAAATCAAATATAATGTATTGATACTTTTCCATTTATTAATTTCAACCTCTTATTTTTTATTATATTTTAACATAATTAAACAAAAAGTAAAGAGATGCTACTAATTTTTAGCATCTCAGCTTAATATTTTATATCAAAAAGACTTATTCGCTTTTGGCACAATAATTAATAATAATAAAATTTAATTATATCTTACAAAGTCATAACTAAATTTGATGACTCTTTGGGCAAAATTTGTAATAATTGTAATCCGTTTTTTATATATTCATTTCTCATGGTGTATTTCCATATATTACCACTCAAATAGTTTTCTATCATTATCATTGATATTCCCTTGTCTATTCCTATGTATTCTTTTGAATACCATGGCTGTGGTCCTTCTAAATTGTATGCATCTTTAAATCCGTATTTACCCCATATTTTTGGAAAAGTGTTATATAGATATTCCATTGCTTCTATACTCTGTTTTGGTGTAAACACAATTGATCCTATTGATCCACATGGTGGTATAGTTCCATCATTTTCCTTTTCTATTTCTGCAGTACATGGTTCTGCTCCATACCCTACATTATATCCATTTGGTCCTATACAGGCTGTTAGTCCCCATGAATTTTCACCAAATGTTTTAAATTTTTCTTTATTATCAATACAATATTGTCTATTAGCTTTTGTAGCTTTTACTGAATTTTCAAACCAATCTATTCCTTCTTTATCTTTTGTATTTCTAAAATCAATCCATGCATGAGAAAATTGATATGTAAATAAAGTTCCACAATATGTATAAATTATGTCTTTTATCGTCTTATAATCTTTTTTATCTTTTGATATATTATCATACATCGTTTTGTCAATTGCGAATGTTGGTGAAGCTACACCTAATATATATAACATTAGTTGTTCTGCATACATATCCCATTTTCCCCAAAATCCTTTTTCTGGTGAATACCCCATATAAAATTGATTTGTTTCTTTGTTTGTATACCACTGCCAGTTAATTTTTTCATATAATATTTTTGCTTTTTCTTTTACTTCTTTTCCAAAATATTCTCCACATGCAATTGCTCCACAAATAAATATTGCAGTATCAATAATTGAAATTTCACAATTCCATTCTCTTTTTCCTGTGTCTATATTAATAAAATGATAGTAAAAACCATTTTTTCCTTCTACATTATATAAAAATGTATCTAATGTTCTATTTGCTCTATCATATGCTTTTTTATAGTTTATCCATCCACGTTCTGAACCTATAATTAGTGCTGCTAATCCATATCCGTACTGATGCAATGCTTGCAATCTCATTTGATATAATTGTTTTATCTCTTATTAAACCATATCCGAGGGCTACTTTTATTTAAGTTTGCTTCTTTCATAAAAAATAAATAGCTCTTTTTTAGCTCTTTTAAAATTAATTTTCTACCATGACATTTGAAAGTTCTCATCCATTCGTGCCCCCTTTAATTAAATTATATTAAGTTAATTAATAAATTTCAATGGAAAAACTTTCATATTTCTATTTATTTTTGACCATACTATAAAAAAACTTTTTATAAAAGGAGAATTTTTATGAAACAAGAAAAAATATTAGAACTTTTATCTAATATGACACTAGATGAAAAAATTGGTCAATTAGTTCAAACAAGAGGCGAACTTTTTTTAGATGGTGAAAAAATTATTACAGGTCCACAAGATAATTTAGTATATACAGAAGAACAATTATATCAAGTTGGCTCTATTCTAAATATGTCTGGAAGTGAAAATATACAAAAAATACAAGATTTATATTTATCAAAAAATAGACTTAAAATTCCTTTGCTTTTTACTGGAGATGTAATTAATGGATATCAAACTATTTTTCCTATTCCATTATTACAGGGTTGTTCTTGGAATTTAGATTTAATTTATAATTGTGCTTTTATTTCTTCTAAAGAAGCAGGATATGCTGGTATTCAAGCAAATTTTTCTCCAATGGTTGATTTGGTCCGTGATAGCAGATGGGGTCGTGTATTAGAATCTACTGGTGGAGAAGACCCACTTTTAGGTTCTGTATATGCTAAAAAAATTATAGAAGCTTATCATGCAAATAATATGGCAGCTTGTGCTAAACATTATATTGCATATGGAGCTGTTGAAGGTGGAAAAGAATATAATTTTGTAGATATGTCTAAACGAGAATTGCTTTCTTATTATTTTCCTCCTTTTAAAGCATGTTTAGATGCTAATGTAGATATGATTATGCCTGCTTTTTCTACTTTTGACCATATTCCTTGTACTGTGAATTCTTGGCTTTTAAAAACTTTATTAAGAGAAAAATTTAATTTTAATGGTGTTATTATTTCTGACTATTCTGCTATTTTGGAAACAATTGCACATGGATATTCTTCTAATAAAAAAGATGCTGCTTTGAAAGCTATGAAAGCTACTGTTGACATTGATATGATGTCTGACTGTTATCTTTCAAATTTAAAAGAATTAGTTGAGTCTAATGAAATAGCACAAAAAGAATTAGACGATAGTGTTTTGAGAATATTGAATTTAAAAAATAAATTAGGCCTTTTTGAAAACCCTTATGGAAATGCTGATACAGAAAAAGAAAAAACATTTATTTTATCAAAAGAAAATTTGAAAGTTGCCAAAAAATGTTGCACTGAAAGTTTTGTACTTTTAGAAAATAAAAATAACATTTTACCTCTTAACAAAAAAACAAAAATATCTTTAATTGGTCCATATGCTGATAATGTCGGTATTTATGGTGCTTGGTCAATTTATCATAAAGAAGATGATCAAACAAAAACAATTTTACAAAGTATTTCAGAGTATTTATCCACAACAAATATTCTTTATTCTCGTGGTTGCCCTATATTAGAAACAGATGAAATAAATAATATTTTATCTATGGAAGGAGAACCTCCCGTTCCTAATGAAGAAAAAACAATTGAGCAACAAATTCAAGAAGCGGTTGTAATTGCTAAACAATCTGATGTCATAATTTTAGCAATTGGAGAACATTATAAACAATCAGGAGAAGGTGCATCTAGAAGTAATATTGAAATTCCAAAAATCCAACAAGATTTACTAGATAGTCTTTATGCACTAAATAAACCTATTGTTGCAATTATATTAAGTGGAAGACCATTAGCTTTAAAATCAGTAGCAGAAAAAGTATCTGCTATGTTATGGGTAGGATTTCCTGGTTCAGAAGGAAGCTCAGCAATTTGTGATATATTGTATGGAAAAGCAAATCCTTCTGGAAGGCTTAATATGACATTTCCACAAGTAACTGGTCAATCTCCTATTTATTATAATCATTATTCTTCTGGTAGACCTGCAATTATTCCAAATTATCGTTTTACATCTAGATATCAAGATATAGAAGAAAAACCATTATATCCTTTCGGATACGGACTGTCTTATTCAAATTTCGAGTATAGTAATTTAACACTAAATAAAACTATTATTACTTCAACAGAAAATGATTTTATTGAAATTTCTGTTACAGTTAAAAATAATTCTTCATTTTCTGGTTATGAGGTAATACAACTTTATATACAAGATTTATTTGGAAGTGTTGTAAGACCCGTAAAAGAATTAAAAGATTTTAAAAAAGTATTTTTTAATGAACATGAAGAAAAAGTAATTTCATTCGAAATTACTTTGGATATGTTGAAATTTTATAATGATAATATGAATTTTGTTGTAGAACCTGGTGAATTTAAAGTTTATGTTGGAAAAAATTCTGTTGAAAATTTAGAATCTAGCTTTTGTGTCAAAATGAATGGGACTTTTTGACATTCTTTTATAAAATAAATTATATTGTTCAATTATAAAAAATAAATTTATTTAATTATGAATGTTAGTGAAATTATATTACAAATTATTTAATTAACAAATGGGAGAATCTCAAACTTGCTTTGAGAGGGGCCTATTTGTTAATTTTATAATTTGTTTATAATGTAGCGTAGCCGAAGAATTAAATAAATTTATTTTTTATAATTGAATTTTAGGGTTAGATGATTGTGTCAAAAAGATTCGTCCCTTTTAACATTTGTTCTTCTATTTCTTTCCAAGAACTAACTTGCGGTATTTCTAAGTCGATAACTTCCTTTTCTGGATTAAATAAAATTCTATTTTGAATTTTATTCTTTTGCAAATGTTTTATATCATCATCATACAAATAAGAAATATGTTTCTCTTT
The DNA here is from genome assembly GCA_947625295.1 of uncultured Clostridia bacterium. GTDB lineage: Bacteria > Bacillota > Clostridia > TANB77 > CAG-508 > CAG-269. Next base: position 26,999 of record CANQNU010000006.1, on the reverse strand, counting down.
ACATATTTCTTGTTTTTCTCTATACGAAGAAGATATAATTTCTGTTATATCTTTTTCAATATCATTCTCTTTTAGCCATTGTTTTGCAAACGAAATTAATTGCTCTGTTCTTGCTGTTATAATATAAATATCATATAGTTTTGAAAGATTTTTAATAGTTTTAATAGAATCTTTTATTGGTTCTGTATTCATTAATACTTCTCTAGTAAATATATCTTGTGACATTTGATGATAAATTTTATCTACCGTTTCTACATCCATAATTGGTAATAAGCTTTTGTAGAAATTTGTTTTATCCACTTTATTAAGAATAATATTTCTTTCTTTTAACCATTTTCTTTTTATTGTAGTTGTATCAGCAATTACGCCATCAAAATCAAATCCAATTTTCTGTCTTATCTTTCTTCATCTCCTCTTTGTCTTAAAAAATCTTTTATCTCTTTTGGTGCCATAATAGCATACTTTTGTGGATATTCTAATTTTTGCTCTCCTTGTACCATATAATTTTTTATGTACCAGAAGGGAGAATCGCTAGATAAGTCCATTTTACAAAAACGTTCAATTGGAATTTCTATTAATGCAGGTAAATCATTTGGAGATAATTTAGATGAACCGAGAGATTTCTACTACATAAAAATCTGCATTCATCTTTAATTCTGAATCTTTTTCATATGGATTTAGTTGTCCCATTTCTATTTCTTTTGAAAAAATAGGATTTTGACTTACTTTTATATTACTAGGATTTATTCCTTTTACTTCCTCTAATATTTCTCTTATTAAAGCATTTCTTGTACTTTGATTATCCTCTTCTTCTACTGCTCCACCTAAAGTTTTTACAATTGTAGCTGTTTCACCATTTTCTAGTTTATACCATCTTTTTGGCTTTTGCATTCCTAAAACAAGTTTATCTCCATGTATTACAATACCTTCTGCGCCAAATACTTTATCTTCCATCAAACTTCAACTCCTTACCATCAATTTGTAGTGTTGCACAAGTTTTACAATTTATAGTATTTCCATTCATTGCACTACCACAATGAATACAACCATTTCCATCTAACTGTTTCTTAAAACTAAAATGTTTTGTATATAATTTAAACAAGGCATATTCAAATTTGTTTTTAAATGAAAAAATAGAATTACATGCTTTTACATATTCTTGTGGAGATATCTCATCTTGTATACTTCGGATTGTATCATAAATTCCTGAACCTGTAAATGCCATTGTTTGTGGTCGTACAATACACTCTTTTGGTAAAATATCTTCATATGCCTTTCTTAATGGATATTTTGTTTTTATTCTTTCTTCTTTTTTCATCCTTTCTTCAATTGGAATAGATAAAATTGCTTGTTTAACATCTTCATTATGAAATGGTGCTATATATTTCATGTTCATATTTTTTGCTATTTCACTAGACATAATAACAATTTCATTTAGCCTTGTCCTAATTGTTGTGTCTAATTCTTCTAATGTTCCCTTCCAATTTGTAAAAAAAGGGAAACTTCCTAATAAATCATCTGCTCCTTCTCCACTAGATATACTATTCAATCCATTCTTTTTAGCGTACATCGTTCCTAATAGCAAAGTAGTAGTAGAACTAATCCATTCTGGATTAAATGATTTTAAAATTTTTACAGATGTTTCTACCATATTTTTTACTGTTTCTGGCTCTACATAATAAATATGATGATTTTGTATTCCTAATTTGTCTGCAACTAATTTACTATATTCTATATCTGAGCTTTCTTTTCCTTTTACACCAACTGTAATTGCCATTACATCTGGGTTATATTTATGAGAATGATATAAAATAGCAGAACTATCTACTCCTCCTGAAAATAAAACAGATTCAGGAGTTTCATTTTTTAATACTTTTTCAATTTCTTCTCTTATTTGATTATACATATTTTAACATCCTCTAATTTAATATTTCTTTATATTGTTTTGTATCATAAATTAATTTTAAAAAATCTCCATAACTTAAATCTTGTATTCCTTCATAATATGTTCTTTTATCATATTGTGATATTTGTTCAGCATTCATATTATGATTCATTTCATAAAAAGGTGTATAAGCTGTAGGTCTTATAGTAACTCCTTTTTCATTTAAAAAGTCTAGTGTATATTTAATGCTTTCTTTCGTTTGATCTGGAAGTCCGAACATAATTAAAGCTTTATATTCAATATTATATTTTTTTAATAATTCAATTCCTTTAATAATATTTTTTCTATCATATCTTTTGTTAATGCTATCTAAGTCTTCTTGTTCTATTGATTCAATTCCTATTGCAATTTTATAACATCCCGATTCTGCCATTTTCTTTATCAATTCTTCATTTTGTACTAAATCTGGTCTTGTTGTACATGACCATTTAATTTTCTTTTTATTTGAAATTAATGCCTCACAAAATTCTAATGCATATTTTTCGTCTAATGTAAAATTAGGTGCAAAAAATTTGTATAAATTGTATGGTGAATTATTAATATAATTAATTACACTATTAATAGGTCTTCTTCTTTCCTTTTTTCCATAATAAGATACTGCATTACAATACATACAATTGTATGGGCATCCTCTTACTAATGTAACAACAACTTGTTCTTTACCTTCCATTTCAAAATACTTTTTAATTGGGACTTGCTTAAAATCTGTGAATCCCCATTCTTCTGGTTTTACATATTCACCTTTTTCACTTGGCACTAGATTTCTTTCTTCAATAAATATAACTCCTCTTAAAGAATTTTTATCTTTTTTTCCAGATACATAGTCAAAAAAATCTGCTATTGCAACTTCTTGGTCACACTGTTTAGAAACAATTGCATTAAATTTTGTTTTTTTAAAAAATTTTGGCAAATATATAGGCATTTCACCATATACGATTGTTTTTGCCTCTGGTAAAACTTGTTTAATAATTTTTAATAATTTAATTGTATTTTGTAAATTTTCTGTATTTGTGTATAATGCAAATGCTTTATATTTATTTTTTATTAATTTTTGCATAATGTCTTGAAATTGTATTTCTTCTGCTTCAATATCTAATAAATCTATCTTTTCTTTAAGTTCTCTTTCTAAATAGTTAACAATTTCTCCTACATGCACAAAATGATATGGAGCATTTACATGACTTGACTTTGTCGATAGCCCGCTATTTGCCCATATAATTGCAAATTTTGGTTTCATCTATATTTACCTCTTCTCTTTTATCTTTAAATTATATTCATCTATCTTTTTTAATATTAAATCTATCTTAAAATATTCTTTTTCGTTTATAAATTTATTTTTTACCTTTTAATTTATGTTTACTTTATCGTTATTGTATACTTTTTTATTAGCTTTGTCAATACATTTCTATATTTGATTTGTATTATGTAACTTAAAATGTTATATAATGTTTTTTTATATATTGTATATATTTTTTACAAAACGTTAAAAATCTTTTACGAAATTAGTAACTTATTACGCAAAAAAGCAAAGTTTTTTTCCTTAAATGAAAATAATAACGAAAAATGAGTGAAATATTTTTCACTCATTTTTCTATTAGACTTTTTTACAGTCCCTTTTATTTTCTTATTCAGTTGTTTCTATACTATTGACTATTTCATTTGTTTTAATTGTGTTGGTGTCTTCTATAGTATTTACAACTTCTTCATCTTTATTTTTTAGAGCATTTTTCATATCTAGTTCTAGAAATTTATTCATTAGTATTAATGAACTATCTGTTTTATTTGGATCATGATTTCTCAATGTTGGAAAACCATCATTATCAAGAGTATCTAAATTCCATATATTTTCATCCCATCCAAGTGTTGTCTTTAAAAATTCTTTAGTTAATTCTGTCATTTCCATGGCTTTAACTTTACTATCTTGTATTCCTCTAGCCTTACTAGTTTTTCCAGTAAATCCATTTGCTATTTCGTAGTTATTCATAAATGTATTACTTGCATTTATGAATTTAACATCTGCATCATTATCAAATAAGCCGATAGTTTCATCTGAAAGTCCATTTGCTATAGCAACATTATTTTGAACATCAAATTTATTTCTAACTGTTCCACTAAATACACCTGTTTTTCCACTTCCTGTATAAATTGCTGCTTTTACAATATTATTATGAATTTCTGAATTTTCTATCCATCCTGAAAGTCCACCAATATAGTTTACAGCAGTTGCAGCACTTATACTTCCTATTGCATAGCAATTCTCAATAGTTGATTGATTTGCTTGACCTATAAACACTGCTGAAGCATCTCCTGTAACTGTTACTACACCAGTTCCACTACATTCTTCTACTGTAGTAGATTCTATATATCCTATTAAAGTTCCACTTCTGTTAGCACCAAAAACATTTGCATTTTTAGCATGGCAATCTTTTATATTTGAACTGTATGCAGAACCTACTAATGAACCAATATGTCTATTATTCTTAGAACTCATTAAAGCATTTTTAACAGTAATATTATCTAAAGTAGTTCCTTTTATAGTTTTAGCAAGTGCACCAACTTCTGCTGATTTTACAATTACTTTTGGCTCTTCTATATCTAAGTCTTTTACAGTAGCTCCTGAAAGTGAAGCAAATAGTGGTATTCTAATTCCTGATATTTTATGATTTTTTCCTTCAATAGTACCTGTAAATGCATTTGTTACTATCGCATTTCCAGTAGTATATTCAGATAAATCTATATCATTTTCTAAGTATATTGTACTACTTGGTTTTGTTTTACATAGATCTACAAATTCTTTAGCATTATGTGCATATTGTTTAGATAAATCTGTCTCTGGTTTGTATCCAAATACATTTCCTCTAAAGTCATCTGTTCCTTGTTTTACCATGTAATAATATTTTCTCTTAACTGCTGTACTATTTGTAAGTTTGTAATCTTTTGCTGCAGCATCTTTTTGTAAAGCTTCAAGATATTCTTGTTCTACTTCATCTGCATTAAAGAACAACATATTTTTCCAATTTTCTTCCATTTTCTTGTATCTATTGCTCTTATATTTTTCAAATGTCATAGTATTATCTTTAGTAATAGCTCTTAATGAATCTAAGTCATTATTTATAGTTTTATTAGCATTACCATACCATAATTGATATCCGCCTTTAAATCCTCCAGTTCCAATCATTTCAAATGCTAGCCACTTAAAGTTATATGAATCAACTCTTGTTTTATCATTATGTGGTTGATACCAACGTCTAGTATATATTGTATCTCCTCCATACATACCTGGATCATTTGTTTTTGTTGTTACACCTGGTATCATAACTATTTTATTATCCCACAAATCGTGTACTTCTGCTAAATTCATTTTTTCAATTTTTTCTTTGGAAATTTTTTCATACCTAGTCCATTCTCCCTGTAAATGAGATGAATCTGGATTTGTATCTTTTGGATTTGGATAAGATACTTGTAAACATAGTACTGCTTGTTGTTCAGGTGTTAATTGTAAAAATGCTTTTGCTTCTATATAGTCTAAGAAATCATTTGTATCAATTAGTTTACTATAGAAATCTTTCATATTTTCATCAGTATTTATTCTATCTGGTGATAAGTTAGTTGAAATCAATGCATTTTTATCATAATTATATGTTAAATTAAAGTTAATTACATTATCGCCAAAAGATTGTGCTATATTTGCATCTGGTATATCTTCTCCTGCTACTCTTGGTTTTAGTCCGCCACCAACAAATAAATCAATAGTAGGACCTAAGTGTGCACTTTCATGACTCCAAGTAGAATATGAATGTAGTGCATAATTTAAAATGTAGTATAGCCCTCCTTTTCCAGCATAAGCTCCAAATCCTGATAGTGCTGGCCATTTATTTAATACTTCATCAAAGTTCTTATGGAATGGCTCTTGTGTTGTTAATGGATTTTGTGCTATTCTTGAACCATTTCCTCCATCAATAAATGTAAATCTTGTATCTAAGTGTACTGCCATCGTGTTATTCATTTTTTCAGCAGGTGCGAATGTTGCAACTGATGAGTAGAAGTTTCCTATACTATTAGCATAATTCTGTACAGTTGCTTGTAATTGTGCTCTTTGCTCTGGATCATTTGGATTTTGTATATATGTTCTTTGAGCTCCTATTAGTATAGATGTAGGATTTGAAATCATATATGCAGCATCATCTGGAAGTGTTAAAAGTACTAATACATAACTTGGAAGCTGTCCCCAAGCACCTTTAACTTTCAAATTGTGCCATAATGTATATTCTACTTCTTTTACTTTACATGGTACTTCTACTACTATTCCTGGAACATTATCTCTATACCAAGTCTCTATATTATTATCTTTTGCATATTTTGATACATAATATTCCATAAATTCGTATATATCATTTTTTCCTGTATATTGTGCAAGTTTTGTTTTATAGAAAGAATCTGTTGCATAAGTTTTTAGGTTTCCACTTAGAACATCTTCAGTTATACTCTCTAGTGTTGATTGCTTTTTAGTAAATAAGTTTCCTTTGAACATAAATGCATCACTCATCTTTAATCCATCTATGTCAAATGAATACCAACGATACATATAATTGTAAGTATATATCCATTTCATTAAATCACTATCTTTTACTATGTTTTGTTCAATTAGTTTATTGTAAGTATCACTTTCTGTAACTACACTGAAGTTTTTACTAATAAGTAGTTTTCTAATGAAATCATCTAATTCTTTCTTTACTATTGTATCTTCATAATATTCTCTATAAATTCTGCTGTCTTCTTCTGGGGTTAATATATCTAAATCTGTTCTATAGTTATATTTCATTATTCTATCTTTTATATTATTTACAACTCTTGCATCTGCTTTTATAACATAATTATTGTAATTATACTCAATTCCTAAATCAGTAATTATATATGAAGCAATTCCACTATAGTATTCATTAAACTTAACATCATAATTTACAAGTTCATCATCTTCAAATATTACTTTAATACTTGTTATATCTTTGTAGTTATTTGTTGTAACTGCAATCTGTGCATTTTCATCTTTATCTACAGCAATTACATCTTTTATAAGTTTTTTATTTAACTTATCTTCTTTATCTATCTTTGCTCCATCTCTTACTAAATATTTAGTATCAAAGAATGGCATTAACTTATTTAAGTTATGATATAGTGTAAGTTTTCCTTCATCAAATTCATTTAATTCTTTAATTCTATCATAGTCTGGAATATAAAGGTTATCTTTAACATTATTACTATCTGCTGAATATTGATTTGATTTTGTAGCATTATCTCCATCTACTGTTCCATAAACTATTTCACAGTTTTTAGAAGCTTCTCCTCCATTATATATAATTATATTTTCATTTTTTAATGTTAAGTATAATTTACCATTTTCATTTCTATATTTGTCTATTTTTCCATAGTATGATGGTAGCTCTTTCATGTCTATTTTTACTATATAGTTTTCTATGTTGCTATTTATTTCTTTTAAGTTTATAGTTTCTGCTTCTCCAACACTTCCATCTTCTTTAAATTCATATAATGTAACATCTGTAATATCTTTTAGTTCATACTTACGTTCACTTATATTTATGTTTTCAGAAGCAATTTCGTCATTTTCTAGTTCATTAGACTCTGTATCAAATACATTTGTGTCTCTATCATAAGATGCTGTGATTTTTATTAAATATCTATTACTATTATTTTTATTAAATGAAATTGTATTTTTTCCTACATTTAATGTACCATCTAATACTTTGCTATTATTTTCATCAGTAACTTCAATTGCAATTTTATCACTTTCTTTAAATGCCTTATCATTGTCTACTATGTTGATGTCTAATGATACTTGATTATCGCCATCATCAAAGTTAAATGTATCCATATATAGTTTATCTTTTAGTATTTCTACAGATAAAACATTATCTTTATTTTTATCATCTTCAAGTGAGATTTCTTTACCATTGCTTAACTTAATTTTTTGTAGTTCTATTTCATGTTTTCCAGCCTCTTGCAATTTATCTAAAACAACAGTATATGTTTCTTCATCTTTATAAGCTTCATATTCTTTTCCATTTACAGTTGCTTTTTCTACAAATGTATCATCTACCCAAATAAATTTAAATCTAAGTCTTATTTCATCATCCTTTTCAAAGTAAGTTGCTATTTCATTATTTTTTAAGGTTTCTATATTTGTTACTTTGTATAGACTATCATTTTCGCTAAATAAGAATTGTCTTGTAAAGATTTTTGCATTTGTATATTTGTTATCATCTTTATTTGTAATACCATTTAATGTATCTGTATCTAAATCATAAGTACCAATTATGTTAAATTCAATATTTGTGTTAGGAACAAGTTTTTCAAATTCCATAGAGTTTTCACCAATTTTTAATTCTTTATTTTGTCCATTAATACTTCCTTTAAATGTTCCTATTTCTTCTATTACTCCGTCAGGATCTTCTATATTAAATGTAATTTTTGCTGATTTTTTACTGAAATTATCTTCTATTGCAAAGTTTGTAACTATTGGTAATTCCTTCTTTACATCTACTTTTCCCGTTACCTGATAATCTGCTGTTGTTCCATCTTCAAATTCTATAGAAGATGTTGCAAATTCCATTATTCCTGCTTCGTTTTTAGCTTGAAGATAAACTCTGTATGTATTTGCTGCATAATCACTTGTTTCATATCTTTCGCCATCTATAAATAATGCAACTATCTTTTCTTCTTTCATTTTTAGTATCTTATAATCTACAGAGAATATTTGGCCTTTACTTGGATAATATGTTTCAGGTTTAATTTCTGTAATAACTGTACTATTTTTAGCTTCAACAGTTTGAGAAACTAGAACTCCCTCTGGGTCTTCCATTGGAGGAAATATTTCTTCCAAAAATACAACTTTTGCATTAATCTTTATTGTGTACTTTGATGTTAATTTTGTATCAAATTGTACTGATGTATCATTTTTATTAATAGGTTTTGTATCATATGGCTTCTTTGAAGTAGCATCATATACAGAAATTGTTAGATTACTATTTTCATCTAATAAGTTATCTTCATCTCGTATTTCAAATTCTACATTTAATTTATTGTTTTCTGTATCTTCATCTACAGAAAGAATACTTGCTTTTGGAATATCTCTATATACTTCATAGCTTGCAGTTTTTTCTTTATCTTTTATGTCAAAAGCTTTTCCATTACTTAATATAAGCATTTCAGCTTTTAAATAATGTAATCCTTTTTTCTCTTTAACTAGATAATCTGTTACTTTATATAATCCTGTACTTTCATCTTCAAGTTGTACACTATATCCTATTCCATCAATTACTATAGTGTCTACTTTATATCCTAGTTTATTAGTACTATTAAACTCTAAATCTAACATTTGTCCATAATATCCAACTGGGAAATATGAATATCTATGTTGGAAATTATCAAAAGTTAAATCATAGTTTTGTTCTGTTTCAGCTTTTATTGTTTTTTCAATAAGTTTTTCATTATAATGTTCATTATCATTTCCAGAAACATTACCATCTAAGTCATAATCAGCTATAACTTCTAATTTATAATCAGTATTTAGACTTAAACCTTCTATTACTTTACTATATTGTTTTGAACTGTCTAAATTTATATTATTTTCTTCAAATACTTGTGTACCTTCTGTATTTAGTATCCTAATATCAACTGAATTTGTAACTAATGCCTCATCATCATCTTTCATCCTAACTGATAATTTGAATTTACCATTTTCTTCTGATGTAATTACTTGAGAAACCTCTGGTTTTGTTCTTAATACTTCTATACTAGTTTCAAATTTTTCATCATCTTTTAATTGATAGATTGCTTTTTCAAATTTTAATTGTTGTACTTTTAATGCTAAATTACCACCTTTGTTTCCAACATCATCAAATAAAATCTTATATTTATTATCATCTAGTTTTTCCGTGAAATATACTATTCCATTTATTCTAATACTCTTTAATGGTTCATCTATATTTGTATTTATTTCAAATTCTATTTCTACTTCACCATTTTTAAGTACTGATTTACTTTGAAGTTCGAATTTTGCAATATTTGCAAAAGGTTCTACTGTCTTTTCTGCACTTCCAATTACTACTTTCTCATATTTTGTTCCATCTGCTCTATCGTAATCTGCTAAAATATCAACACTATACTTGTAAGCTTTTGGTAATGAGAATGTAACCTCTCTTGCATCTTTATCAAGTGCTATTTCTTCCATTTGAACACCACTGCTATTATTGATTCTTGCATATAATCTTTCAGTAGCATTATCTTTATCATTAAGTTCAAATGTAACTTTTACTATAGAATCTTCACGAAATTCTTCTATATTAATATTTTCTGCTTGTGGTTTTGCATTTTCATACAAGTATTTCAAGTTTCTATTTACATCAAATTCAGAATTATTTGATAATTTTACTTTTTCAAATTTTAGCTTATTTTCTCCTTTTTCTCCTTTTTTAAGAATTACTTTATATACATTATCTACTTTTTGTACTTCATAAGGAGTTTCATTTATAGTAGCTTCTGTAACATTATAAATTGATTGATATCCATTTTCAAAACTAAGTTCTATATTTTCATCTTCATCTTTTACTATTTCCGGAACTGTTACATGAATTGCAGAGAATTTTGCTGTATCTTCTATTCTTAGAGTTTTTCTTGTATATTCTATTTCATATACATTTTGATTTTCCTCTTCTTTATCTAATTCATGTGAATCTAAATCATAACCATTTATTACTCTAATTAAATATTCTTTATTTAATTCTGCTGTAAATTCAAATTGATTTCTTCCCTTAGTAATATTTTTGTTAAACTTTTCTTTACTCTTTTCATCTTTTTCTTCTTCATCAGTAATTATAACTTTTGCCACATCTGTTAGAGCGTCTTCTGGGTCAGATACATCTACTGTTATATTTACTTTTGTTCCTTCATTATTTACATCAAAAGAAGTTATAGTTGGTATATCTTTTAATATTTCATATTTTACTGTCTTATCTGTAAATGATATTTCTTTTCCATCTGTTAGAGTAACAGAATTAATTGTTAATTCTTTGACTCCTTTTGTATCCTCTGCCTCAATTTCTGCAAAATATCCTTCTATTTCATCAATATTACCTTCGCTATATATCTTTTGTGCAGTATAGTTTACATCATTTATTTTAACACGAGATACTTTTAGTCCTGAATCTGTATATGGTGTAAAGTTAAGTCTAAACTTCTCTCCTTTGTTAAAGTACTTTGTTTTTGTCTCTTGCAGAGTTTCACTATTTACTTTACTTGTATAAATGTTATTTATGTCAAAGTGCATATCTTCTTTTAAGTTAAATTCCTTTGTAATAGAAAATGTTTCAACATTTTTGTCTTCTGTTTCTTCTATTTGGTCTGTGTCTCTATCATATTTTATTTGTATATTTAATTCTAATAATTCATTTTTATTTACATTAAAGCTTACTGTAGTAGGACATGATGTAAATGTTCTAGAATCTTCTCCTACTGTAGCGGTTCCATCTAATATTGCATTATCTGGGTTTATTACATCAAATGTAAATGCAATAGTTGAATTTTCTAAATCTTCTATAGATTTAAATGTTTCATCATTAAATGTTATTTTATTTTTAAGTACATCTATTTTATCACCTTCATGAGATAAATTAGATACATCTACTATTTTATCTCCATAGTGTATTTTTGTAACTTTAAGTGTACTTACACCAGCACTTGCTGTAAACTCTTGTCCTAGTACTGCTTTATAATTATTATCAATTTCTTCAACAGTATTTGTTATATGTGCTGACTCATATTCTATAGCTGTTATCTTTTCATCAGTATTATCTTTAATCTCATAAGTGATTTCTAGGATTTCATTTTTTTCAGGATACTTCTTCGAAATATCAATTGTTTTTATTTCTGTAACTTCTATATTAATTTCAAAAGTATCTATTACATCATTTTCTTTATTAAGTTTTTCTTGTTTATGTTCTTTTCCATCTACTGCATCAAAATCTGCTAATACTTCAATCTTATATGTTCCAGCTTTAGTTAAATTGTCAAAACTTATTTCTCCAGATTTTTCATTTAATGTGATTTTTTTAGTTTCATCTGTTTCATCAGGAGATACAAGTTTAATATATGCGTTTGAAACAATATTATCATTATCTTTTAAATTAACATTTATGTTTACATTTTTTTCTTCTTTATTGTAATTTGTAGTAATGCTTTGTACTGTAGGTTTTTCTTTAAATATGTCTATACTAGCTTTATTTGTTGGTTCTGTTGTATCTTGTTTTTCATTATCAAGTATAACTTTTTCAATCGTTATTGTCTTTTTATTTTCATTACTAATTGGTAAAACTAAAGTATATTTACTACTTTCTTCATTATATGATACCTCATATAAATCATCTGATCCTGCTAATTTAACTTTTGATATATGATGTTTAGATGCATTTGTACTTGTAAATTCCAATGTAATCGTTCCGGTATCAAGACTTATTTCTTTTATTTTAAATTCATTTATTTGAAGATTATATTGTCCTATTACTTCAACATTTTCAACTTTTTCAATTACTCCTATATTATGATTTCCTTCTTCACTACATAAATCATAATTTACTTGTAATTTTATTTCATATTTTTTAAATATTTCTAATTCTAATTCATATTCTTTTACAATTTCTGTATTATTTTTTTGTAATTCAATTTCTTTAGTTGAATTGTCTTCTTTGTTTTTAATAATTATTTTTCCATCTGTAAAAGCATTATCATTATCAGTTAAATTAAATGTTGCTTTTGGCTTTTCACCTTCTGTATTAACTTTAAAATCAGAAACTGTTGGAACATCTTTTAATACATAAATTTCTGCTTCTGTACTATTTTTTATATTAACTGTTTTTGTACCATAAGTAAGTTCAATTATTTTATATGATGTTAAACCTGAATTATTTGGAACTTTTACTATAATTGTATATATTCCGTTTTCGCCTTTTTCAAAACTTACCAAAGCTTCTTTATCTAATTTAATATTTGTAATATCTTGATTTGTATTGGCTTTTATTTTAAATGTAATTTTAGTTGTTTCTCCCTTTTTTGCATAGACTTTTTCTGATGCCTCTGTTATTTCTGCATTTATGTTAATAGTAACATTTTTTTCACCTTCAGAAATTATTTCGTCTTTATGTGTTTTTCCATCTCTTGCATCATAATCTGCAATTACCTCAATTTTATAAGTTCCTGCTTTATACATTTCTTTATCAATAGATGAAAATGTAACTTCTGTTTGATTATCCAATTTTATTGTATCAATTATTAAATCATCTAATTTTAATACAATAGATTTATTAGTTATTGTATTATCAGAATCTTCAATATTGATATCTTTTACAGTTAGTTCTGTTTGTTCTTCATTTACAGTAATATCTCCTATTGTTGCTTTAGGTTTATTTTTAAATACTACTGGTTTTTCTAAATTTTCAAACAATTCTTGTTCTATTTCACTATTAAATTCTTTTAAATTATTTAAAATAATTTCTTCTAGTTTTAATTCTGTTCTTGTATTATTCATATCAGTTAATGGAATTTCTACTGTATACTTATTTCCATCTTTTGCAACTTTATATTCATGTGTAACTCCATTTAAAGATATCTCTACTTCTTCAACATCATAGTTTGGCTTATTGCTACTTGTAAATTGTAAAATTACTTTTTCATTTTCAATTTTTACAAATTTAAATTCGCTTAAAGTAAACTCATAATCATTAAAAATTTTAAATTCATGAGACTTAATAACTTTAGTTACTTGGTTATCACTATTTGTTTTATCAGTATCTAAATCGTATTTTACTTCTATTGATAAATTATATTTTGTAAATTGTTCAATATTTTCTAAAGTATATTTTTGGACACCATCTTCTATTGTAGATAAATCCATTTGTATTTCTTCAACTGTATTTCCATTTTCATTAGTAATAATTACTTTACCACTTATAAATGTATCTTCTGTATCAATTAATTTAAAATGTATTTCAGGTTTTTCTGCTGAATCATTTATAAATAAATCTTCAATAGTTGGTTCAGATTTTAATATTTCAATATCAAAATCAGCATTTACTGCTATAGGTTCTGTTTCATCTTGATAGTATAATTTTGATACTATTATTGTCGTTTTTCCATCTTGAGGTCTTTCATCTGGTGCATTAAATACTATTTTATATTTTCCATCACTTAATTTTGTTGCAGGTATTTTAACACCATTTACTAGTACATGTGTTACATTTTTATCAGTATTATCATTTATTGTAAGAGTAGCTTCTACTCTTCCTTTTCTAGGAGCATATTTATTCATGCTAGATTCTTCTTTTACGATAGTAGCCTTTATAGTTTCTGTAATTTGCTTATTATAAGTTTTATTTTCTTTGATTTCTTTTCCATTACCTAAGTCATAAGTTATTTCCACTTCTACTGTATATGTACCTGATAAATCTATTTCTATATCTTTTTCATATTTTTCATTATCTGAATTTTTATCTAATATTTCTGTTTTAATTACATTGCCACTTTGATTTTTTATTTTAGCTTCCACACTTTTTATTGTATTGTCTAAATCTTTTATAGAAACATTTAATTTTAAATTGTTTTCTTCTAATTTAGCTTCTATATCTCCAATTATTGGCTTATCTTTTAAGTATATATATTTTAAAGTTTTATTAACTGTGAAACTGTGTCCATTTTCTAATTTGACTGATTCTACTGTTATTTCATTATTTCCTTTATTGCCTTTTGGTAATTTTACTATATATTTTCCATCTTTGTTTTCAACTTTATACTCTTCTCCATTTATTGTTACATAGGTAACATCATAGTATGACTCTGCTCCATTTTCAAATGAAAGTACTAATTCATCATTAGCTGATACTTCTGCAGTTAAAGTCATATTTTTAGCAGAAAAGTCATATTTTCTTGTAAACTCTAAATTTCCTTCTTCATTTTCAATAATATTATCCATAAAGTCAATGTTGTCTTCATGATTTTGTGTAATACTATCATCAAAATAATCATGATCCAAATCATATTTAGCTTCTAAATCATAATGATAAGTTTTTCCATCTTCTAAATTTGCTCTAAATGTGTTATTGCCTACTTTTATATCTTCTGATGTGAAAACAATATCTCCATTTTCATCAGTAATTATAAATTTTGCATTTTTTAATGCACCATCTGGATCTTCAATATTAAAGCTTATTTCTGGTGTTTCTGTTTTATCATTAATATAAAAATCTTTTACTTTAGGAGCATCTTTTAATACATCTACTTTAAGTCTATAATCTACACTAACCTTTTTTCCATTATCTAATTCTACTTTTGTAATATGTATATCTTGAACTCCTGCATTTGTTGGTGCTGGTATCGTTACACTGTAGTGATTATTTTTTTCTTCGTTTATATTTGTTGCAATTGTTTTTAATTTTACAGGTACAATACTTGCTATTTTCTGAACAGGATTTTCAATCTTTGTTACTTTATATGATTTTCCTTCAATTTCAACAGCATCAATTTCAGTATATGGTGTTACATCTATATATAAATCTAATGTTATCTCTTCACCTTTTTTTGGTGTTAGATTACTTACTTTTGTGTTTCCTATTACTGAAGAATATTGTTCTTCTGGTTTTGTTGGTTCACTTGGATTACTTGGTTGATTTGGTGTGTTTGGATTACTTGGTGTACTTGTATTACTTGGTGTGTTTGGGTTACTTGGTGTGCTTGAATTACTTGGTGTGTTTGGATTACTTGGTGTGCTTGAATTACTTGGTGTGCTTGAATTACTTGGTGTGTTTGGGTTACTTGAATTATTAGTATTTTCTACATTATTACTATTACCACTTGTTCCATTTACACTAGCATGATAATTTTGATTCGTTGCTTGGCTTGTAGATGCTGCGACATCTCCTATTGTAATCTGTCCATCTTTATTTATATCTTTGTCGCTTAAATTTTCATCTTCTTCTGGCTTTTTTATCTCTAATAAATATTCTACTATATCTTTTGTATCATCATAACCTATCTGACCATCTTTATTAACATCTGCTTTTTTATTTGTTAATAAATATATAGTAATAATTAATAATAAAACTAATATAATAACAGATACTCCTATAATTGTCATTCTCTTATTTTGAGGAGTATTTTTTTCTTTACTACTTATATAATAATAAATTGTAAATATGAATATAACGATTACTAAGACTATAAATATATAAGCAATCCATGAGTAGTCTTCTCCTACTTCAATATTAGTTGTATCTTCTACAACCTCATTTGTCTTATTTAATGGAATACTTTCGCCTTCTGCTAATCCGTCTTTTATTACCATAACATCTATTGCTTTACCTTCAATTTTTATATCTTTTTTTCCATCTGATGCAGTAATACTATTCACAACAATAGTAGTATTTCCGGGAGTAGCATTTTCTTTAACCTTTAGCTTTATTTGCAAAAGGTTTCTATTTGTTTCTCCTTTTTTATTAATCAATGCAAATTTGTTATTGTTTTTATTATAAGTAATATTAGACCAATTTTCACTTTCTTCAAAATTAGATTCATTAATTACTTCAAAAACATCTTTATCATAACTCAACTTTGCAGTATAAGCATATAAAGATGTTTCTTCTTTATCATCTAAATTTAGGTCTAATGAAACTATAAGTTCTTCTCCTAAATTTACTCTATCTTTTGTTGATTCTAATTCTATTTTTTCCATTGCATTTACATTTGTTGCAATAGTAAAAAATAAAATTATAGTAATTAAAAATACTATCGTTTTTTTCATATTTCCCATCCATCCTTTTTTTCATTATATTTTTTATATAATATCATAAGTGTACAAATAAAACAACAATTTTAACTTGTTTTAGAGGCTTAAATTTGTATTTTTTAATGAAAAATTTTTATATGTTACTATAGGCATAACCGGAAAATTATATGCAAACAAAAAATGAGTAAAAATTTTTCACTCATTTTTCTATGGAAATTTTTGTAGCTCTTTATAATACTATATAAAAAGCTCCATCCCATTTAAACTCTATTCTGTTCTTAAAGCTTCTACCGGGTCTCTTTTGCTTGCCATTTTAGCTGGAATTAGTCCTGCTATAATTGTTAATATCATACTGATAATTACTAATATAACTCCTGCTACTGGTGGAACCATTGCGTGTACTACAACTCCTGTCATTTTGTAAATTATGCTATTAATTGGTATTGTTAATAATATTGTTATTCCTATTCCTATTAAACCTGAGATAAGTCCAACAATAAAGGTTTCTGCATTAAATACTCTTGATATATCTTTTTTAGATGCTCCTATTGCTCTTAATATTCCGATTTCTTTTGTTCTTTCTAATACAGATATATATGTTATAATTCCTATCATAATTGATGATACTATTAGAGAAATCGCTACAAATGCAATCAATACATAACTAATTGTGTTTATAATTTGACTAACTGATTTCATCATAAGTCCAATCATATCTGTATAATTTATAACATTTTCTTCCTTGCCATCATCTCTTTGTTTTTGATTATATGTTTCTATTGCATCTGAAATAGTATCTTTTGCTTCAAAGTTTTTTGGATAAATAGAGATTGATGTAGGATTATCAATATCAATTGCTCCTAATGTTTTAAGATTTTTTTCATAGCTTGCATCTTTATTTTGTGTATATGTTTCCATCATTTTTGCTATTTCTTCACTACTTAATTTGCTCATTGCCATTCGTTGCTCTTGTGTTAAATTTTCTATACTGTTTTCTTGTTTTTCTTCTTCTGTTGGGAATTTTAGGCCTGAGAATACATTAATATCTTGGTTTTCTTTTTGTTCTTTTACTATTTCTGTTTCATTTGATTTGCTAATAACATATTCTTTTAATTTTTTAGTATATCCTATACCACTTGTTACAGCTGATGATGCAACACTTTGTTCATTTTGTTTGATAATTCCTACTACTTTAATATTTTCTGCATCTTTAATTTTTTGTTTCATATAATCTTCATTATCTTCTTGATTAATCCATAATCCATTTTGTTTTTCATAATAATCAGAGTTTAATATTAATTTAAATGATAAATTTAATAATTCATCATAAGTATAAGATGTTGTTTCTTCCGTTTCATCTAAAGTTTCTCCATTTTCTACTGCTTTCCATTTTTTCTCTAATTCTTCTTGATTTTTTAATCCTAATGAATATAGAGTATAATCATCAATTCTTCCATCTTCTTTTAGTAGTAAAACAACTTCATTATATTCTTTTGGCCAACTACCTTTTACTAAATCATATTGTGAAGATAACAATTCTTGGTTATCTAACATTTCAAACCAGATGTCTGTATTTGTCATCATTGAACTTCCAAACATAGATGCCACAGAAGAATTATCTCTTGCTTCTATCATTTCTCCCATTCCAAATGCATTCATAACTGTACTTGGATTTACTTTTACAATTCCATCATCTGTATTTTCTTTATATAAATTAATGTTTAAATCATATCCGTATTCTATACTATTACTATTATTTTTGATTTCATTGTTTTCTTCTTCTAGATATTTTTTTAATTCTGTTAAATTATTGTTTTGTTTCTTGTTAGAAAGTGTTGTTATCATTTCGTTCATAATATCTGCTGAATATACTTTTCCTTCTTCTTGCCTTTCATTTTCTGTGGGTTCTTCCATCATAGATTCCATCATGCTAGATATATCTACTGTTGATTCTTCAATTGTAATTGGATAAGAAGAAAGTGTGTCTTCTTCAACTTTATCAATATAATTTTGTACTCCTGTAGAAATTGCAAGTATTAATGCAATTCCTATAATTCCAATACTTCCTGCAAATGATGTTAAAAGTGTTCTTCCTTTTTTTGTCATTAAATTGTTTAAACTTAATCTTAAGGCAGTAAAAAATTTCATAGATGTTCTACCTGATTTTGCATTTACTTCTTCCTTTTTTCTATCTTCTTCTGTAAAAGGTGCAGAATCATCTGTTATTACTCCATCTAATATTTTTACTACTCTAGTTGAATATTTTTCTGCCAATTCTGGGTTGTGTGTAACCATAATAATTAATTTTTCTTTTGAAATTTCTTTTAAAATTTCCATTATTTGAACACTAGTTTTTGTATCTAGTGCACCAGTTGGTTCGTCTGCTAAAATAATGTCTGGATTGTTGACTAATGCTCTTGCAATTGCTACTCTTTGCATTTGTCCTCCAGATAATTGATTTGGTTTTTTATGGATTTGTTCTTTTAATCCAACATCTTCTAATGCTTTAATTGCTCTTTGTTTTCTTTCTTTTTTTGATACTCCTGAAATTGTTAATGCTAATTCTACATTAGATAATATTGTTTGATGTGGTATTAAGTTATAACTTTGGAATACAAAACCTATAGAATAGTTCCTATAAGCATCCCAGTCTTTATCTTTAAATTCTTTTGTTGATTTTCCATTAATTATTAAGTCTCCTGTTGTATATCTGTCAAGTCCTCCTATAATGTTTAACAAAGTGGTTTTTCCACAACCACTTTGTCCTAAGATTGATACAAATTCACTTTTTCTAAATTCGATACTGATTCCTTTTAATGCTTTTACAACAGTATCTCCTGATTTATAGTCTTTTGTTATATTTTGTAAGTTTAACATCTTTATTTGTATGATATATTTAATAATTTAAATAATCATACTCTCCTTTCTTTAAAATTTCATTTTATTTTCCTAATATTATATATTTTATTATATATTTTTGTTAATAATTATCTTTTTTCTTGAATAATTTATCAAATATATTACTCGTATCATTAAATGAATATATATCTTTTTCATGTCTTTTTCTAGTTTTTCTTTTTGTCCTATTAATTGCATTAGATACTTTATAATCATTATTATTATCCGTTGACTCTGAAGCTATTTTTGATTTATTGGTTAGTTTAGGAAATTTATATAATAATTCTTCTTGTTCTTCTGTATAATCTTTATATGGTACATCTAGTTTCACATTATATTTAATGTTTTTTCCATTTTTACTATGTTTACCTTGTGAACTGCTTTCATAATTATTAGTTATATAATTATGATTTCTATTATCATCATAATATTGTTTATCGTCGTAATCAGGTCCGTTTTCTTTTATTATAATTTTCTTTTTTCTTATTAAAAATATTTCCCTTATCATGATTATTTTCATCATCAAAGTTGTCTTCTATATCGTAATCTTCTTCATCTTCGTCATAATCCGCTTCGTCATCGTAATCATCATAGTCGTCTGCATCGTTGTAATCATCATAGTCATCTTCGTCATCGTAGTCGTCATCGTTATAGTCATCTTCGTCATTGTAATTGTCTTCATCATTATAGCCATCTTCATCATCGTAATTGTTTTTACCATTATAATCGTATTCTGAATATTCATCATCAAATTTGTTTTCATATTCATCTGAATATTCATCATCAAATTTGTTTTCATATTCATCTGAATATTCATCATCAAATTTGTTTTCATATTCGTCTGAATATTCATCGTCAAATTTGTTTTCATATTCATCTACATTTTCATCATATGTATTATATTCATCATCAAAATTATTATACTTAGAATAATTCTCATATCCTTCGCCATAACCATTATCTTGTTCTTCTTCATCTATATAACTATTAAAGTATTTTTCTTCATATTTATTGTTATATTTATTTTTTGGTTGCTTGTCCGTTTCTTGTTTTTTATTGTACTCATAATTATTAGTTTTTGTACTACTATCAAGTATAACATCTTCTTTTGTATTTTGCATTATTGCATCTTGAATGTCTACTAATATATCTATTTCTTCTACTTTATATTCTGATAAATCTTTATCAAATCTTTCCGTTATTTCTTTTTGAAATACATCATACACATTTTTAATTCCTTCTATTCTCCAATAGTTTGAATTAATTACTGTTCCTAGATTTATCTTTATATTATTTACTTCCGCTTCAAAATTTTTCTCTTTTTGTTGAATATCTCTCAAGTATGTTTTATTATATAATTCTTTATATGCTTTTTTAGTTGCTTTTCCTGCTATTTCTCTTAAAATTAATTCATATAAATTATCAATTTGTTGTATATCCTTTTCAAAATTTTCGCATGCTTCTGTCATCATCTTTTTATGTACTTGAGGTCCACCTATTACAGTCATTCTTTCATTATCTAAAAATTCAATAATATATTCTTTTTCTGCATCTAAAAAAGCTATTTTCACATGGGTATCTCTTACGATTTTTTCATATCTGTCTAATTTGAAGTTATCAGTTTCTAGTTCACTGAATATTTTTTTGAATTTTTCATATATCATTACATAACATTCTGCTTCTTTTTCTGCCACTTTCATTCTTACGTCTACTGCTTTATTTATAACATCTTCATTGAATCCTATTTTTTCATTTTTTCCATTTTTTATCATAATATCTATAATTGCTTTTTTTATTTGTTGCCTATCATTTAATAAAAATCTTTTCATATTTTGTACATCTTGTATTGATATGTTTTTAAATCTTTCTTGTGCATTTTTCATACTAGCTATGTGATTTGCTTCTGTTACTCTTTTTCCTCTTGCAAATTTATTTCTTTCTTTTTGTCTTTCTATAAATATAACAAGAGCTTTTATATATTCTTCTCTTAGTTTTTTTAATTCTTCGTTATTTTCTTCTACAATCTTCTCTATCTTTTCTAATCTACTTTGCACTACATTAGGATTTTCATCAAGGGCATTAAATAGTTTATTTCGTTCATCTTCTAATTTTTGATTTGATAGACATAGTTTTTCTTGTGACTTTTGTATTGATTGTATTTCATGGGCTATTCCATCAAATTTGTTTATTACTTTTTCTTCTTCTGTAACCATAGTTTGATATTCTTTTAATTCCTTTACTAGATTATTAAAATCTAAAAAGTTTTGTCTTAAGTTATTTTCTTTATTAAGTCCAAATAATTTGTCTAAATATCGTTCTAAAACTATAGCACTTCTTTCATACATTGTTGTATTCTCCTCCAATATTCAACTTTTTCCTATTATATATTAAATTTTACAAAAAGTCCATAAGTTTTATGTTTTTTATAACTAAAACATACTATTTTACTATATTTTTTTAAAACTATTTAAAATAACGTTCTAATTTTCTTAATTAAATAATGACTTCCACCTTGGCTATTATCTTGTGTGTTTTCAACCATACTAACAATTAATAAATCTTCTCCATCTGTTCTATTTACTGTAAAGCAATCAAACCATCCTAAAGTTCCGCTTTCTGTATCTTCACTAGATGTTTTTAGTTCTGCTGTTCCTGTTTTTCCTGCAATGGTAGTTCCTGATATTTGCATATCATGTGCAGTTCCTTCTGAATCTTCTACTACTTGAATTAGAGCTTCTTTTATAGTGTTTGATGCTTCTTTTGTAAATACATCTTCCTTCCAAATTATACCTTTTTGTTCTGAATTATAATCTATTACTGGTTGTATCATATTTCCATCGTTAGCAAATGCTGAATAAATTGATGCCATATGAATTGGATTGACTAATACACTTCCTTGTCCATATCCTGTATCAGCAAGTTTTGTTTCTCCTTCTATTTTATCTGCATTATTATTTGCATATTGTGATTTTGCTAAATTGATTGGAAAATTGATTTGTTCATTAAAACCTATTTTATTTAAATTTTGTGCTAAAGTATCAGCTCCTATTTTTAAAGCTGATTGTGCAAAATAAATATTATCTGAATGAATCATTCCATTTAATAAATTTTTTGCTCCACTATAAGGAGTTAGTGTTGTAATTTTATAATCTCCCCAACTATTATCTTTTTGCCAACTTGTTCCTGTATATCCATAATCTTCAGATGCATTTATTTTCCCTGTTGTTAAGCCTATTGCACCTATAATTGGTTTAAATGTTGATCCTGGGCAATACTTTTGAGTAAATCTATTATATAATGGTTTATTTGTATCATTATTAAGCTCATCCCATTGTTTATTAGTCATACCAACTACAAAATCATTTGAATCATATGTTGGAGTGCTAACTAATGCAAGCAACTCTCCTGTTTTTGGTTGCATCACTACAAAAAATCCCTTATCATCTTTCATTTGCTCATATATTTTTGCTTGTAGTTCTACATCTATTGTTAGTTTTAAATCTTCTCCATCTTTCTTTTCTTGCTTTATTAATTCTACTTTTTTATTTTTATTTTCATCTTCTATATAAATTTCTGTTCCATCAATTCCTCTTAAAGTATCCTCATAAACCTGTTCTAAACCAGACTTTCCAATTACACTATTTGTATTATATCCTTTTCCTTCATTTTTTTCTAATTCTTCTGCACTAATGGATTGAACATAACCCATTAAATGTGCAGTCTCTTTTCCATATGGATATACTCTACCTTCTACTTTAGTAATTAAAACTCCTGATATTGTAAGTAATTTTTCTTTTAGCTCTGTATTAGAATCTGCTATTTTTTTCACTGGTACAAATGTATCTTCTTTAACATATGATTTATTCAGCTGTTCATTAATATAATCAACAGACACCCCTGTTAATTCTGAAATTTTACTAATATTTTCTTCTTTATTTTCGCCCAACTTTCCTGGTACAATTCCAATAGATGAAACAATACCATCATATGCTAAAGCATTACCATATCTATCTGTAATTTTTCCTCTTTTTGCATTAATAGTTTCAACTCTTACCTTATCATTTTCTCCTAGCTGTGGAAATATAAAGTTAGAAGACCAACATATTTTATCTTGCTTATTTTCCTTTTTTACTTCTACTGTATTAGTAAAAGATATTTCCCCTGCTGAAGTATACATTTTTTCTTGATATGTAATATAATACCTTTTATCTTGTTTCTTGCATTCTTGAATATCAACTTTTATATTAGTTGCATCAATACCCTCATAAATATTCTGATTTCTTTTTACAAAATTCTCTTTATTTACATTATTTTTTGACTGTTCTGTTAATAATTCATACATTTGATCATATTGTTTCTCATTTATTAAATTCACAAAATCTACTACTGTTTGCTTTGCTAGTTTTTCTTCTTTATTTTTAAAAAAGAAAATACCTCCTATTATGATAAATAATATAAGAATAATTACTAATACAACTATTAATACCTTTTTATTCTTCATATAATACTCCTCCTATCTTTCTGCCATTGGTTCCGGGTTTTTTTGGCAACTTGCCAAGTTGCCAAAAAAACCCGGAACCAATGGCAATCACTTATTAAAAATTTCATTTTCGCCGTATTGCTCTGGTTTTAATCCTAGTCTTGTCTTCATATATGAAATTAAACTAATAGAAATGACTGCTGAAAATATACCTATTATTACCATAGCATTTGCAGTTGTTGTAATATCTAATAAATATGAACCCAAAAATCCAATAATCGCTCTTAGTAAGTTTTTTATCATAGCATTAGCTGCATAAATTTGTGTTAATATACTTTCATTCGAAAAATTTGCTAGATATCTATTTGATAGTACTAGGCTAATACCCTTATTTATACTTATAATTACAAAACATACAATAAGTATAATTAAAGATATAATATAAGGAGCTTTAAATATAACTGTTAATCCTGCTACTAAAATTGATATTGTCGTTAATATTAAAATAGTAGATAATGTCTTATTTCTAAATAATTTATGAAAATTTAATTGTTTTTTTGAACCAATAGATGAAGCGATACCTACAATAGCTGAAATAATTGTAATAATTTGTGGTCCGTGCTCCTATATCAACCAATATACTATTTCTATATGTTCCTATTAATGCGAAAATCCCCCATGAAATTCCTACATATAAAAATAAACTTCTTAATCTTTGCGATTTAATAATAAATGACATTCCTTCTTTTAATTCTCTAAAATAATGTCTCTCTATCTGTTTCTTTTCTTCTTGATTTTCTTTTATTTTTTCTATATCTTTAAATCCTAAAGACATAATTGTAGATATTATTGTAAAAATCAAACTAATAATCATCGGAATATAAGGATTTACAACATACAAAAATCCTGAGATTACAGCTGTAATAGAGTCAATAAGAAAATAATTTTGATATCCCTTCCCTTCTATTTTAGAATAAATGTCTCCTTTTTTTCTTGAACTTGGAATTGAGTATTCTAATAAAGTAGTATCAGAAATATCTTTTAGTGAAAAACATAATGCACTAAAAAATTGAGCAAATATAAGTGTATGTATATTTTTAACATTGATAATCAAAAATACAAATATTGAGTTGAAAATATTTGCTAAAATAGTACATTTTCTAGTTCCTAATTTATCAATTATAATACTTGCTGGAATTTGTAAAAATATCATAAAAATAGCATAAAAAGATACAGATAATACTACTTGTGATGGTGTAATATTTTTTACTTGTGTTAAAAATAAAAACTCTATTGCATAATAGAAAATTAAATCTAAAGAAATTGCTCTATATATTGAATATATCTTCATATTTTGTTTTCTCGCGTTTATTATTTTTGAATTCATTCGTATTTTTCTCCTTTATTTTTCTTTTGGTAAATCTATTTTTAGATTATAAATAATTAAAATTTTATTTTTAATTATCATAAAATTATAATTAACTTTTAAGTATTTATTTTTTTATAAAATTTATAATTTGATTTGCTAATTCTTCCTCTTTTCCTGTATAACCATGGTCTGCGCCATCTATATAATCGATATCTTTATTTGAATTTATAATAGAATTATTTACTATTTTAACTAATTCATCTGCTTTTTGTAAAATCATTTCATTTTTATTTCCCCATCTCATCATTAAAGGAACTTTGATTTGATTTAATTTTTCAAATTTACTATCTTCACCATAATTTGCAAAATCTATTTCTTTATTATCACGAGTATATCTTAAAAATGTTTTTACACTAAGTGGATGAATAAATGCTTCTTTTGGCATTAAATCTAAGCTTTGTTGCTTTTCTTCCTTTTGTTCTGCTAATTGTAAATATTCGTCCAATTTATCTCCCAAATATACTTTTATAGCTTTTGGAATATCAATTAATGAAAGTAAAATTACTCCTTTCACATTAGATAATAATTCTTCTTCCTCTTCTTCTAATAATTCGTTATATGTGTATACAATTTTAGTACATCCTAAACTATGTCCTTGCAAATATATATTTTTATATCCTAATTCTTTTAATTTAATAATAGCACCTACAATGTCTTCATATCCTTCTAAAACATCTTCATAAGATGTTCCTCCTAATATTTTTTCTTGTTTGTTATCTATATTTCTTCTAATATATCTTGTTAGCTCACTTCCTCTATTATTAAAACAAAAATAATCAATTTGAGCATCATTTGCTTTACTTGAAATTACTTCATCTCTTTTTTTAAAACAGTTGCTACTCATTCCATGTACTGCCAAAATTACAGTTTCTGTTTGCTCTTTGCTTTCATATAGAAGTCCATTTAAACCTATTCCATCAGTAGCTAAAAAATCCATTCTTTTCATAGCTATCGTTCTTCCTTTCTTTGACTTTTTTATTACATTTATAAAATGCATAAAATTTGTTTTTAACTCTTATTTTCCTAATATTATAAATTGAAATTTATTATTTTTTATACTTTTAGTAATTATACCATTATTGTTTCCAAAATGTAAAGCAAAATATACTATTGATTGAATCAAAAAAAGAGTAAATCTGTAAGCCGGGTTCTGTCTTTTAAAATAGCCATTTATCTAGGATATATATTGCTATATATCTCAAGCCACGCAATCAAGAAGGCGCCGAGCAGGCTTAATCTTCTTATTTAGGTGTTGC
Source organism: uncultured Clostridia bacterium (assembly GCA_947625295.1). Classification (GTDB taxonomy): domain Bacteria; phylum Bacillota; class Clostridia; order TANB77; family CAG-508; genus CAG-269. The sequence continues at coordinate 146 of CANQNU010000006.1, read as the reverse complement.
TCCAGATGGGGTTTACACTGACCTACTATGTCACCATAGTAGCGGTGAGCTCTTACCTCACCTTTTCATCCTTACCTAAAAATAGGCGGTTATTTTCTGTTGCACTTTCCTTAAGGTCACCCTCACTAGACGTTATCTAGCATCTT
>CANQNU010000005.1 GCA_947625295.1 uncultured Clostridia bacterium | reverse complement strand
TGATTTTAATATTTCTTGTTTTATATTTTCAAAAATTTCTTTGTATCTGCTTATATCTATTTCATTTTCCATTTTTTGCCTTCTTTCTAATTTGGCAGACAATGTCTGCCAAATTAAATAATATTACTACTGAAAGCATTATATCATTTATTTTATCAAATTTCATTAAAAATTCCAAAGAAATTTTACTTTATTTGTAAATTATTTCATTGCATACAATTTCTTCTGCACATTGCTTTATGCAATTCATTTTACCAACTCGTTCCATTTGATTATTAGCTTTTAAATTTTCATCAACATTTTCTGTTTTAGCCATTTCTTTTACTAGATTTTCTATTCTTTTCATCTATATCTAATAAATGACTTGTCAATTCATTATTTACTCTCATTAGCATAAATTCTACTTTTTGATTTTCTTTTAAATATCTTTCTCTTAATCTTCCGTACTTTCCTACATTTCCTGTTCTTATTGGTTTTGGTAATACTATGTTTGGTAAATAGTAATCTTCAACTAACCTATATTCTATTCCTGTTCTTTCATCTATAAATCTTTCTTTTAATTCTTTGTTCTCTATAATTTTTAAATCTCCTCTCAATTTTAAATTTTTTATTGTTATTATAAAATCAAAAAAAGATGAACTTGTTATTATTTTTTACAATTCATCTTTTAAATATTTGAAAATTTATGATTTTTACTAAATTGTTTCTAGGAGGAAACCATTGTAATTACTACATTTTAATTTTTCGTCATAAGAGAATATGGTTGTTATTACTAAAGCTATTAGTGTGATTCCTTTGCTGCTTTGAGATTTACTTTCTTTCAATTTTCGCATTGTTTTTCCCCCCCATTTTTCTTTTGATTTATTTTTATTTATTCTATTATAAATTATTAATTATATTTTTTCCAGTCAAACATATATTTTTTCATTTTTTATCTTCTACTTTTTTACATAAAATAAAAACTTTCTATATTTATTCAGAATCTTGTATTATCTTATCAATGGAATTTATTCTCATTTCTCTAATCAAATTACAACTATTATTTAACTTATCTTGTTCTTCTTGATTTAGTTCCAATTGCATAATTTCTCTTATTCCTTCACTATTTATAATAGCTGGAACTCCTATAAAAATATCTTTTTGATTATATTCACCATTTAGATAGGTAGAAACTGTTAAAATAGAATTTTCGTCATCTAATATTGCTCTTACTAATCTATTTAATGCCATACCAATTCCATAATATGTTGCTTTTTTCTTTTCTATAATTTCGTAAGCTGAATTTACTACCTCTTCATGAATCTTTTTTAAATCATTCATAGGTAAATTATTATTTTTCATAACATCTATTATTTTTTTGCATCCTATATATGCATGATTCCATGGTACAAATGAAGAATCTCCATGTTCTCCCATAATATAAGCATGTACATTTTTGCTTGAAACATTTAAATAACCTGCCATTAAATAACGTAATCTAGCTGTATCTAATACTGTTCCTGAGCCAATTACTCTATTCTTTGGTAATCCTGATACTTTAGAAACAACATATGTCATTAAATCTACTGGATTACTAGCTACAATAATTATTCCATCAAAACCACTATTCATAATATCTTGAGTAATTTGTTTCATGATTTTTGCATTTACCTCTGCAAGTTCTAGTCTTGTTTGTCCTGGTTTTTGAGCTACTCCTGCTGTTATTACTACAATTTCTGCATCACTACATTCTTGATAATCTCCAGCCTTAATTGTCATTTTTTGTGGTGCATATGGAAGTCCATGAGATAAATCCATTTCTTCTCCTTTTGTCTTTTCTTTATCTACATCTATTAAAATAATCTCATTAATTCCGCCTCTATTTAACATTGAATATGCCATACTCATACCAACAAATCCTGTTCCTACTAATACAATTTTTCCTTTTTTCATACTATCAACCCCCATGTAACCATTATACCACTTTTTTTATTTTAGAATTCAAAATTTATCTAATTAATTTAAAATATTTGCCATATGATATATTATTCGATTTGAATTAATTTTTAATTGATGCTTTTTAACAATTTACTTTTCAAATATACTATGATATAATAACAAAAAAATCAAAGTAAGGAGTGCTATTTATGAGTTCAAATCCAAATAATACTACTACTTTGGCTGAAAATAAAGTGTTAATATTATATATATTAAATAACATCGACAAAGATATTAAACAAGATGACTTATTTCAGATTATCACTTCTATTAATGAAGTTAATTATTTTTATTTTAAACAAGTATTAACAGACTTAATCGATTCCAAATTAGTAGGCAGTTATACAAAAGAAGAAGAACAAGTAATAAAAATTACTAGCAATGGGAAAAGTGCACTAACACTTACGCAAAATGTGCTACCTGGAATTATGAAGTTGAAAGCTGATAACATTTTTGAAAAAGAGTTTCATTCAATAGAACAAAAATCTTCTGTAACAGCTGAATTTATTCCTAAAAATGAAAATGATTATACTATAAAATGTAAAATTATTGAAGATAATGAAACTATTTTTGAAGTAAAAACTTTTGCTGGTTCTAGAGATAGAGCCAAAAGAATTGTAGATAATTGGAATAAAAATGCCAATACTATTTACCCTAAAATTTTAAATATATTATTAGATGATCAAAATAAAATCTCTAATACTAAATAAATTTTTTAGCTTTTTTACAAGAAATATAATTCTAAAAATTTTATACTTGTAATATTTTATATAAATAAAAACTTGTATAGCAATATTTTGAACTAAAAAGTAAAATAAAATTTTAATTCAAAATATTGCTATACAAGTTCTTTATTATTCTTTTATATATTTTTTATCTAAATATACAAATAATACAAAATAGCATTGCCTTAATTATAATTCCTAAAAACAAATTATAATTAGTACACTTAATTCCTATTTTATTAATTTTATCAAATCCATTTACTATTTCGTTTATCTCTTTTGGCGTAGATAACTTCTTTTCTTCCATATATTCCTTAGCTAAGTATCTTGCTTTAATCATTGCGTCATTTTCCAAATATGCTCTTATAACATAATAAATAAGACCTAAAAATAATAAAATACTTAAAAACATTATTTTATATGGTAATAACTTAAATATTGCTAAAGCACAAATAATTACAAAATATAATAAATATACATTAGAAAAATAAAAGTTAAATAATAACAATTTTCTATCTTGAATAGAATGTAAACATTCATGTGCAATTGTTTGTATTCTTGTATAAGTTTTTTGTATGTTTGCAATTAGTATTTTATTTGTTATTGCTATGTATAAGCTTGTTTCTCCTTCTTTGTCTTCTTCTATTTTTACGGTTTCGTTATTTAATTTTTTTAAATATTCTTTGCATAATTCTATATTGCTAGGATATTTACTAGCTATCTTATCTAATTCTTCATCTTCTCCAATATGTTTTAATTCTTTCATATTATATTCAAAAACATATTTTAAAATTATAGTTAAAAATGCAAAAATAATTAGTATAATAATAAATTCCATTTTTTATTCCTCTTTCTTTAGTTACTATTGTATTACATCTCTTATTGCTTCTCCTATAATTTTATTAACATCAGCTATAATAATATTAAACTTTGTTTCTGCTTCAAAATATTTTTTTGCTTCATCATCTTGTATTAATTCTGTATATAAATCTTCAACCTTTTTTTCATTTTCTGCATTTCTATTACCTGTTTGCATCATTGCCATTTGTACTTCATATCTTACTTTTTCAAATTCTTTCATTTTTATTTTTAATTCTGAATTTAAATTCAATGTTTCTTTTGCCATTTTATAATTCATATATTCTTCAGATTGTCTTATTTCTTGTGCTAATCTATTTGCTGTATCATAAATGTTCATTATTTTACTTCCCTTCTTTTTATTTTAATTTTGTAATTCTGTTGTTGGTGTTTCTTCTCCTTCAATTACTACTTTAGCAGCAATTGGACAGATATTTACAAAAGTATTACCATCATTTACTTGAATTTCATTTCCTTCTAAGTCTTGATATACAGTTTGCTCTTCTCTATCATTTTTTATACATTTTATTTTTATTGCTTTTCCATTTGTTATATAGTAACCATCAAATGTTCCTATATTTTTTAATCCTTGACGTCCTTTATTTTCAGTGTCTGATAAAGTATAATTATCACAAAATTCAATAATTATATTTTTGGTTGTAATTGCTTTTCCTGTTGTCCAATCTACTTGTTCTTTATTTCTAGCATATCTTTCATATACTTGATTTTCTTTGTTATATACATATTTAACAGTTTGAAGATTAGAATGTGGTATTGTTACAGTTGTTGCTTCTTGACCTTCTTCAAGATTAATTTCATCTGTTACATAATTTAGAACACTTTCTTTTGAAGAAGTTGTTTTATATTTTTTATTTCTAGCTGATTTCATAAGTTTTTCTGTACTTGTTACTGCATTATGAGGAGCACTTTTGTCTTTAACTCTCCAAAAAGTCACACCGTCTTCTGCTATTCCATCAATATCGTTTATACTAAATTTTTTAAGATCTGATTGTGCTTGTGGACTTTGTCCAAAATGAGTATAAATAGCATCATTTTCCATTACATAATCTATAAAATAATGTCTAGCACTTCTTACTGGTCCTATTTTTTCAATATCTACTCCCTTAAAAAGTGCCATTAATCTTGTTTCTCCACCTTCTACAATAATTTCATATACCATATATGCTTCTTGTAATCCTGCTTGTGGCCATGCTTGATTATGATTATCAATCATTACTGCAATTGGTCTATCTGTACCTTGAAATATTTTAACTTGTTTTTCTTCTATTTCTTCTGTTGCAACATTTTCTATATTATTTTCTTCTATACTGTCAGTTGGCATTTCCTGCTTATCTTTTATAATTTTATAAGCTAAAACTCCTCCTGCAATTACAATAACAGCTACCAAAATAATTATTAGTACCTTTGTTTCATTTTTATTCATATTAAAATCCCCTTTAATTTCTTTTAATATTTAATATATTTAGAATTTTTTCTTCTTTTGGTCTCATTATTTTTTTATCTTCTTCTTCAATATGATCATATCCCATTAAATGATAAAATCCATGAACTAACATGTAACTAAATTCTCTTTCAAAACTGTGTTCATATTCTTTAGCTTGTTCTTTTACTTTTTCAATGGAAATAATAATATCTCCTAAAATATCTTCATGTTCAAAATTATTATCTTTAATCTTTTGTTCTAATTCGTCTTTTTCAAACATAGGAAAAGAAAGCACATCAGTTGCTTTGTCAATATTACGATACTCTTTATTTATTTCTCTAATATGTTTTGGTGTTGTTAGAGTAATTGTAATACATAATTTTGAATTTTGTATCTTTTCTTCTTCAAAACATTTTGATAGTACTTTCTTAACTATTTTTTCATATTCTTCGTTTTCATCTATATCTTCATATATTACTTCATACATCTTATGCGACTTCCTTAACCTTTATGTATTTTCCTTTTGAAACCCATGAATTTTTAATTACCTTCATTGCGCCATAATCTACAAGTTTTCTTTTATAATATTTTAATAATTTTGTATAGTCTGTTTTTTCATTATCTAATTTTTTAATATCATCTTTAATGAATAGTATTTCTTTTTGTCTAATATATTCAATAAAGTCAGTCTCTTTTAATTTTGTTATTTCTTTATATTTACTCCAAAACTTTTTATAGTTTTCTCTTTCTTTTGTTGAATTCCAATATACTTTTGTTGATAATAGTTTTACATTATAATCTTCTATTAAATTTATTAACATAGAATATGCTTTTTCTCTTTTAGTTGCAATTTTTGTATCTTGAACTAATACTCTTGCATCTTTTAAAAGTTTTTCATAACATTGTTCTGCAACAATTAATGGCAAACTGTGTGTAAATAACTTTCTACTAATTCCAAGTAATATCATATTTTTTTCAATATTATCTCTTGTATCTAGTTTTCCAACAGTATATACCTCATATTTTTCGTATTCTGATTTGATATCTTTTTTATCATAATCCTCATTGTTAATTTTTAATGGTAGAATGCTTTGAATATATTCTTCTAATGTATGAAATATTTTAATATAAATCCATTCTCTTGTTGAATCATATTGATTGGTATTATCTGCTACTTTAATAGAATAATTCTTTAGAATTGATTTATATAATGAATCCATTTTAGATATATAAAATGGTTGGTATTTCTCTTTTATTTTTACTTTATCCCCCATTTTTATTCCTTCATAGTCTAATTCAATTAAATATTTTTGCTTTCTATATTTATATTCTATATATTCATTTTCTTTTAAGCTTGTTACTTCATAATATTTTGACAATGCACTTTTTTCAAATTCTGATGCTGTTCCGTTTTTTACTTTTTTATATATAGAATCCATTACATATTTATCTAATGATGATAAATATGCTTCATAAGCATTATCATATTTTTTTTCTACCTCTTCTTTATCATAATTTTCATTTTGTAATTGATAATTTTCAAAAGCTTTTATAACATTGTTTCTTTTTATAGAAATTAACATACTATTAATTCCTATTTGTGTTGGTATTAGTAGTCTTGTTAGTGTGCTTGTTATTTTGTTAAAAAATGTTTTGTCTGCTCCTGTTATTCTAAGGCTTCTTTCTTCCATTTCAATCATCCCTTCAAAATACAATTTTTTCATTAGTTCCTATATTTTCTAGAACTTCATATGTAACATAAACATCAATTCCATTTTCTACTTCATATGTATTAATGTTTTTGTTTAGAATTTTTTCTTTTTCTACAATTTCGTTATCTAATTCTTGTTGTAATTCTTCTATCCCTATGTTTTTCGCCTCTTCAATGGTGTATGTTTTTTGTATTTCTTCTACTTCTTTATTATTTATTTTTATTATAGAAATTGGTAGATAAAAGTCTGAAAATAATTTTAATTTACTTTCTGACTCTATTGTATCATAAATTTTAAATTTTGAAACCCCTTTATGCAAATTTATTTTAAAATTATTAATTTTTATTTCATATTTATTTTCTGAATTCCCTGTTTCCCTTCTTTCCGTAGCATTGTAGTTTATCCTTTTATATTTTGTATGCCATACTTTTGCTTCTATTTCACCTTTTGCATGTACATATCTAATTCCTGTATATTTTCCTTCCATCCATCCTTTAATTAAAATTTCTCCTTTATTTATAGTGTCTCCTACTTTTACATTAATGGTTCCTGCTTGTGCATTTATTTTTGTTATAATCCCTGCTTTATCTGAAACAATATTACAATATTCATTTTCATCTATAATTTCTGGTTTTTCATCTGCTTTTACTAACTTAACAATTGCATTTGTCCCTTTTAATTCAATTCCGAACCCATGCTACATCTTTTCTTTGTAATCTAATTTGATTAATTATTTCTTTTGTATCTACTTTCGATTTTAATTTTCCTGTCTTTAATCCTGCATTTTCAATATCTTGTAAAATATTTTCTAAATTTTGATTGTTTTCTACTTCAATTTGTACATTCCATACAAAATTAGATGACAATATAATAAAAAAAATCAATAAAATTAATAAAATAAAAAATATTTTTCTTTTCTTATATTTATGTAATAAAAATGGTAATCCCTTTTTACGTGATATTTTAATTTTACATTTGGTATTTTTTGCTATCTTAATTAATTCTTTAAATTCTTGAATTCTTACATTTAAATATAATCTTATATCTTTATCTCTTTTTAAATTCCATATTGTAATTTTATTAGTTTTACATATATTGATAAATCTTTCTATATAATATCCTTCTACTGTAATTCTTAAGTAACCTAAAATATAACTTAATATTATCTTTATAAACATTATAAACTCCTTTAATCTACTGTTCTTTCAATATCTAAGCTTTCTACTTTTCCTTTTACTTTAATATCATCATCTGTCATATTTTCTAAACTTAAATTATATCCATTAATATTAACAATTCCCATATGAGTATTTATTCTTATAAAAAATTGTTCATATTCTAAAATTCCTTTAAAATTTTCTATAATTATTTCGTCAAACCCTATTATGCTTATTTTAGGAACATTAGAACACACCTCTTGAGGTAACTCTAATATTTTATCTATTTTATTATAATTATTTCTCTTCATATACTTTCCCTTCTCTATTGTATTTCCTTTTTTTAAGTTGAAAATGTATAGTATACTTACTATTCAAATTCATCTAAAGACTTAAATTCATATCCCATATTTTTTGCTTCTTTTATAATACTATCTAAAATATTTGTATTTGTTTTTGAGTTTCCATGTAATAGCATAATTTCTCCATTATGCAGATTGTCTAATATTTTCTTTTTTGACTTTTCTTCATCTGGTTGTTTATTTTCATTCCAGTCTTCATATGCAAATGACCACATTACGGTTTTATATCCTAATGAACTAATTATCTGCAGTGTTCTTTCACTAAATTCACCTTTTGGTGGTCTCATATATTTCATTTCGTATCCAAATTTTTCCTTAATTGCTGTATGTAAATCCATCATTTCTGATTTTATTTTTTCATTTTCTAAATCTGGCATACTTTTGTGGTTTACAGTATGATTTCCTACAATATGTCCTTCGTCTATCATCTGTTTTACTAGTTCTGGTTCTGAATTAACATAGTGAGCTGTTAAAAAAAATGCTGCTTTTACCTCATTATTTTTTAATGTATCTAATATCTTACTTGTATAACCAGCTTCATATCCTTGATCAAATGTTAAATAAATATATTTTTTTTCATTATTTCCTAGACATATACCATTGTTTGATTCTAGTACTTTTTTATTTTCTTTTCCGACATCTGGTTGTTCATGATTATCATTCCTTTTTAATCCCCATCCTATTTTTTTATTACTTACTTCCTGTGAACTTGTTAATACACTATCATGTTCCTGATTATTATCTAATACTGTCAATGCAATTATTACTAATATTATTAACAGAATTTTTATTATATTAAATTTATTTACTTTGTTATTCATTTATATAATCCCTTCCTAATTTATTTTTCTTTTTATAATACTATGATTTTTTACAAAGTATTATTACTGTACATATAAATTACATATAACTTTTATCATTTAACTTTCATTATTTTTCTCTTTTGCTTTAATACATTATTTTTTTATTTGTCAGTTTTATCGTTTTACTTTAATGTAAAAAATAGTATTATTGACTTTATCCTATGGTTAATTTTGTAATTTTCTATTGACAATATTAATTTTTTAGATTATAGTGTTATTACTTTTGGAAAAATTAGGTAATTTGATTTTATTTGTCAAACCTTGTTTTTACTTACATTATGTACATGAAGGGGCGAAATGTATGTTAAATTTTATTATTTGTGATGATAATTTAAATATATTAGATAGATTGGAAAAAATGCTTGAAAATATATTTTCAAAAAATAACTTAGAAGCTCGTATAGCCTTTAAATCTGATGAACCTGACAAAATTTTAGATTATGTTTCTACTAATAAAGTAGATGTTATTATGTTAGATATTAATTTAAAATGTAACAAAAGTGGAATAGAATTAGCTTCAGAGCTTAGAAAAATCAATAAAGATAATTATATTATTTTTACAACTGGTCATTTAGAATATGCTATGCTTGCTTACAAGGTAAAAACTTTTGATTATCTACCTAAACCTATTAGCTATGATAGACTAGAAGAAACTATACTTAGACTATTTGATGATGTAATTGGTTCACCAAAAAAATATATAAAAATTGATAATAAAAACACTCTTTTAGATGAATCAGAAATTGAATATATTAAAAGAGACTCTATGAAATTAGTTTTTCATACTGCTAATCGTGATTATGATACTTATAGTTCTTTTAATAAATTTCAAGATAAATTGCCTGAAAACTATGTAAGATGCCATAAATCTTACATTGCTAATATTAACCAAATTAAAGATATTGAGCCTGTCAGTGGCACTATTACTTTTAAAAATGGTGATACTTGCGCAATAGGTCCAAAATATAAATCAAATTTAATGGAGGTTTTAAACAACAATGGAAATTTTAAATAATATTTGGTTAGCTCTAAGCACACCAAATGAAACATTATTAAATATAATATTTATACCGGCAGCATTAGTGGAAAGCTATTTAACATTACTATTATTTATTTCTATTTTTAATATTCCTGCTAACAATCGACAAAAATTTCAATATGTTATATTAAATTCGGTTATTGGCATACTTAATATGATTTTTATATCCAATCCATTTAATGTTATATTAAATTACTTCTTTGAAATATTAATATTGTATTATATATTCAAAATATCAATTTTTAAGAGTATATCGGCAATTATTATATCAGGACTAATCTTTAATTTAACTGGTGCTCTAATATTAAATCCTTATTTAACAGCTCTACAAATTTCATCTGCTGAATTAGCAACAATACCAATATATAGAGTTCCTTATATTTTGATTATGTATCTTCTTATTGGTATTATAATTTTTATATTAAGAAATAAAAATCTTAAAATTAATTTTTTAGATTATATTGATAGCCATACAAAACGAATTTTATTATTAAATTTTATTTTAGGAATTATTACTATAATTGTACAATCTATTCTAGGATTTTATTATATTGATAAAGTGCCAATAGCTATAACCTTCTTAGGATTTCTATCTTTTTTATTATATTTTGCACTAAATATTTATACTTTAACAAGAGCTTTCAAATTAATTACAACTACTCAAAAATTAGAAAGTACAGAAGAATATAATAATACTTTACATATTTTACATGATAATGTTAGAGGATTTAAACATGATTTTGATAATATTGTAACAACTATTGGTGGATATATAAAAACTGAAGATATAGAAGGATTAAAAAAGTATTATTCTCAACTTGAAGATGATTGTCAAAGAGTTAACAATCTGTATCTTTTAAATCCTTCTGTTGTAAATAATGATGGAATTTATAATTTATTAACCAAAAAATATTATGAAGCAGAATCAAAAGATATTAAAGTTAATATAACCTTCTTATTAGATTTAAGTACTTTAAATATGAAAATCTATGAATTTGCTAGGATTCTAGGAATTTTGTTAGATAATGCAATTGAAGCAAGTTCTGAATGTGAAGAAAAAATTATTAATATCATATTTAAAAATGATATCAAAAATTATAGACAACTACTTATTGTAGAAAATACATATAATAATCCTAATGTAGATACAGAAAAAATATTTGAAAAGGGTGTATCTGGTAAAGAAGATCATACTGGCCTTGGTTTATGGGAAGTTCGTAAATTAGTAAAGAAAAACAAAAATATTAATTTATTTACTTCTAAAGATGATAAATATTTTACTCAACAATTAGAAATATATAATAAAAATTAATAACAAAAAAGCAACTTATAAAAAAGCTGCTTTTTTGTTATTGGATTGTATTATTATAACTTTTAAGCTATATTATCGGCAAAAATATTTATTATATTTTTGCCGATATAAAATTAATTAATCTTTTTTTATCATAGATGCTGGCATTTTTGGTTGATGGAATATTACCATTATTACACATGCTGTATTTGTTGCCTTTGCATATTTTTCTGCTGTTTTTGCTAAAAATTTTAACATAATAATTCCTCCTTAGTATAATCTATAATACAAAATATCACCGGTATATATTTTGTACTAAACACTTTCTGTTGAAGTATCTCCATATACTTCATATCCATATTTATTATTGGTTAATCTATATACAAATTTAGTAATTGTTAATGTTTGAATGAAATTTGATAATATTAATATATTTGAAATCGTTTCATTTGGTATAATAAGAGCTGCTATTAGTCCTATTGTATAAGTTATATAAGATACTATTTGTTTCTTTTTTCTATCTTTTTTACCTAAAATTGGAACGTTTTCTGTATCTGCTGGTGCATATAGTTTTATCATGAACATTCCAAATATCCAAATAACTGGAACAAGTATATATTTTACTAGTTGAGGAATTACAAAATATTGTGATACAAATGGTATTATGCAATAAAATGCATTTGTAAATAATATACAACCAATATGTGTTTTTAAATGTACTCCTCCAGATGCCCCTTTATATGGAAATAATGCAATGAAAGTAAATAATGACAACCAAAAAATTTTTAGAATATATGCTACACCTAACATTATAAAAACTTTTGGTACTTCTCCTATTATATTTTGTAATCCATAATTAATTACTTCCGCTCTTTCATCATCGATTTCAGGCATTTCTTTTCTAATTTGATTGGTTAGAAAAGTACAGATTTTATCTAACATTTTCTCACCTCACTTCATTTCATCTAAAATTTTATCATTATACTTCTCTTTTTCGGTTTCATATTTACAAAAGCTACTTTTTGTTTCATAAAAACTTATTTTTATCTTTTTTATAAATAATTATTTTTACAAAATATGACATATATATGATTTGTTTAAAAATATTTTATAATACTTAATATTAAAAATGTCAGTGTACACTATCTATTTTTTTAGAAAAAAAATAAAAGCACTTAACTTTTTAATGCTTTTATTCTCTTTTAATTATTTTATAATCAAATTATAATTTAAATAATATAATATTATTCAACAGTAACTGATTTAGCTAAATTTCTAGGTTTATCAACATCTAAGCCTTTTTCCTTTGAAATATAATATGAAAATAATTGCAAAGGAATAATTGACAATATAGGTGATAAACAAATATTAGTGCAAGGAATATGAAATACTTCATCAAACATTTCGTCGTCAATACTTTGATTTGTAATAATCAAAGTTTTAGCACCTCTTGTAATTACTTCTTGAATATTACTAATAGTCTTTTCAACTAAATTTTTATCTGTCATTATTCCAATAACAGTAATTCCTTTTTCAATTAAAGCAATTGGACCATGTTTTAATTCACCTGCAGCATAGCTTTCTGAATGAATATAAGAAATTTCTTTTAACTTCAAAGAACCTTCTTTTGCAACCGCTTCATCAATTCCTCTTCCTAAGAAAAAGATATCTTTCTCTTGATAAACTTTTTTAGCAAATTCTTTAATATTTTCAGATATTTTTATTGTATCTTCTACTTTTTTTGGTAGTTCTAAAATATCTTTTTTTAATGTGTCAATATCATTTTGAGTCATTTCTAATGTTTCTGCAAAATAAATTGCTAGAATAGTTAATAAAATAACTTGAGAAGTATATGCTTTTGTAGAAGCTACTGCAATTTCTGGTCCAGCATGTGTATAGATTGAATAATCTGCTTCTCTTGTAATAGAACTTCCAATTACATTACTAACTGCAATTGTCTTTGCACCTTTTTGCTTAGAAAGTTTTAAAGCAGCAATTGTATCAGCTGTTTCTCCTGATTGTGAAATGAAAATACATAAAGTTTTTTCATCAATTAAAGGATCTCTATATCTGAATTCTGATGCAATATCAACTTCTGTTGGTATTTTGCAAAGTTTTTCTAATATATGTTTTGCAACTAATCCTGCATGCATTGCTGTTCCACAAGCTACAATATATATTTTATTAATACTTTGTAAATATTCTTTTGAAAAATTTAATTCTTCAAATTCACATTTTGAATTTTCACTTAATCTAGCTCCAATTGTTTCTCTAATAGCTGTTGGTTGTTCATAAATTTCTTTTAGCATAAAATCTTCATAGCCATCTTTTTCACTACTAGTAGCATTCCACTCAATATTTTTTGTTTCTTTATTAATAGTATTTAACTCGCTATCATAAAATTTTACATCAGTACGAGATAAAAATGCATATTCTAAATCATTTAAGAAATAAAAGTTCCTTGTAAATGATAAGATAGCAGGAATGTCAGAAGAAATATAATTTTCTTCTTCGTTTTTTCCAATGACAAGTGGGCTATCCTTTCTAACAACAATCATATTATTAGGAAAATCTTTGCAAATTATTTCAATAGCAAAGCTTCCTTTTAAATCTGAACAGGCATTTTTCACTGCTCTTAAAAATGATAATTCATCTTTATTTGTTTCTTTTTTATAATAATAGTGAACTAAATTAGGTATAACTTCCGTATCTGTTTGAGAATAAAAAGTATATCCATTATTAGTTAAAAAATCTCTTAATTCATTATAATTTTCTATAATTCCATTATGAACAACACTAAAAGTTTTAGAATTATCCATATGAGGATGTGAGTTTTCTTGAGAAGGTTTTCCATGAGTTGCCCATCTTGTATGTGCAATTCCTATTGTCCCTTCTAAATTATCAATACCTTTTAAATTGTATAAATTTTTTACTCTTCCTTGATCTTTCATTACTGACAAACCATTTTTTTCAATTGTTGAAATACCGGCTGAATCATAACCTCTATATTCCAACCTAATAAGTCCATTGATTAGAATCGGACTTGCTTTTTGTGTTCCTATATAACCTACAATTCCACACATTTTAAAATCCTCCTAAAATAAAATATAATTTGATGGAATTGAAAGTATGCAAATAAAGCTTAATTGTATTAAATTTTGTTACAACATTGCTATTGCTTTTTTTATTAATACTATGACTCTAAGCTAAGCCACTAGAGCATCCGCCGAATTTTTCGATAACTCTAGACCTCGTCAACATTATTTTTATTAATGTCCAGGCGCTTGATTTAATAAATTTTATAAAACTCCTTTCCTAAATTTTTTTGCATTCTTTCAATTTACTCTATTATATTACAATAAATTTCAAAATGTAGCAAGTCTAAAAATAAAATTGATAAATTTTATTACTACTCATGCTCAACTTCAAAATTGCTTATATAAAAAACATATTAAACTTCTAAATAGCTGAAGTAGTAACAAAATTTTAAGAAAACTTGATTTTTTTATGTATATGTGCTAAAATAAATATATATTTATTTAAGAGAGGTGAGAACTTAAAGTTACACTTTAAGGAAAAAATGATAGAAGAAAATAAAGTTTTAAAGATAAAACCAAAAGATATTCTTGATATGTGGAAAGGATTTTGGAATCCTACACCAGAAGAAAAAACAGAAGAAGAAGAAATATTAGGAAATAACAATATTACAGAAACAGAAAAAAAAGAACTATTAAAAGCATTAAAAAGTGCTGAAAAATTAAGTAGTCAATTATTTAAAAATTCATACAAAACTACAAGATTAGAAATTAAAGATACAAAGAAAAGTGCTGAAAAAGCCTTAGAAAAAGATGAAAGCAAAACACAAAAACAAATATCGGAAAAAACAGAAAATACTGAAAGAGAAATATAATATTTGTAAAAATACAAGAAATTTAAATTTCTTGTATTTTTATCTTGACAAATGAGTAAACTACAAGTATAATAAATAGCGTCATCGATATGGCGAAGTAGCTCAGTTGGCTAGAGCATTCGGTTCATACCCGAAGGGTCATGTGTTCGAATCACATCTTCGCTACCAACGACGTATCTGTTCGAACTCCATAAAACAGATAAATACAAATATCATTCTGAAAAAGAATGGTATTTTTTAGTTTTATTTTTGTCCAATATTTTTTATTTCAATAAGTAACTTTTAAACAATAACTTAAGAATTGTTACATAACTTTCTTACGAAAGTATTTAACCCACTAGCAATTGTATTTAGTTTTTCTAACCTATCTTTTTGCCCTAAACCATCCTTTATCAATTGAGCATTTAAATTTTCAAGATTTACTAAAATAACTAACTGAAGAATATTTGCATAATCTCTCATATTACCATCTAAAGTAGGATTCTTATCTTTCCATTCTTTTGCGGTCATTCCAAAAAGCGCAACATTTAAGACATCTGCTTCATTAGCATAAACATATAGCTTTTGTTTTTCAGTTAGTGTAGGAACTAAATTTGCCTTTATACTATCAGTATGTATTTTGTAATTTGTTTTTGCAAGTTCACGTCTAACAGACCAATCAATTTTATTTTGATAACTTTCATTTTGTTTTAATCTTTCAAATTCTTTTATTAAGTGCAATTTAAATGCTGAATCTATCCAAGAAGCAAATTCAAGAGCAATATCTGGATGTGCAAAAGTTCCACCATCATATTTACCTCTTTTAGATACAAAACCTATTGCATTTGTTTCTCTAATCCACCTAGATGGACTCATTGTAAATGATTGAGTAGCAGAGTCTTTTTTAAACTCGCGGGATTCCGCTAGTTTAAAATTAGAATTTGAAAGCTCTTCCCATAAACAATAAAAATCAAAAGAACTTTTATTGCTCATCCATTTAATAATAACATCTCCAGGAGTTAAAGGATTTTTATATCTTGCTAAATCAGTTAATGAAATATAATCTACATCTCCTACTCTCATAACATTTACTAGATTATCTTTCACTTTCATTTGTGTTTTTATAAGTTCTTTACTCATAATATCACTTCCAATCTTTAAAATTCTTTGCATATTATAAAACAAAGGTTCGTAAAAAGCAAGTAAAATTTTTATATAAATAAATTTTTCATATAATTTGTTATACTATATTAAAATTCATTAATTCAAAAAGTGCAAAAACTATATATAAAGCAAGTTTTCTTTTATTAATATTAAATATACTATCATTATTAGTATTTAAAGAAAATATAGTTAAATACATTAACTTATATAAACCTAAATAATTTATCCTACTATTAACTTAACTAATATTAAAACAATAGCACCCGGTAAACCAAGTATTCCGAATTACAATACTTGTAAAAAAATTCAAGCCAATATGAAATCCAAAATTAACTCCAATTAAATTAATAAAAAATATACTCAATCCACCTAAAATTGAATTAAAAATAATTTTTATTATTTTTTTTAAAGGTAAGATAAAAATTCTACCAAAAATAAAAATAAAACATATACAAGCTAAAAAGGTAATTATATTTGTATTCATTTTCTCAACTCCAATAAAAAATGATAACAATGAAATAAAATTATTCATTATTACCATTTATATGTTGGATTTTGGACAAATATTACTTTACCCTACCTCTTCATTATCTTCCCAAAAAGTGAACTTTATATCATTAATCATATCAACTTGTATTCCTTTTGCTTTTGCCATTTTTATTAAATAATCTAGTTTTGCTTGATTGGCCTTAATTTGATAAGAATAATAATCAACTAAGTCATCTTGTGCATATTCAAAATTTTTATTATCCATTTTTAATTCTTCTCTTGTTTTTATAATACTTCTAATTAATTCTATTTCTTTATCCAATTCCGTTTTTTCAATTATTTTTTCTTCTCTCACATATTCATTTTGCATAAAATAACCTCTTTTTCATTTTATTTACAATTAGTATATTCATTTATATAAGTTTTATTCAGTGAAGTATTTTTTAATGTAATATTTTTTTAAATAATAACCATTTTTTTAATTATTTTGTCTAAAACCCTTGTTTTTTTCGCTATTTTATAGGATAATATATATGTATGATTTTAATTAATGAAAGGATTTTTTAAATGAAATATATTGACGGTTTTTTGAAAAAATTAAACACTGATAGAAACACCTTCGCAACTTACGTTCTAACACTTGTTACAGTATATTTAGCAGTAGATAGAATTGTAGAAATATTGTTTATGATATTTACAGGTGTATCTCATTCTTATTGGGGACCAATAACCTATACACTAGCGTTAGCCTGTCCTATTTTTGCGTTTTTATTTTCAGGAACATCAAAATTTTCTACATCTAAAAACCAAAAGGTCATATTATTTTACTTATATGTAATAGGTCTTTATATTATTGCAATTTCAATGTTTACTCAATGGCTCAATATGGGAACATGGCTATTACTATTATCAGTACCAAATTATGTAGAAATTATTACTGATTTTTCTGATGTGGTAACTCCAGCAATGATTAGTATTTCGCTATATTTACCATTAACTACAATATTCCCATTATTTAAATGGCTATATTTTGATGTTAATGATAGTAAAGACAAAACTCGTTCTATATGGGATTACCGTGGAATTAATTTATCTACTACTCAAGAAGGTAGAGGAACATATTCTTGTGAAGTATACTTAGGTAATGATTATGAAAATGGAAAAAATATTACTATACCAGAAACCTCAAGATATCAATCAACACTTGTATGTGGTGGATCTGGTACTGGAAAAACAGCTTTGGTCTTTGAACCATTCATGGCAAGAGACATAGAAAGAAAATATTTCTTTAGAGAAGCATCTAAAGAGCTTGGATTTACAGCGTTAAAAACTCATATTGCATATATCAATGCACCTTATGATAACGAATATATGAATGAACATTTCAGTTTAACAATGTTATCTCCTGCCACAGGAAAAGAAGATATATTTAACACATATTTAAAGAAAATGATTTTAAATAATTCTGGATCAGAAATTACTTATAGAGACCTTGGACTAACATTAATGTCACCTGATATTGAAGTAATTAATCACATGATGAGTGTTTGTAAGAATTTTAATATAGATTATAATATTATTGATCCAACTAATATTAATTCAGTTGGACTTAACCCTTTTGTATATGATGATCCTTCAAAAATAGCTATTACTATTTCTTCTGCACTAAAAGCAATGTATCGTATATCTCATAATGATATTGGAGAAGCTTATAGAGATGATTTAATAATTCAAGCAATTGAAAATTTAGCAATGCTTTTAAAAGAAATGTATCCTAGAATGCATGAAGGAACTCTTCCTAATATGGAAGATATGTTAAAAATGTTTACTAATTTTGAATTAATAGAAAAGATGTGTGAAATATTAGCACATGACGAAGAACTAAAAGAAAAATACAATGTTCAACTTACTTATTTTAAAAAGAACTTTTATAAGAATGCTCCTGGTAAGTCAACTATTGAAAAATATCTATTCTCAACAGTTAGTCAGTTAGATAACCTATTAAGAATACCAGGATTAAAAAACATATTATGTAATAGGCATAATAATTTAGACCTTGATAAAATGCTTAATGGTGATATTACATTTGTTTGTACTAGACGAGGAGATTTAGGAGCTTCAGCTCATAAAGCATTTGGACTATTTTTCTTAATATCAATGCAAAATGCTGTATTTAGAAGACCTGGAAATGAAAGTTCAAGAATTCCACATTTCTTATATATTGATGAATTTCCAGACTTTATTTGCAAAGAAACAGAAGCTATCTTTACAATGTATAGAAAATATAAAATCGGAACTGTAATTTCTACTCAAACTCTTCAACAGTTAGAAACTCCTGAATTAAAAGAAAATTATAAGATAGTAATATTATCTAACTGTGCAAACAAGATATACACTGGTGGAGCTGAAATTGATGAATTAAACTGGTGGTCAGATGAATTTGGTACTAGAAGAGAGTGGACATATTCTAATAGTATGGATATGGAAAAGACGCAATATGATTCTAAATATAATAATGTAAAATGGGAATTTGTTAAATACTTTAAACCTGGAAAATTGCAAACCTTTGGTACTAAAGATTGCGCATATAAAGTAAGAGATAGTAGTGGAAGACCTTTAATTGGACAAATAAAACTTAATTATTTAGAATCTAAATACAAAGAACCACACAAATCAAAACAATATGACTTTGGTAAATATTCTGACGGAGTTACAACAGCAACTGAAGACAATGATGATCCAGCAGGTCTAAAAAAGCAAAAATTTAATTTAAAAAATATAAACTTTAAAGATCAAAACGATGAATATAACCCAATTCAAACTGATATAAATGATTCTAAATATTTATTTGATAATGAAGATGCTATTATTGTTGATTTAAAAAACAAAAAAAATTAGAAAATTTAATTTAATAAACTATTTTCTAAAATAAAAAAAATAAAAGCTAACTAGTTATAAAAAAACTATTAGCTTTTATTTTTAATTTCTATATAAATAATTAAATTCTATATCGTAATTCCTACTAACTCCATAATAATTCCTACTGTAACTCCAATTAAATACAATAATAACGTTATAAATAAATTTTGTTTTATCCCTTTATTTATCCTAAATAATACTGCTAGTCCAACCCCTGCACCTACTAATAAGCCTGACATTAAAGTAGCAAAAGATATAACATTTTCTAAATACATTTGAGTAATAATAACAGATGCAGCACAATTTGGTATTAAACCAATTATACCAGATATCATAGGTCCTATTATTGGTCTATTCTGTAAAAATCCTGCTATTGAGTCTTCTCCTATAAAATAAATTACAATATTAATTATTAATGAAATTAGTATTATAAATAAAAATATATTTATAGTATGTTTTAAAGCAGATTTTATAATTCCATGTTCACAATGACAATGTTCTTTTTCACATATATCAATAATTTTTTCTTCATTCTTATTTATATTAACTAATTTTAATACAAAGTCAATTATAAATCCTGCAATCATTCCTATTACAAATTTAACTCCTAGTATTTTTAAAATAGTTATAGCAGGAACTGATTGCGATATAAATATTGGTAGCATTTCATCTGATGTTGATAAATATACTGCTATTAGTGTTCCAAGTGTTATTACTCTTGCAGCATATAAGTTCGTTGCTGAAACTGAGAATCCACATTGTGGAAAAATTCCTAGAAATCCACCTACTGCTGGTCCAAATTTTCCTGACTTTTTAATTGTCTCTTTTGCTTTTTTACTTGTTTTGTGTTCTATATATTCCATAAGCAAATATGTAATAAATAGAAATGGCAATAATTTTATTGAATCTATTAATGTTTCTATAATTAATTCTACCATTTTTCTTCCTTTCTTTTCTACTAACTATAATATCATAACATATTTTATATATTTTTTCAATGTATATATATTTTTTTTAAAACTTTTATTGCCTGTACATTATTTGCTTATATTAAAAGTTACAAAATAAGGATTTTTTAAGTTTTTATTTATAATAAACCTTTATTTTGTAACTTTCAATAAAATATAACTATGTTCTTCTATAATTTCCACATAAATTTCCTGTTCTTCCATTAGTACTTGAATTTGGGATTACATTAATTCTTGCACTAACTCCATTAGTCGAATTATTATTACAATTACACCCTCCATTATTTACTCCTGACGTTCCATTGTTTCCTAATGTATTAATCGTAATTACACCATTATTTCCATTATCCTGATAACTACCATTAATTGTTAATAAATCATTTGTATTAATAGCATTTACATTATTATTGTTCTGACATCTACCATTATTTCCATTTCTTCGCAGTTCATTTAGTATCCTGCAAACAAAAGCTACTATAACTGCTGTAATAAAACTAATAATAGCATATACAATCGCTGCAACTAAAAAATTTAATTCATCAATAACAAATGTAACAATCAAGAAAATAGCAAATATAACTGCTGCAACTAATGGTGGGCATTTTAATATTTTTTGTAGTGCAATAGATATAATAACAGTTGCTATTGGTAAAGCAAAAAATATAAGTAAATTATTCATATTCTTCTCCTTTTCACTTTTTGTATATTTTATGCTTTATCTATTTATTTGTTACTGTCTTAATCATTGTTTTACAGGTCTTTGATTATTTACATTTTATAATATTTTGTGTTGATTTTTTATTGATATTCTACATTTACTAAATATAATCCTTGTGGTGGCAATGTCTTCCCTGCATTTTCTCTCTTTTCAGATTTTATAATATTTTTTATTTCATATGGTTGTATTTTACCTAATCCAACTTCTACTAATGTACCTGCTATAATTCGAACCATATTATATAAAAATCCATTTCCTGTTAATTCTATCCATATTCTTTCATTTGGCATTTTCATTACTTCTGCTTTATATATAGTTCTTACACTACTTTTGCTACTAGTTCCACTTGCTTTAAATGCTTTAAAATCGTGTTCTCCTTCAAAAAAACTTACTGCCTCTTTCATTTTTTCAATATCTAATTTAGTAGGAATATGAGTTTCTAAATTTCGATAAATTGCTGTTCCATATTTTGAATTATTAATAATATATCTATATGTTTTCTTTTTGCAAGTTAATCTGCTATGAAATGTTTCGTCTACCTCTTCTGCTGATTTTATCAAAATTGATTTTTTTAAATTACTATTAATTGCAATTGCAAATTTATCGATTGGAATATTAGAATTTGTTTTAAAATTTGCTACTTGTCCTAAAGCATGGACTCCTCTATCAGTCCTGCCTGATGCCATTAATTCTATTTCTTCTCCTGTTATCTTTTCAATTGCCTTTTCAATTGTTCCTTGAATATTCAATTTATTAGGCTGTTTTTGCCATCCGATTGAATTCTTTTCCATCATATTCTATAACCAATTTTATATTTCTCATATTTTTCACCTTTATAATATAATTTTATTATTTTAATTATTACAGTGTTATAACTTTAATTTAATAATCTGATAAAAGTCGCAATACTGCGACTTTTATTCTTTGTTTTCTGTATCTTTTTTTTCAACTTTAATCTGCTCTATATTTTCTTTTCTTTTTTCCTTTAATTTTTTTAATGTATTTTTTCTTTCTTCTTTCTCTCCTGTAAATCTTTTTGTTACAATATTGCTAATTAGTATTTTCTTTAAAACATCTTCTCTTAAATCAGCAATTAAAGTACCATCTTTAGCTATTGATATTTTTCCTGTTTCTTCTGATACAATAACAACAATACTATCTGACTCTTTTGAAATTCCAATTGCTGCTCTATGTCTTGTTCCTAATTCCTTTGCAATGTCTTTATCATCAGCTAATGGTAATACACAAGCTGCTGAGGCGATTCTATTACCAGAAATGACAACAGCTCCATCATGTAATGGCGTTTTGGGTTCAAATATATTTACTAATAATTGTGGAGAAACTTCTGCATCTATTGGTATCCCTGTAGATATAATATCTTGTATTTTTATATCTCTTTCTATTACTATTAATGCTCCTGTTTTTGTCTTAGCAAGCTCTGTTGCTGCAATTACAATTTTATATATATCTTCTTTTGTTTTTGTAGATAAATCTTTATCTATTCCAAAGAATTTAGTTAATTTATTTGTTCCTAGCTGTTCTAATCCTCTTCTTAATTCAGGTTGGAATATAACAATTATTGCAATTACTCCTAGGTTCATAATTCCTGTTAAAATCCAATTCAAAATTTTTAAATTAAATAACCCACTTATCCATGTTGCAATAATTAACAATGCTATACCTTTTATTAATTGCCATGCTCTAGATCCTTTTACTACCTTAAAAAAACAATATAATAAAAATATTACAATTGCTAAGTCTATGATAAGAGAAACTAGTTCTAATGGGTTTTGTTGTAAGTTTCTTATATATTCTAAAATATTATCTCTATAAAAATTCTCCCAATTCATTCCCAAATTAATTACCATATTTATTATCATTCCTTCCAAAGTGCAAATTTATATTAAAGCATATATTAATGTAGCTCCTGTTGCTATAACCATTAATAGAGCTAAAAAACCTGCCATAATTTTTACAAAAATTTGTCCTTTATCATAATGATGTTTATGGTTTATTTGTTCTTTTGATATTTTTTCTTTTTTCATTTCATTCATCCTTTCAGTAAAATTTTATCAATATTATTATATCATATAATAAATTTTTTTCAATTATTTTATCGTGTTTTCCAAAATTTTCTGTTACTATTTATAAAACACTTATTAAAAGCAATAATTTACTTATTTATAATTAACAACATCATTTATCTAATCAATTATTTTTATTATTGATTGCAACTTATCTACTTTAGTAGGAACTATTAAAATACACTTATATAATTCTTCTTTAGCTATTTCTAACTTTTCTTTTTCATTTGCATGAATATAAGCTATTATCTCATTTTTTGCAATTTTATCTCCTACTTTTTTATTTAATACAATTCCTACACTCAAATCAATTTTATCTTCTTTTCTTATTCTTCCTGCTCCTAAATTTCCTACTATCTTTCCTACTTCTTTTGCATTTATTGCTTTCACATAGCCTTCTTGTGTGCTATATATTGGCTCAATATACTTTGCTTTTGAAAACTTTTCTGTATTTTCTATATAAGAAATATCTCCTCCTTGATTTTTTATTAATTCTAAAAATTTGTCATATGCTTTTCCGTTTTTTATATTTTCTATTAGTAATTCTTTGTTTTTATTAATATCATCCCCTATACCAGCTAATTTTAGAATATAAGCTCCCAATTCTAAAACAACTTGTTTTACATCTTCTATCATTTCACCTTTTAAAAATCTTACAGCTTCTATCACTTCTAATGAATTGCCCACGCTATATCCTAAAGGTTCATCCATATTAGTTAATACACATACTGTCTCTCTATTTGCTAATTTACTAATTTCAATCATTTCTCTTGACAATTTTTCTGCATCATGTAAATTTTGCATAAATGCTCCGCTTCCAACTGTAACATCTAGAACTATCTTTTGTGCCCCGCTTGCAATTTTCTTACTCATTATACTAGATGCAATTAGTGGAATACTTTCCACACAAGAAATACTATCACGAAGTGCATATATTTTTTTATCTGCTGGTGCTAAATTTAATGTTTGAGATATCATGCTTATTCCTATGTTTTCCACATTTTTTACAAAATTGTGGATATCTACTTCAGTTTGATAACCAGGAATAGATTCCAATTTATCTACTGTACCTCCTGTAAAACCTAGTCCTCTCCCAGACATCTTAGCAACCAACACTCCCGCAGATGCGACTAATGGTAATAATATTAAAGAAACCTTATCTCCTACACCACCTGTAGAATGTTTATCTACAATTATTTTATCAAGTTTTGATAAATCTAAAATTTCACCTGAATTCGCCATAGCTAAAGTGAAATCTGTTGTCTCTTGTTTACTCATACCATTAATAAACATTGCCATAATAAGTGCGGCAGCTTGATAATCTAAAATATTACCTTCAGTATATCCTCTAACAAAATACTCTATTTCTTCCTTTGTTAATTCTTTTTTATCTCTTTTATTTTCTATAATATCTAATATATTCATTTTTCCTCCTCAGGTTTCAAAAGGGACGAATCTTTCTGTCATATAAATTTCTTAGTAAAGCTTTTTCTATGTATTGGGCAAAGACCATATTCTTTAATAGCTGCTATATGTTTTGCAGTTCCATATCCCTTATGTGCTGCAAAGCCATATTGTGGATAAATTTCATCCCATTGTCTTATAATTCTATCTCTTGTAACTTTTGCTATAATTGATGCAGCTGCTATATTGTAACATTTTGCATCTCCTTTTATTATTGACTCATATGGAATTCCTTTTGTATCTATATGAGTTAAAGCATCTACAATAATTAAATTTGGCTTTATATCTAATCCTTCTACTACTTGAGTTACTCCCTGTTTAGTAGCATTTAAAATATTTATATCATCAATAACATCTTGTCCTATAACTGCTACTGAATAACTAATAGCCTCTTCTAAAATTAAGTCATATAGCTTTTCTCTCTTTTTTTCTGATACTTTTTTTGAATCATTAACTCCTTCTATCATAGAATCTTTAGGCATGATTACTCCAGCTACTACTACTGGCCCTGCCAATGGTCCTCTTCCTGCTTCATCTATGCCACATATATATTCAAATCCTTTTTCATATAACTCTTTTTCAATTTGTTTTAAGTTTATTAGTCTTTCTAATTCTTTCTCTTTCATATTTACCATCATTCCTCATAATAAATAAATTTTGATAAAATTACTTTTTGTTTTTATTTATTATTTATTGTTCTATTTCTGTTAATGAATATTTTCCTTGATATCCTCTAGTATTGTACACTTCAACTTTTAAATTAGTTTCATCAAATTTAACTAAATATCTTTCATTTTCATCATATAACTCAATTTTATTAAGTCCCCACAACTCTAGAGTTTCTTGTGTTACTACATAACAATCATCAATAGGAATATCTGCTGGTACATTGCTCAAATTTGCTTCTATTGCCTTTTGCAATTTAGCACCTTTTTCACCATTCTCGTAAACTTCTTTTTTTATCTCTTCTATTTTATTTTGGTCTGTAGTTTCTTTTCCTATCTTAAAGTTAGCTTCTTCGACATATTCTCTTGCTTTTGCTTCTATCAATAACATATTTGTTTTTAACTCTTCTAATTTAACTTTTTCAAGACTTTCTGTTCCTGTATTAATTCCAATACCTGCAATTATTAATAAAACAACAATTGTTATTACTAATGCCATTAATGTAATTCCTTTATCCATATTTTTTGATATTTTATAAATATTTTTATTATTATTCATTATTAATCACATTCCCTTCTAAATTACAAACCTAAATATAACTATTCTTCATCATTTTTCTATATAATCTTATCAATTAATATTATAAATTTAATTATATTTTTTTTCAACTTTTTTTGTTACTTTTATAATTATTTTGTCATTATTAATAATTTTTCTTAATTTAATAATTTTTTCAATTTATTCACAAAATTTTCACAAATCTATTGTATTATATAGTCATATTAGGATATTATATAATAAGTAATTTAGGAGGTCTTATCATGGAAGAAAATGAGAAAAAAGAAAATTTGCAAAATTTTAAAACTGTACAAAATCCTAGTACATATAAAGAGGTGTATAAAACTGAAAAAAAGAAAAACTCAGGATTTGGAAGAAACTTTTTATTACCATTTTTTAGTGGAGTATTAGGTTGCTCTCTTGTTCTTGGAACTTGTTTTGGAATTCCATCTATAAAATCAAAATTATTTGATAGCAATGTTTCAAATATAAGTTCTAATTCTAATAATTTAGAAAATAATGGATATGTAAAACAAACTTCACTTGAAAATTATTCAGATACTTCTGTATATGCTGCTAACAAAATTTTACCATCAATTGTTGGAATTAAAGTAGAATACAGCGTTAATTCTTTACTTTCAATGTTTGGTAGCAAAGGACAATCAACTACCGCAACAGCTACAGGTTCTGGAATAATTATTAGTGACGATGGTTATATTTTAACAAACAATCACATTGTTGCTACTTCTTCTTCAGAATCTTATTATGAAGTATCAGAAGCTACAAAATTAACAGTAACCTTATTTAATGATGAAACTGAATATGAAGCAAAAATTATTGGAACTGATGAACAAACAGATTTAGCAGTTATCAAAATTGAAAAAACTGGTCTTTCTAAAGCAGAATTTGCTGATTCTGATAGCATAAAAGTTGGTGAATTCGCAATGGCTGTCGGAAATCCACTAGGAATGGAAAGTAGTATTACTTGTGGAGTAATTAGCGCTGTTAATAGAGAAGTAACAGATTCAGACGGAAAAAAATATAACTTAATTCAAACAGATGCAGCTATCAACTCTGGAAATAGTGGTGGAGCATTAGTAAATAGTGAAGGAAAAGTAGTAGGTATTAATACACTAAAACTTTCTGGAACTGGAATAGAAGGAATGGGATTCGCAATTCCAATAAACTCAACAACAGACATAACATCTCAATTAATTCAATATAGTAAAGTAAAAAGACCATATGTTGGGATTTCTGGTATAGATTTAGATGAAAAAACTGCTGAACAATATAAATTAGTTGTTGGTATCTATGTAAAATCTGTTGACGATTTTTCTGCAGGAGAAAAAGCAGGAATAAAAATAGGTGATGTTATAATTGAAGCAGATGGTAAAAAAATATCTACAATGGATGAATTAAATGAAATCAAAAACACTCATAAAATTGGTGATGAAATGAAAATTAAAGTTAATAGAAATGGTGAAGAAAAAGAATTAACAATAACATTAGGAGAACAACCATAACTAATAAGGACTGCTCTATAAGAACAGTCCTTATTTATATTATTTTAAAAATATAATATGACCAAGAATCAATTTCTTGGTCATATTGAGTTATATTATAATCAAATCCATTTCACTTGTATAAGAATCATTTCCATATGGATAAATAATATATATCTTGTCTCCTACATAATAAAATGCTTTAGTATTTTCTAGCATATACATATCACTTTTTACATCTCTATTAAAAATGTTATATCCAAGTTGTTTTAAATCTTGTACTTTTTTTTCTTCTTTTTGAATTGCAGTATTAATTTTTTCTTGTACTATTTTTGTATCTAATTGTTCTATTTTTAATATTTCATTTAATGATATCTCTTTATTATTTCTTAAATCATAATTGTATGTTTGTATAACTAATCTTTGAGCACTTGTTCCCTCTTTTAAGTTAGATTTTATAATTAATGATAAAATATCATCTTCAATATTTGCAACATATTCTACTGTATAAATAGTATTTTTATTTTCACTCTCTAACACACTTCTAGCTTTTGATGCAAAAATATTTTCAATTTCATCATTATATGTGTTTACTATTTCGTTATCTATATTAATATATGGTATATGAATATCAATATCATAATTATTTGATTTATTCTCTTTTTTTTCATATTTTGTACATACTAAATCTTTATCTTTATAAACCTTTTTATTATTATTGCTTCCATTGTCATTTTGTATATTATTAGTAAATATAGTATCAAATTGTGATTTAAGTAATTCTATTTGTTCTTCAGTCTTATCTCCATATTCTTCTCTTTGCTTAATTCCAATTAATTCTGCAATATCAATTCTTGCATAAAATTGAACATAAGATGCTACGATTATAGCAATTATACAAAATAAAACAATTGATATATATATTATAACTTGCTTTCTATTTATTTTTTGTTTTTTTGGTAGTGTTACATTCATTTTATAATCCCTTTCTTTTACGCCAAATTTATTATATCATTTCTAATTTTATTTCGCAATACAAACATATCAATCACTAAAAATTAATTATTACATAACAACAAATAAAAATTATTGACTATTCTACTTTTTTGAGGTATTATAATATATATGCAAAATTATAGAAATGAGGAATTAAAAGTATGTTATGTTCAGAATGCAATAAAAATCCAGCCATACTTTTTTATAAAAAAATAGAAAATGGCAAAGAAACAATGGAAGGATATTGTTACGACTGTGCTAAGAAAAAAGGAATTAATCCAAATGAAGTATTATACAAACAAAATGAAATTTTATCAAACGATAAAATAAATTTAAGTGATATGACCAAACAATTTGAAAGTATTTTTAAGGATTTAGCCGAAAACATTAATTTAGAAAATATAGAAGATATCGAAGGAGCTATTACATTTGATTCATCACAAGGAGATCTAGATGAAGATGGTAACTCTCCAAAAATAACAGGAGCAGCAATACCATTAGGTTCAATATTTTCTAATATGTTTACAGGCTCTAATTCAAAATCAAATGGAGAACAAGAAGAAAATAGTTCTTCTAGAAAAAAAGTAAAGGTCGAAAAAAAGAAGAACGTAAAAACTAATAAAAAGAAAAAATTTCTAGATACTTTTGGTACTAATTTAACAAATAAAGCTAAAAATAATGAATTAGACATAATAATTGGTAGAGATAGAGAAATTCAAAGAATTGTACAAATTTTAAATAGACGTTCTAAAAATAATCCTTGCCTAATAGGAGAACCTGGAGTTGGTAAAACTGCAATTGCACAAGGATTAGCTATTAAAATTGCTAAACAAAATGTACCTGCAAAATTATTAAATAAAGAAGTTTATTTATTAGACATGACATCCATTATTGCAGGAACTCAATTTAGAGGACAATTCGAATCAAGAATGAAAGGAATTATTGACGAATGTAAAGAATATGGAAACATCATTCTTGTAATTGACGAAATTCACAATATTATTGGTGCAGGTGATGGAGAACACTCTATGAATGCAGCAAATATTTTAAAACCTGCCTTATCAAATGGAGAAATTCAATTAATTGGAACTACTACTTTAAAAGAATATAGAAAATATATTGAAAAAGATTCAGCATTAGAAAGACGTTTTCAACAAGTTTTAGTAGAAGAACCAAATGTTGATGACTCTATTGGAATACTTGAAGGTATAAAAAAATACTATGAAGAATATCATAAAGTTAAAATTTCTACTGATGTTATTCGTAGTGCAG
Organism: uncultured Clostridia bacterium; assembly: GCA_947625295.1. GTDB lineage: Bacteria > Bacillota > Clostridia > TANB77 > CAG-508 > CAG-269. Next base: position 14,864 of record CANQNU010000005.1, on the reverse strand, counting down.
TTATTATGTCAGAAAAATACATTCATGATAGATTTTTACCAGACAAAGCAATTGACATTTTAGATGAAGCTTGTTCAAAAATTAATCTAGAAAATAAAAATTTAATAAAACTAGAAATGTTAAAACAAGAATTAATACAAGTTCAAACAGAAAAAGAAGAAGTAATCGCTGCAGATTCTACTGAAGATTACCAAAGAGCAGCCGACTTAAAAACGAGAGAATGTCAATTAGTTGAAGCAATTGATGCATTAACAAAGAAAATGAAACCTAGACAAATTACAATTGAAGATATTGCAAATGTTATTGAAAGTTGGACTAAAATTCCAGTCAAAAAGATTACAGAAGCAGAAACACAAAAACTTTTAAACTTAGAAACAAATCTTCATAAAAGAATTATCGGTCAAGAAGAAGCTGTTAGCAGTGTTGCAAGAGCAATAAGAAGAAATAGAGCTGGATTAAAAAGTACAAAAAGGCCACCATCATTTATATTTGTAGGTCCTACTGGTGTAGGTAAAACAGAGCTTGCAAAAAGTTTAGCTTATGAAATGTTTGGAAGTGAAGATTCTATTATTAGAATAGATATGTCTGAATATATGGAAAGTCACTCAACTTCAAAATTAATTGGTGCACCTCCAGGATATGTAGGATATGATGACGCTGGTCAACTAACTGATAAAGTTAAAAGAAAACCTTATTCAATTATATTATTAGATGAAATTGAAAAAGCTCATCCAGATGTATTTAATATTTTATTACAAGTACTAGATGATGGAAAATTAACTGACAGTCAAGGAAACACAGTAAGTTTTTCAAATACAATTATCATTATGACATCAAATGCAGGATCTAACTTAAATACCAACTCTATTGGTTTTGGTAAACAAACAGTTGATAAAAATAAAATCATCGATAATTTAAAAGAAGTTTTTAGACCTGAATTTTTAAATAGAATTGATGAAATCGTTGCCTTTGACTCTTTAACAAAAGAACAACTTTTACAAATTGTTGACTTAATGCTAAAAGATACTATAAAAGCATTAAATGATAAAGATATAAAAATGAACATTTCTGATTCAGCAAAAGATTTTATATTAGCTAAAGGAACTGATATAAAATTTGGTGCTAGACCATTAAGAAGAGCAATTCAAAGATATATTGAAGATGAATTATCAGAAATGATTTTAAAAGGTGAACTTACAGATGGTCAAACAATACAAATTAACTTAAAAAATGATGAATTAAAATTTGAAGTAAAATAGGAGTATAATATGTTAAAATATGTACCAAATACATTAACTGTAATTCGATTTTTATTAATCCCTATTATTGTAATTGATATATTTATAGGAAACTATATCTTAGCTTTCATATTTTTTACAATATCAGGATTAACAGATATTGCTGATGGTTTTATTGCAAGAAAATTTAACCTAATATCTAATTTTGGAAAATTAATGGACCCTCTAGCTGATAAAGCAACTCAAATAGCTACACTTACATCTTTAGTAATTAAAAACATTATACCTATTTGGATTCTATTGATAGTATTATTAAAAGAATTCATAATGATAGTTGGAGCATCATTCCTTTATGGAAAAGATGTTGTAGTCTATAGTAGATGGTATGGAAAATTAGCAACTGTTTTATTTTATATAGCAATTGTAGTTTCTCTTTTATTAAAACAATTTGAGCTTTCTACAAGCATATGGAATCATTTAGATTTTATATTATATTGTTTAGCTCTTATTGCAACAATCTTTGCATTAGTAATGTATGTAAAAGATTTGTATCAAAAAGGATTTATTGATAAAAAAGATTTGAAAAAAGAAGTAACAGTTGATAAAAAGTAATTTATAATGAAAGAAATTAATGATAGTCAAAGCCTTATAGGATTATCAAAAGAACAAGTTGAGGAATTATTAGGAAAACCTGGTAAAACACATAAATTAAGCCATAGCACAATATATTTTAAAACAAAAAATACATTATAAAAGGCAGTGAAAACTGCCTTTTTAATAATTTTCTACATATAGTGCTTTTGCAATATAAAGAACTACTTCTTTGTGAAGTGAACTCTCCTTATCAGACACAGAAAGACACGTCCCTTTTGACACTATTCAAAATCTTCTATTAGCTGATTTAGTTCTTGTTTTCCATTTACTCTGATTCCTTTTTCGATATTTAGCTTATCTGTATCTGTTAAATATTCTGTATAAATATCAGTTTCTTCTATTTCTTCTAGGTTTTGTAAATCTTCATTTAATATTTTGTAAATTACTATTTTTCCTTCTCTATCCTTTAATAAATAATGTTCCCCACATTCTGAATCCATTTCTTTGTATAAAACTACTTGATTACTTTCAAAATTTTCTATTTCCCAATCTGAATATTTTTCTTTTAATTCATCTTGAGTTAAATTTACCATTTCTTTAGGTAAATTTAGGTAATTACTTATAGTATGTCCACATTTACTATAATATATTTTTTGTATAAATTCACAATTAGGCGATATTTTTTCAGCATTACTATTTGTTTCTATCATATTGCCATTTTCTATTTGTTCATATTCATCTGTACATTCATCTAATATTGTTTCTTCTGCAATTTTTTGTGTTTCTACTAATTTATCTTCATTTTGTTTACTATCGCTGGATAGTATTACTGCTGTAAAAATTGCTCCTACTATTACTACAATACATATTAATGTTACTATAATTCTATTCATTAGTATACTCCCTCCATAATATAATTACTATTTTTAGTATTATTTACAGATTTTTTCAATTTATACCATATATATTAATAAATCAGCTTTCAATAATTTTTAATAATTTATATTCATGCTATAGTATAAAGTTATTAATCACATATATTCAGTATTTTTTAGTTTTCGTTTGCTAAAAAAATAACCCTGAACTTTAATAGTTTCAAGGTTATTTTTTTAATTAAACTTATTTTATTTTTTGATAACGAGCTTCAAACACCTTATCTTCATCTTTCCATGTAGTTTCTAAAGTAGTACTTTTAGTTACTAATTTATCAGTTCCTACATTATACCAACCATCAAATCTATACCCTTCTCTTGCTGCTGGAGCTTCTCTTTTAAATTTCCAATCAGCTGTAATTACGGCATCATAGTCGCATGCTTTACCATTTTCAAATCCTACACATTCATCTAAATTAGCAATATATCCTATAAACCATACAATACGATGTCTATCCCCACCTGTTTTTGCTAATTCTTCATTAAGAATTTTTATTCCATTTTCTGTGTTCATTAAATTATTGTAGCTAAGTCTAAATTCTCTTACTTTTGCAAGGATATCTTCTTCACTCATATCTCTATATTTACTATCTCCACTTTCTTTAAGTGCTTTTGCAAGTGCTGGTTGATATATAGTATAAGACCATGTATTTGTCCAGTTTGGTGCATGTTCTCCACATTTAGTGCAAACTGCATCTTCAAAATTTTCTTCTGTTGTCCATACATGTCCTGTACCAATTGTTGATCTGTTTACTATTTCAATTGCTTGACAGTTTTTACATGTTTTCTTTACTATACTTCCAATACAAGTATTTCTAGCCTCAATAGTTTCCTCAACCCAATCGTGTTGTCCGTTTGCTGGTATTCTTGCTCCTCCTATTTTTGAATTACAATTTGTACATTTTTTAACTTCTGTATATCCGTCATGTGTACATGTAGGTGGTACTGCTTCTTCTATTACTTCATAATTATGTGCTAGTTTTGTTCCTGTTTTCGTATGAGTATATATTTCTCCACATATATCGCATGTTTTACTTTCTGTTCCATCTTGCATACATGTTGCATCATTATTATATGTATATTTTCCATATTTATGTCCTGTTGCTCTTTGAGTGATTTGAATTTCTTCTTTATCACAGTTTTTACATTTTGATATAATCTTTCCATTTTCTGTGCATGTAACTTTTATCTCTTCTTTTTCAAAATCATGTCCTGTTTTAGGTATTACAGTTACATTATTTTTTGCATTACAACGAGTACATCCTTGATATGTTTCACCATCTTTTTCACAAGTAGCTTCAACTGTTGTGTATTCTTCTTTCCAATTATGTCCTAACTCCTTAGTATAATCAAAGAAATCTTGGCCACATACTGTACATAAAGAGTGTTTAATTTCACCTTTTGTTGTACATGTTGCTTCTTTGTTTAACCATGGTGCTTCTTGTAATTTATGACCACCTTTAATTGCTCTTGTTTCTGTTTTTCCACATTCTTCACAAGTTCTTGTTTCTACTCCATCATATACACAATTAGAAGGTTTTGCCACTTGCCATTCTGTATATGTATGTTCATGATTGTCTTGAACTGTTTTATCTTCTGTTTTAGATTGTGACTGAATATCTTTTTCTGTTTCATTATTTTCCTTTTCTACACTTGTATTTTGTTTAGTTTCTGATTCAACTTTTGGTGTTGTTTCTGCTTGTGGTTGTGACTTTTCTTTGTTAGCTTTTGTCTCTGCTTCTGTTTTTTGCATTGTCTCAGCTTTTGCTTTTGCTTCTGCTTTTTGCATTGTCTCAGCTTTTGCTTTTGCCTCTGCCTCTGCTTTTTGCATTGCTTCAGCTTTTGCTTTTGCCTCTAATTCTAATTTTGCTTTAGATGATGGAACAGCAATAATTTCTAGTGCTTCCATTCTTTTTCCTTCACCCATTGTTCCAGCATAATTTCCTTTTTGAATTGTTGCTGTACTAGTAGATTTTTTAGCTGTAACCCAGTCCATCCAACCGTAATCTTGTACATGTACACGATATTTTATATCATAATTTTCAAGACCTTCTACTACCAATTGGAAAGCTTCTACTCTTTTTGCTTCACCAGATGTTCCTGCATAATTTGTTCCTTCAACATTATCAGCTGTAACCCAATTCATCCATCCATAATCTTGAACATGCGCACGATATTTTAATTTTGTTCCACTTGGCGCTGAGAAATTTATTTCTAAAGCTTCCATTCTTTTTGCTTTTCCCATTGTTCCTGCAACACTGTTAGCTGATGGTGTTTTTACATTTAATTCGCTTTCTCCACCTACTGTCTTATAGTTAGTTTCCCAACCATAATCTTGGACATGTGCTCCATATGTTAGCATTTTTGAAGCACTTGCAGTATTAGTTGTAGATTTATTTGTGTTTGTGTTAGTTGGAATAACTACAATTTCTAGAGCTTCCATTCTTTTTGATTGTCCTACTGTACCTGCATAACTTCCTTTTGCAGTAGTTGCTGTATTTGTAGAGGTTCCTGCTGTAACCCAATCAAGCCAACCATAATCTTGTGCATGAACACGATATTTTATTTGATAATTTTCAAGACCTTCTACTGCTAATTGAAAAGCCTCTACTCTTTTTGCTTTACCGGCTGTTCCTGCATAATTTGTTCCAACTTTATTATCAGCTGTAACCCAATTCATCCAGCCATAATCTTGAACATGCGCACGATATTTTAAAGTTACCCCTTTTGGTGCTTCAAAATTAATTTCTAAAGCTTCCATCCTCTTACTTTTTCCTACTGAACCAGCAACATTATTTGATGATGGAACCTTTATTGATAATGCAGATGCACCACTTGCTGTTTTGTATGATGTTTCCCAGCCAAAATCCTGGACATGTGCACGATATGTTAATTTAGGAATATTTGTATTGCTACTAGCCTGAGCAACTAGTGGTGCAGTTATCGTAAACTGTGTTGCTATCAATAAACTAGTAATTGCCATACCTATTCCTTTTGTAAATATATTCTTCATAACATCCCTCCTTTTTTTAATCTAATTATAGCATTTTTTCCCATCTTATTCAATGAATTCGCGTGAAATATTATATCCAATTTTTGCCAAATATTAGCCTATTTGAGCACTTTTTTATCCGTTGTTACTAGTCTACATAATAGCATTTATTCTATACATTTTTTTACCTCATTTATTTTTCCTTTTCTATTAATAGAAAAACTTATCTCTCCATTTTCATCTGTTCGATAAACTTTAATACCATATTCTTGTAATTTTTGAATTACTTCTTTACTCGGATGCCCAAAATTATTATTTTTTCCAACTCCAATTAATGCAATTTTAGGAGATACAGCTTTTAAAAAATTTATTGTAGTTGAAGTTTTAGAACCGATGATGGGCTACTTTTAAAATATCTGCTTTTAAATTTATATTTTTATCTAATATTAATTCTTCCGCTTCCTTTTCGATATCTCCTGTAAAAAGCATTGAAAAAGAGTTATATTCCATTTTACAAATTATTGAATTATTATTTATTGCATTATCACTAATTAATTCTTTTTGTGGATGTAAAATCCTTATTTTTATACCATCTATATTAATCAAATTTCCTGCCTTCACATATATAATTCTTATCTTCTTCTTTTTTGCCATAGATACTATTTGTTTATACATTTCATTTTCTTCAAATTGTTCACTTAATATAATATTTGATACTTTTATACTTTCTATTATTTTGGCACAACCTTGTGAATGATCTTGGTCAAAATGACTAATTATTATATAATCAACCTTTCTATAACCTCTATCTAAAATATATGGCAACAATGTTTTTTTGCCTACATCAAATTCACTTGTTATATTCCCTCCTCCGTCAATCAAAATTGTCTTATTTTTAGGTGTTTCAATAAATGTACAGTCTCCTTGTCCTACATCTACAAAATGAATTCTTAAATTTCTAGGAATGAAAAAAATATTTAATGAAATTAAAATAATAAAAATGGAAATTACTTTGATTGCTTTTTCTCTTTTTTGATTAAATTTAAATCTTGCTAATGCAACTAAATTTTTTATTCGTCTTTCTGTATTATTAACTACTTTTTTATTATAGATTGAATAAAACATATTAAATACAGCAATAACAATATAAAAAATAATTATTATATGTATTTTAAATGTTGGAATATATATTTTCGAAAATGGCAATTTACTAAAATTTGTAATGTAAATTAAAATTTTGATAAATACTGATAAAATTGAGCTTAATAAACTAACAATTGAAATTTTGAAAAAAGAAAAAAGAACACAAATAAATCCTAATAAAAAAACTGGTCCAATAATTATACTTACAATCAAATTTGTTATCCAAAAATAAATTCCTAAAAAATTGAAATGATAAATAATAATTGGAAAAATAGCAATCTGAGCTGACAATGTAACAGACAATATTTCTTTTATTTTCGAAATTAATAAAATTAATCTTCTATTAATTTTATATTGAATTTTTTTGTTTTTCATTTTAATATTTTTTAAAATAGAAGAAATGTTTTTCTGTAACAAAATAATGCCCATTGTTCCAACATACGATAATTGTAGTCCTATATTCATTATTAAAAAAGGATTATACAATAAAATACAAAGTAATGACAATGCAATTGAATTCCAAACATCATTTTTTCTATATAAAATTTGAGATACAATAACTAAAATTCCCATTATCGTTGCTCTAATTACAGAAGGAGTAAATCCTGTTAGCAACAAATAAAATATCAAAAACAAAATGATAAAATATTTTGTCTTTCTTTTTCCAATCTTTTTATCTAGCAACAATTTTATTCCTAATATAATATATGAAATATGCATTCCTGATACTGCTAAAATATGTGCCATATTGCTTACTTGAAATTTTTCATACATTTCTTCCTCTATTTTAGATGTATCTCCTAATAATAAACCTTTTAATATACTTGCCTCATCTTCATTTAATGTTTCGTCTATTTTTTGTTTTAATTTCAATGCTATATTATTTCCTACTTCGAGCACTTTATTTGCTTGATGCTTACTTATTACTTGGATTTTTTTTACATTGACTGAACCATAAATTTTTTTAGTTTTTAAATATTGTTTATAATCAAATCCTCCTTTATTTCTCTGTGAAGTAGGTTCTATAAATTCTCCTTCCAATATTACTTTATCTCCATAATAAAAATTCTCTTTTGCTTTTTTATTAATGTTTAAATATAAATATGTATTCTTGTATTTTTTAGATTGATTACATGTTTTTACTTTAATTAGGTATACATTTTTATATTCTTTTTCTTCTTTATTTCCAACAATAATTCCTACTAATGATAAATTTTGTTTATCTTTATATAAGTTATTGTATTTCTGGTTCTTTAATAAAACAATTGAGTTTGATAATACTGAACTAATAAAAACAATTAAAATAATTTTTAGATTTATAAATAATTTGATATATCGAAAATATCGGTGAAAACTAATTAATTTAAATTTTTGATTACTAGAATTAATTTTTAAACTTTTTATAAAAAAGTACATTATAGCAATAGGAATATAAAAAAGGACTATACTAAATTTAAAGTATAGCCCCATTAATATACCAATTAAATATCCTATTACTACAACTAACATCGGTCTTTTTATCATATTTACCCTTTCCTAGTTGTAATTTTTCTATATAACTCTTCTTGCTCCTACATAGTTTTTATTGTAATATCCTGAATTGATAGAATCTATTCTTACTCCACTTGATTTGTTAGCAGCATGAACTATGCTTCCTCCACCTATATAGATTCCAACATGATTAATTCCTGATTTTCCAAACATAACTAAATCACCTGGTTGTAATTGATTTCTAGCTACTGCTTTTCCATTACTGTATTGTCCAGCAGCTGTTCTGTTTAAGTTTACTCCATATTGTTTATATATATAAGAAGTAAATCCTGAGCAGTCAAATCCACTTGGTGTTGTTCCTCCATATACATATTTGCATCCTATATATTTTTTTGCTGTTGCTACTACTGATGATCCTTTTCCTGATACTGCAGGTGCAGCGTTAGATGTAGTTGTAGTTGTTGATGCTGCATTTGTAGTAGTGTTTGTATTAGTTTTAGCGTCTGTTTTTGTTGTTTGAGCTTTTCTTGATTGTGACGTTCCTCTTGATGTTTCTTGTTTTTTGTCTGATAGAAGTGATGTTGATATGTATCCTTCTTGTCCTGATACTTTTACTTTACTCCATCCATTTTCTTCAGAAGTAACTTCTACTGCTGTATTTATTGATAATTTTGTTATAATTTCTGAAGTTGTATTTGCTTCTTTTCTTAAATTAACTGTTTGTGAATTAACATATACTGTTTTTATTGTTGCTTCAGCTGGTGTGCTTGTTTGTACTGCTTCTTGTGCTTGTGGTACTTGGATTTTTTCTTTTCTAATCCATCCTTTTGTATTTTGTGTTTCTACACATACCCAGTCGTTAAGAATTTCTGTTACTTTTACTTCTTCATCTTTTTTAACTTCTATTGTATCTGTCGCATTAATAACTGGTACTATTTTTAATTTTGTATTTTCTGATATTTTATAATTTCCTATTTTTATTTCTGTTTGTGCTCCTGTTGTTGCTTGTGTAGCTTGTTCTGTTGTTTGAACTACTTGTTGTTCTGCCGTTTGTGTTTCGTTTGTTTGTGTTTGTGCATTATTTGATGTTTCTGTTTGATTAGTATTTTGTTCTTGATTTTCTATTGTTATTAAATCTTGTCTTAAGTATCCTGTGATTCCTTTTATTTTAACTTTATACCAATCTCCTTGTTTTTCTATAATTTCTACTTCTTCGTTCATAGAAAATTGGTCTAGTATCTTACTGTTTTCATCTGCTGTTTCCCTAAGGTTTGCTGTCTCTACCTTTATTTTTGCTGTATTTGCAGCTAAGCTCATATTGATAAAAAATAAGCTTATAATTCCTACGGCAGCCATCATTATAATGCTTTTTATATTCATTTTACTTTTCATTTATATTGCTCCTTAATCATAATATACTACATCCTGTTCTCAACATTACTATTATATACGGAAATGGAAATTTTGTCAAGTTTTTCTAAAAATATCCATAAACATATTGACAATTGCAGTTTTTTGTAATAAAATAATTGAGCAATTATGAATATGATTAAAAATTAAAATTTCTCCCCGGTGATTTTAATTTAAATATCATATATTATTATGTATAAATACATATGCATTCTATAAAAAATAATTTTATAGAATATCAAAAATAAAAAATAAGAAATAGGAGGGTAATTATACCATGAATAATACTACATATAGTGCAAAAAAAGGTGAAGTTGAAAGTAAATGGTATATTATTGATGCAGCTAATAAGCCACTTGGTAGAGTTGCTACTGAAGCTGCTAAATTATTAAGAGGAAAACACAAACCAACTTATACACCTAATATTGATACAGGTGATCATGTAATTATATTAAATTGTAAAGACGTAATTTTAACAGGAAACAAATTAAATCAAAAAATTTACAGACATCATTCAGGTTACATTGGAGGAATGAAAGAAGTTCCTGCAAAAGTAATGCTTGAAAAAAATCCAGAAAAAGCTATGACATTAGCTATAAAAGGAATGTTACCTCATAATCCATTAGGAAGACAAATGATTAAAAAATTAAGAGTATATGCAGGTAATGAACACGAAAATCAAGCACAAAAACCAGAAGTATGGGAGGTAAAATAATATGGCTAAGAAAGAAAATATTGTTTTCTATGGTACAGGTAGAAGAAAAAATGCAATAGCAAGAGTTAGATTAGTAGAAGGTTCTGGAAAAATTACAATCAACGGAAAAGATATTGATGAATTTTTCGGAATGGAAACATTAAAAGTTATAGTTAGACAACCACTTACAGTTACAAATACAACATCAAAATATGATGTTATCACAACAGTAAAAGGCGGTGGATTTACAGGTCAAGCTGGAGCAATTAGACATGGTATTGCAAGAGCATTAAACGAAGCAAATAATGAATATAGACCTATTTTAAAACAAAATGGATTCTTAACAAGAGATCCTCGTATGAAAGAAAGAAAGAAATACGGTCTTAAAAAAGCAAGAAAAGCTCCACAATTTAGCAAGAGATAATAAATTTTTATATAAAAAATATCAAAACTCAGAAAGTATAAACTTTCTGAGTTTTCTATTTCTTTTAAATATTCTTACTCATATATAAATTTACATCTATTTTATCTGACAATAAATCCTCAAGGTCACATTCACCCTTTACTAAACTTTCTTTTTTATATTTTGATAATCTTTTAATGTGATATTCTAATTTTGAAGCTAATGATTTATTTTCTGTAGTCCATACTTTTTCTAGTTTTTTTGCTATATGTGAAAATGTGTACTTAGCACATTTTTCACTTTTTTTAAAATGTTCATTCATTCGTCGTTCAAGTTCTGTTGTTATTCCTGTATATAGAGAATTATCTTTACATCTTAACATATATATATAGTACATTTTTATCACCTTTTTATTAATTTTACTATTTCATTATATCAATTTTATATTTTTTCGCAATCCTTTTATCATAAATTTAGATTTTTTACTTCTTTCTATTATTCCCATACTTCTAAAGTATCATTTGCTCCTTCTATTCCCTCCAAATTATAATAAGTATCAGGAATATTTCCTACTATAACATTTTCTGCCAATAACACTTGATTAACAATTTCTTTCTCCATATTTTCAAATGGTGTTAAAATATTCACTTTACATTTTACCTGTAAATATACTCTATGAAGTGTTTGATTAATTCCTTTAGAACCAAATTCGCTTTTTAAATCTGTTTCTACACTTCCAATAGATGATATTCTAATTTTTATTCCTGGTCCCTTACCTGCAAGTAACTTAAAACCTGTAAAACTTCCTAATGCAATTTCTATATTTTCTCTACCTTTACTATTTATCTGATTTTGTATTTTTATAGCTACATCTGAAATAATTTCATTTATTGGTATTACATTTGATTGAATCATAGTAATATTTCCATTATTATCTTTTTGCGTTGTAAATAACTCATCATATGTATGCTGTTTCATTACATTTGTTGCCTCTTGATTTGAAACTATTGTTGCAATTGATTTTGCTTCATTCTCACATAATGTATCGAAAATAGGTAATACTGCATCTAATATAATTTTTACAGTTGTAAAAGCAATGATAAGAATAATTGTTATTCTTATCATTTTTGCTGTTTTTGGTTCTTTAAATCTTTTTCCACTATTTACAATTATTTTGGGAATTCTTATTCGTGGTCTTGAATAAATTTTATGCATAATTTACTTCTGTTGGTATTTGCTTTGTATTTACGGATGTTTTTGTATATTTTGGGATATATAATTTTTGACCTGAGTAAATTTTGTTTTCATCTTCTATTCCATTTGCTCTTACAATGTCATCTATTGTGCTACCGAATTTTTTAGCTATTTTCCACAAAGTATCATCTCTTTTTACAATATACATAATAAGACTATAATCTTCTGCTGCTCTTTCTCCATTTGTTTGAATTTCATCCATAATATTTAAATTAGTGTCACGATAAGAATCCATATTCATCATCATGTCAATATTACTTGTAATAACCCCTCCATCTTGAATAATAAAATCTTGATTTGCTATTTCTATATCCATGTTTGTATTCATATTTTCTCCTGATTCTACGTTCTCTATTGCATATTCAAAAGGTATTTGGGCCTCTTTTGTATCTACTTCTAAATCATTATTAGACAAAATAAATTTTACTTCTAAGCGACCTTCATAAATAATTCTTGAATTTAATTTATTTTCTTGTTCAATTATTGGATTTACATCTACATCAATAATATTTTTATTTTCAATTCCTTCTAAGTTAACTTTTTCTCTTATTTGTTTCATCTCTTTATTGCTTTTCTTGTCTGTAATTGTTGTAATTTTCTTTTTATTAAATTCTAAATTTTCACATGGACTATATAAATCTTGAATTAAGTTTATTTGTTTTTCTTCATAAACAACTGCTGTTACTCCAACTTCCATTTCAATGTATATTGAATGTTCTTCTGATGCATTTGGCTTTATGATTATGTTTTTAATTTCATATTGAACATCACATATATTTTGTTCTGACACATTTTGAATATCTATAAATCCTACAACTGGAATTTTTGCTGTAACAGTATTAATTCTATTGTCTTCTGTTAAATACATAATTTTAACTTCTGCTTCTGCCTTTGTTAATATTTTATTATAACTAATTTTAATATCTTTATCACAAATGCAAACATTACTTTTTAAAATTTCTGCTAAATTGTCTACGTTATCAATTGCAATTGTATCTTTCGCATAAATTTTAGTTTCTCCCATTCCTATTAAAGAATTAACTTTTAAATCTTCTTTCAACATTTGAATTTCTTCTGCATTTTGTATTGTATTTACAATTTCTACATCTTCGTTAGAGTATATTTTTATATTTACATCTAAAGTTGCTTTTATTCCTAATTTTCGTCCATTAATTACTTTTGATTCAATTGATTTTAACTTCACATCTAATTTGCAATTCATTCCTTCTTGACAATTTGGAATTTGGATTGATTCTGAAAAATCTAAACTTGTGTTAATTCCTCTTATTTTATTTTCACTATCATCTGCTAAATACATAATATAAGTATTAATATTTCCATCAATTCGTATTTTTTCATCTAAAACTTCTTTTTTATATACACAAACAACCCCACTTGTACAAATTGTATTTAAAACGTCTGGTTTTGAGTCTGGAACAATCATATCTCCTTCTACTAATACAATTTCTTTTTTTGTTGCAACTAATTTATTAACACATAAATTTTCTTTTACTGTATCTACAACCATTGTTTTGACCTCCTTTATTTTTCTTTATACATTATTATGATGTCCCATTGTAATTTATGACAAAACTAGAAAATACATAGGTAATATTTCTATTGCCTATGTATTTAAATTATTATAATTATTTTATACAATAATAAGTGCTATTTAGATAAATCTAATCTTTAATAATCTTTATATTCACAACTTAACTCATAGTATTTATAAGATATACTTCTATCACAGATTCCTGATGAGTTACGAGATACATCTGTATGATCTTCGCAACTGTAATACGTTATGTTGTACAAGCAATTGCACTGTCTATCTGGATAAGGTATATGATCCACATGACAAAGCTCGTCCATGTATTCTTGGGCGTAATCCTTACTCCAAGGTCCGAGAGTATTTCCCATCATATGCAAAACCGCACTTATCACATCTCCATGAAGCCCATATGTCCCACAATGCACCATTACTTACAAGCCTATATTGCCAACGATAAGCGTTATACTCATATCCTGTTGCTTCTTTCTTTATAAGTGTTTTTCCACATGTTTTTGTTCCAGTTTTTTCAGTTTGATAACATCCACCTTTTGATGATGAGTTACCTTCATGTGCATGTGATGTTATTGTATATGTTACACTATTTCCTGCCGTTGATCCAGTTATTGTTATAGTTGTACTCTGTGTTCCTGCTGTATTCTTTCCTGTTACTGTTAATGTCGTTCCACTTATACTTGCCGTTGCTACATTATTATTAGCAATTGAATAATTTAGAGTTCCACAATCTGTACTCGTTATATTAATTGATACTGACTTTCCTGATAATACCTTTCCACTTGTTGATGATAATGATAGTGTTCCTGCATTTGTTTTTGCATTTGTACTACATTTTGTTGTATTTCCTACATTGTCTTTTGCTTCTACTTGTATTGTATAATTTGCATTTGGTTTTAATCCACTAAATATATGATTTCCTTCTTTATATTCTGTCCAATTTTTTCCATCATCAATACTAAATCTATATGCTTTTGATGGCATTCCACTATTTGCATTATCATCATTTTTGACTTTATCTGTTGTACTAGCATTTACTGTTATACTAGTTGTAGTTACTGTGGTAGTTGGCGTAAAAGTATTTGGTGGTAATTTATCTATATTCGCTATTGTTCCTGTTGCAAAATCTCCACCTTGATTTGTACTATC
>CANQNU010000004.1 GCA_947625295.1 uncultured Clostridia bacterium | reverse complement strand
TAATAATCCAATGGTAGGTGCTTCAGTAGCAGTAGCAGTGGCAGTAGAAGAATCTATGAAATAAAAATATTATATAAATAAAAAAGTATATGAAATGATACTAAGCAAAGTAAAATTCATATGCTTTTTAATATGTAAATATAAAATAAAAAAATGAGCTTTAAAAATAGAATTTAGTGTAATATAATAAATATATAAAATTAAATATAGCAAGGAATGATGGTAAAAATGAGTAAAAGAATTGATAAAATAAACTATTACTTAAACATAGCAGAAGCAATTTCTGAAAGAGGAACATGCCTAAGAAAAAATTTTGGATGTATTATAGTAAAAAATGACGAAATAATATCAACAGGATATACAGGAGCGCCAAGAGGAAGAAAAAATTGTATAGATTTAGGATATTGCACTAAAAAAGAAAAATTTCCAGAAATACATCATGGAGGATATGATGCTTGTAGATCTGTGCATGCAGAACAAAATGCAATGCTTAGTGTTGCAAGAAGAGATATGATTGGTTCTACAATGTATTTAGTAGGAAAAAGAGTAGATACAAACGAATATGAACCAGGAGCAAATTCTTGTCAAATGTGCAGAAAGATGATTATTAATGCAGGAATTAAAGAAATAATAATCAGAAAAAATAAAGAAGAATATACTAAAGTAGATATTGAAGAATGGATAAAAAATGATGAATTACTAGAAGGAAAAAATACATATTAATATATAATTTACGAACTATATTGTATGTAAAAAGAGAATAATTTTATGATATATTTATAATAGATTTTTAAAAATATAAAAATAACAGATATTAAGATTTATCTTAATATCTGTTATTATATATGTATAACTTAATTATTCTTGATTTTGTTTTTTAGAAGATTTTTTATTATCTACTAAAACTTCTTTCATAGCTCCTAAAGAACTTAATGCACTTGTTGCTTCAAAAGGAATAAATACTTTGTTTGCATCACCTTTAGCAACTTCTTCAAGTGCTTCTAAGGATTTTAATTGTACTAATTTATCATTAGGATCAGCTTGTTTCATTGCATCATAAACCATTTGAATTTCTTTTGCCTTAGCTTCAGCTACTTCTTTGATAGCTTGTGCTTCACCAGCAGCTCTTCTTATTCTAGCTTCTTTATCTGCTTCTGCTTCTAAGATAGCTGCTTGTTTTTTACCTTCAGCAATTGTAACAGCAGATTGTTTTTGTGCTTCAGATTCAAGAATTAAAGCTCTTTTATTTCTTTCTGCATTCATTTCTTTTTCCATTGCATCTCTAATATCAGCAGGTGGTGTAATATCTTTAATTTCTACTCTATCGATTTTACATCCCCATTTGTCTGTTGCTTCATCTAATACAACTCTTAATTGATTATTAATACCATCTCTTGAACTAAATGTTTGGTCTAAGTCCATTTTACCAATAATATCACGAATTGTTGTAATTGCTAAATATTCGATACCTTTCTTTAAACTTTGAATTTCATAAACTGCTTTAGCTGGATCAGTTATTTGATAGAAAACAACTGTATCTATTGTTATTGTAACATTATCTTTTGTAATAACTCCTTGAGGTGGAACATCCATTGTTTGTTGCTTTAAGCTTACAACACTTCTTACATGATCTAAAAATGGAATTATAATTGTAAGACCTGCATCTGCAACTTTATAAAATTTACCTAACCTTTCTATAATGTACACCTCAGATTGTCTAACTATTTTGATAGACATAAATGCTATTATTAAAATAATAACTAATAAGATTAATAAAAATGCCATAATTTTACCTCCTTATAAAAATTTTTATATATTTAAAATTTTATTACATTATGATAAATAATATAAATAAGTTATTTGAAGTTGATTTTATGCAATTAACTTAATTTGTAATTTTAGACGCTAATTTAATAGGCGAAACAATTGCTCTTACACCTTTTATTTCTAATATTTCAACTTCAGAATCTTTTGGTATTATAATATTACTATTTGAATCAGCTGACCATATTTCACCACCTACTTTGATTTGCCCTTTAGAATGAACAGAATCAATATCTTCAATTACAATTCCTTTTTTTCCAATAATAGAATATACATTAGTTTTAACATTTTCTTCTTTTTTAGTAATTTTAGTCACAAATGGTTTTGTTGCAAAAATCAAAATTGTTGAAGTAATTATAAATACAGCAGTTTGGATAATTATATTTGAAGTAAAGAAACTAACGACCATTGTAATTAAAGCGCCTATTGAAAACCAAAATATTAAAAATCCAACTGTAAAAATTTCAGCTATTAAACAAATTCCTGCAATAATCAGCCATATTTGCCACATAAAGCTAATTCCTCCTTTATTTACCAACTATTAATATTATACCATAAAAAAATAGAAAAATAAAGAGAATTATGTAATTTTTGACTTTATGTAATTAAAATGATAAAATATAAACATAACTACAAGCTCAAAAAAATAATATTACCTAGCAATTTTTTGCTAAAAAGGAGGAAGGCATATGGACATAAAGCAGCACAAAATATTATTTATAGTAATATTGGTAATAATATTACCAATATTATCTGCACTTATTTTTGATTCATTGCAGTTATATATTGATGGTGTTAAGATAAGAATCTTAATATCTTTAATACTATCAGTATTGGTTGATTTATCATTATATCATATGTTAATTATATATGAGTATGATTAAAACGACCAAGGGTGATCAAGGGGGGGACACGCTCCTTGGTCACTTTTTAATTTTAAAATAAAAAAATAACTAAGAAATAAACAATTTTAATTAAAAATTATTAATAATAATGTATAAAATAAAAGAAAACAGTACATACCTATAATATAAAAAGAAAAGAGGTATGTGTTTTTATGGATAAAAAAATAGAAAATTATAATAAAGAAAAACAAATAGAGCATGGAGTTGCAGAAGTAGGGGAAGATGCAACAAAATATGGAGAGTTTGTTTCTTCATATTTTGCGTGGGTATCATTACCACAACAAAAAGAAAAAGTAGAAGAGTTACAAAATATAACAAAAAAGAAAGAAAAATAGAGAAAAAATAAAAAAGAAGGAGAAAAATATAAAAAAATAAAAATTATAGGTCAAAGAAGGTCGAAAAAGATAAAAAAATAAGTTTGAAAAATAAAAGAGATATTTTTATAATATTATTAAAGTCAAAGAAAGTCAAAGTCAAGAAATAAAAAGGAGGCGATTAAGTGAGAATATCAGATGTAATTGAAGAATTTATTAAAGATTTGTTTGACGAAGAAAGTGAACAAATAGAAATACAAAGAAATGAGCTAGCAGAACACTTTAATTGTGTACCATCACAAATTAATTATGTAATAGCAACAAGATTTAAACCTTCACAAGGCTATTATGTAGAAAGTAAGCGTGGTGGTGGAGGACATATATTAATTAAGAAAGTAACTAATACAAAAGAAGATTATATAATGCATATTATAAATAATATAGAAAAAGAATTAACATCTAATGAAGTAGATATTTTAATTAGTGACTTTCTAACATATAATATTATTACAGAAAAAGAAGCAAAACTTTTAAAAGTAGCAACAAGTGATAATGTACTTAATATTGCTAAAGATTTAAAAGATGAATTAAGAGCAAGAATTTTTAAAAATATGCTACTTAACATAGACTAGAAATAATTAATTTTGAAAATATTAATATAAAATAATAAATTAGATTGGAGGAATTAATATGTTGTGTGATAATTGTGGAAAAAGAGAAGCAAATGTAAAATATTCAGAAAATATAAATGGAAGAAAAAAAGAAATGCACTTATGTGAAGAGTGTAGTGAAAAGTTAGGAATTGGAAAAATGGACTTTAGTATGCCAATTG
This sequence comes from uncultured Clostridia bacterium, assembly GCA_947625295.1. Taxonomy (GTDB): domain Bacteria; phylum Bacillota; class Clostridia; order TANB77; family CAG-508; genus CAG-269. Next base: position 41,357 of record CANQNU010000004.1, on the reverse strand, counting down.
ACTTTTCAAGTTTTTTCGGAGGCCTATTAGAAGATTTTGAAACAAACGATTTTATGCCATTATTTGATGAAGTTAAAACATTAAAATGTGATAATTGTGGGTATACTTTTGAAGACATAGTAAATACAGGAAAATTAGGTTGTGGAAACTGTTATAATGTATTTGAAGAAAGATTAGATCCAATTATTAAAAAGATTCAAGGTAGCAACAGACATACTGGAAGAATAGGAAAAATCATGGATAATAATATAGAAAAGAAAATCAATGATAATAATAAAGAAAAAAATACAAATCAAAAAGAAATATCTAAAATAGATAAATTACAAGAAGACCTAAAACAAGCAATTAAAGAAGAAAGATATGAAGATGCAGCTAAAATAAGAGATGAAATAAAAGAATTAGAAGATAAAAAATAATATTTATAGCAGATAGATTATAAAAATAATTTTAATATTAATAAAATAGAGGGAGTGAAAAAATGAATTGGTATTTACAAAGTAGTAATAATTCAGATATAGCAATTAGTACAAGAATTCGATTAGCAAGAAATTTGAATGATTTTAAATTTAATCTAAATAAAGAAGAATTACAGCAATTAGAAAAATTTATTCAAGATAATTTGTATCAAATTGGATATGGGCTAAAATTCTTTAAATTAAAAGATATGGATGATATCACAAAAATGAGTTTAGTAGAAAAACATTTATTAAGTCCAAATTTTGTTTTAAAAAGAAATGAAACAGGAAGTATTTTAATAAATGATGAAGAAAATATTTGTATTATGATAGGAGAAGAAGATCATTTAAGAATACAAGTATTCAATTGTGGATTAGATTTAGAAAACACATTAAATTTAGCTATTGAAATAGACGAGAGAATAGGAGAAACATTAGGATATGCAATAAATAAAAAATATGGTTATTTAACAAGTTGTCCAAGCAATGTAGGAACAGGACTTAGAGCTTCTGTTATGGTGCATTTACCTGCTTTATCTAAAACAAAGAATACAAGAAGAGTGTTAGAAGCAATTAATAATTTTGGTGTAAATATTAGAGGAGTTTATGGAGAAAATACAGAAGGTTCAGGTGATATGTATCAAATATCAAATCAACAAACATTAGGAGTTTCAGAAAAAGAAATTATAAAAAATTTAAATGTAATTGTAGAAAAAATTATGGAACAAGAAAGACAAGCAAGAAAGTTGCTTGCAAAAGATGAATTAGAGTTAGAAGACATCATATATAGAAGTTATGGCATTTTAACAAATTGTAGAAAGATATCTTCAGAAGAAGCAAGAGATTTATTGTCTAATATTAAGTTAGGTACAGATTTAGGTATTTTACAAGAGTTAACAGATTTGAAAGTTCAAAAATTGTATTTATATACAAAGCCTGCAAATCTTCAAAAATATTTAGGTAGTCAATATGAGGCAATTGAACGAGATATAAAAAGAGCAGAGGTAATTAAGCAAATTTTGAATGAAAAATAAATCAATAATGAAAGGAGAATATCAAAATGACATATAATTTTACAGGAAGAGCCAAAAAGGCAATTGAAATTGCAAATGAAGTGGCAATTGAATTAGGTCATAATTATATAGGAACAGAACATATTTTATATGGTCTAGCAAGAGAAGGAAGCGGAGTTGCTTCAAAAGTTTTAGAAAATCAAGAAATTACACCTCAAGATATTATAGATAAAATAGTAGAATTAATTGGACAAGGAGAAACAATTGATGAAACATTAGGATTTACTCCAAGAACTAAAAGAGTAGTAGAGACGGCTTTTATAGAAGCAAGAAAATTAGGATACAATTATATAGGAACAGAACATCTATTAATATCTATTTTAAGAGAAGGAGATAGTATTGCAGCAAGAATATTATTAGAATTAAATGTTAACATTCCAAAATTATATAATGAAATTGTAAAAGTAATTAATGAGGGAGAAGATTTAACTTCAAATGATAAAGGAAAAAGTGGAAAACAATCAAAAAGAGGAAGTTATAATCAAACAACTACTCTAAATCAATTTGGAGAAGACTTAACAAAAAAAGCACAAGAAGGAAAGCTAGATCCAATAGTTGGTAGAAAAGAAGAAATTGAAAGAGTAATACAAATTTTATCAAGAAGAACAAAAAATAATCCTTGTTTAATTGGAGAGCCAGGTGTTGGTAAAACAGCAGTTGTAGAAGGATTAGCACAAAAAATTGTTGCAGGAGATGTTCCAGAAATATTAAAAGATAAAAGAGTTGTTACAATGGATATTTCAAGTATGGTAGCAGGTGCTAAATATAGAGGAGACTTTGAGGAAAGAATAAAAAAGGCACTAGAGGAAGTTAAAAAAGTAGGAGATGTTATATTATTTATTGATGAAATACACACAATTGTTGGAGCAGGAGCTGCAGAGGGAGCAATTGATGCAGCAAATATTTTAAAGCCACTTTTAGCGAGAGGAGAAATTCAATTAGTTGGTGCGACCACTTTAAATGAATATAGAAAATATATAGAAAAAGATTCTGCATTAGAAAGAAGATTTAGCCCAGTTACAGTAAATGAACCAACAGAAAAAGATACAATTGTTATTTTAAAAGGAATTAGAGATAAATATGAAGCACATCATGGTGTGAAAATTACAGACCAAGCAATTGAAGCAGCAGTTAAAATGTCTACAAGATATATTAATGATAGATTTTTACCAGATAAAGCAATTGATTTAATTGATGAAGCAGCTTCTAGAGTAAAATTAAAAACATATACAGAACCAGAAAACCTAAAAGAATTAGAAGAACAAATAGAGGAAACAAAGAAAAATAAAGAAGAAGCAGTAAGAACACAAAAATTTGAAAAAGCAGCAAGTTTGAGAGATAAAGAAAAAGAATTAAAAGAAAAATATGAAAAAGAGCAAAAGAAATGGAAAAATAAAAATACAAAACAAATAACAGATATTACAGAGGAAAATATTGCAGAAGTAATTGCAAGTTGGACAGGAATTCCTGCTAAGAAAATAACTGAAGATGAAAATGAAAGATTAAAAAATTTAGAAAAAAATCTACATGAAAGAGTAATTGGTCAAAATGAAGCAGTAGAAGCAGTTGCAAAAGCAATTAGAAGAGGAAGAGTTGGATTAAAGGATCCTAAAAGACCAATTGGTTCATTCTTATTCTTAGGACCAACCGGTGTAGGAAAAACAGAATTATCAAAAGCATTAGCAGAAAGTTTATTTGGTGATGAAAATGCAATGATAAGAGTAGATATGTCTGAATATATGGAGCCACATTCTATTTCTAAATTAATTGGTTCACCTCCAGGATATGTAGGATTTGATGAAGGAGGGCAATTAACAGAAAAGATAAGAAGAAAACCATATTCTGTAATATTATTTGATGAAATAGAAAAAGCACATCCTGATGTTATGAATATGTTATTACAAATTTTAGAAGATGGTAGGTTAACAGATTCACAGGGAAGAACAGTAAACTTTAAAAATACAGTTATTATTATGACATCAAATATAGGAGCAAGATTAATTACAGATAAAAAAATGTTAGGTTTCACACAAGCTGGTAATAAAACTGAAGAAGAAAATAAAGAATATGAGCAGACTAAAAAAGAAGTAATGGAAGCATTAAAGAAAGAGCTAAGACCAGAGTTTATAAATCGTATTGATGAAATTATTGTATTCCATAAATTAACAGATGATGAAATTAGTAAAATTATAGATATTATGCTAAAAGAGGTAACAAATAGATTATCAGATCAAAAAATAAAAATTGAATTAGAACCACAAGTAAAAGAATTAATAGCAGGTAAGGGAATAGATAAAAATTTCGGAGCGAGACCCCTTAGAAGAACAATTCAAAATGTTTTAGAAGACAGATTAGCAGAAGAAATTTTAGAAGGTAATTTAAAGAAAAATAAACTTGCAAAAATAGGTGTTGAAGATGAAAAAATCGTTGTAAGATAAAATTCAATAATATGGCGAGCCTTAGATTTTCTTGAAATTTGTATTTGATAGAAAATCTTAGGCTCGCTTTTTTAAAATTTATATAGTAGAAAGGGTAGAAAAATGCAAAGAAAGGTGCTATAATTATAAAGCTTATAAAAAACAAGTAAAATAGGTGATAAAATGTTAGAAAAAATAAACTCGCCAGAGGATGTAAAAAAATTAAATATAGATGAAAAGAAAAAATTGGCAGAAGAAATTAGAAAATATATAATAGAAATAGTATCTAAAAATGGAGGACATTTAGCTTCTAACTTAGGAGTGGTAGAACTTACAATTGCGTTACATAGTGTATTTGATTTACCAAATGACAAAATTGTTTGGGATGTAGGACATCAAACTTATGTACATAAAATTATTACAGGAAGAAGAGAGCAATTAAAAACTTTAAGAAAATTGAAAGGGATTGCTGGATTCCCAAAAATAAAAGAATCAGAAACAGACTGTTTTAATACAGGACATAGTAGTACTTCTATATCGGCAGCATTAGGAATGGCAAGAGCAAGAGACATTGAAGGAAAAAATCATTCTGTACTAGCGGTAATTGGTGATGGAGCACTAACAGGAGGAATGGCTTTAGAAGCGCTAAATGATGCAGGATGTAGTAAAGCGAATTTAACTGTTATTTTAAATGATAATGAGATGAGTATAGCAAAAAATATTGGCGGAATGAGTATGTTACTTAGTAAATTAAGAACAAAAAGGACTTATACAAAATCTAATATTTCTATAAAAAAATTTATTAATGAAATACCAGTAATAGGGAAACCAGTTGTAAAAATAGTACAAAGAATAAAAAGAAGTATTAAACAATTAATTATTCCTAAAATGTTTTTTGAAGATATAGGTTTTAGATATTTAGGGCCAGTTGATGGACATGATATTGAAGAATTAGAGAGAATGTTAAAAATAAGTAAGCAATTAGAAGGGCCAGTTTTAATTCATATTTTAACTAAAAAAGGGAAAGGATATAAAGTAGCAGAAGAAAACCCAGATAGATTTCATGCAACTGGACCATTTAATATAGAAACAGGAGAGCCAAAACAAGAAAAGAAAAAAGATTATTCAAAAGTATTTGGAGAAAAATTAGTAGAATTGGCAAAAAATAATAACAAAATAGTTGCGATAACAGCTTCAATGAAGGATGGAACAGGTCTTACACAATTTCAAAAAGAATTCCCAAATAGATTCTTTGATATTGGTATTGCAGAACAACATGCTCTAGGGCTAGCAGCAGGAATGGCAAAAGAAGGAATAATTCCAGTGGTTCCGATTTATGCATCATTTTATCAAAGAGCATATGATCAAGTGATTCATGATATTGCTATGCAAAATTTACATGTCGTTATGTGTGTAGATAGAGCAGGAGTAGTAGGGACAGACCGGAGAAACACATCAAGGAACATTAGATATGGCATTTTTTAGATTAGTTCCTAATTTAACAATTATGGCACCAAAAGATTTTAAAGAATTAGAAGATATGCTAGAATTTGCAGTTAATCTAAATAAGCCAGTAGTAATCAGATATCCAAGAGGAGGAGAAGCTAAGTTAGCATTTGAAAAACATGAAAAAATAGAACAAGGAAAAGCAGAAGTTCTAAAACAAGGAAAAGATATAACTATTATAGCAATTGGTAAAACTGTTTCAAGAGCAATGGAAATAGCACAAGATATAAAAAAAGATAAAATAGAAGCAGAAGTAATTAATGTAAGATTTTTAAAACCATTAGATAGAAATACTATAAAAGAATCAATAGAAAAAACAAAAAATGTTATAACAATTGAAGATGGAACAGAGATAAATGGTTTAGGAACAGCAATAAAAGAATTAATACTCGAAGAGCAAATGCAAAATGTTAAATTGAAAACATATGCATATCCAGATAAATATATTGAACATGGAACAGTAGAAGAATTAGAAAAAATATATAATTTAGATAAAGAAAGTATAATAAAGGGATTAAAGGAGCCTGCTAAAGAAAAAATTAAGGAATAGTTTTTGCAAAAAGTATAAAAAGGAATGTCTCCTAATCCCCCGAAGGAGGAGAAGTGTGAATAAGCAAGAATTATTAAATGATTATAAAAAGCAAGAAGATAAAATATGTTTAGGACAAATCTTAGATAAAATAGAAATGTCTAAAAAAAATAATAAAATAGAATATACAGATTTTTTAGATATGTATCAGGTATCTTTAGTGCAGAATTTTTTAAGAAGGATTCAGTTTTCAAATTGTGTTTTATTTGGAGGATATGAAGATGCAGAAAGAAAAATAGTAGTTATTTATCCAGAGGATTATACAGATAGCATGATACAAAAAAATTATGATAAAATTTTAAATATAGTTAGAGTACAATTGCCAGAAGAAGAAAAAGGAAAATATAGTCATAGAAATTATTTAGGTGGAATTGTAAAATTAGGTTTAAAACGAGAAAAAGTTGGAGATATTTTAGTTTCAGAAGAAGGTGCAGATATTATTACAGTAACAGAATTTTCTAATATTTTAAAAGAACAATTACCATCGCTAACAAGATTTGAAAATAGTAAAGTTGAAATTTTATCATTAAGCCAGCTAAAAAAGAAAGAAGTTAAAGTAGAAGAAATAAAAATCATTGTACCATCTTTAAGATTAGATAATTTTGTGTCAGATTTAGCAAGAACTTCAAGAAGCAAAGCTGCACAAATTATTAATCAAGAGAGAGTTTTTGTAAATGGACAAAATGAAACAAAATTATCTAAACAAGTAAAGGAAAAAGATATTATTACAATTAGAGGAAAAGGAAGATTTGTAATTAAAGAATTTTGTGGAACTACAAGAAGTGGAAGAACGATTATTTCAATAGAAAAATATGTATAAAAATTGTCGAAAATTGCGACAAAATTTTATTGACTTTAATAGAATTAAACTGTATAATTTAACTTACAATCAAACAAAAAGATTGTAAGTTTTAAAATTTTTTAAGGAAAGGAGGAGTGCGCATGAATCAAAAACAAAGAGATGAATTATTACTAAAGATGCAAGAAGAAGACAAACGAAGAGACGAATTACTACTAAAGGTAGTAGAAGAAAACGAAAGAATAAATGAAAGATTACAAAGAATGGAAGAAGAAGACAAATGTAGAGATGAATTATTACTAAAAATAGTAGAAAAATTAAAAGAATTAGAAGTAGATGTAAAAGAATTAAAAGTATTAAAAGAAGAAGTAAATGAATTAAAAATAAGAGTAGATGCAATCCAAGAAGAGCAAAAGAGACAAGGAAACACATTAACAAGAATAGAAGTAGAACACGGAGAAAAACTAAGAGCACTATTAGATGCTTTCAAATTTCATTCAGAAAAGTTACAAAATCATGAAAATAGATTTGAAAAAGACGAAAAGCTAATCGATAAAAACAGTAACGAAATTTTTTATTTAAAATCTCAAATTCAATCATAAAAGCCTATTAAAAATAGGAATAATTAATAGGCTTTTACAAAAATTTTATCAAATAATTATTTTTTTAATTCAACAACAGTAACACCCATTTCACCTTCACCATAAGTTCCCAATCTAAAAGATTTTACATGAGGATGCTTTTTTAAAAAAGCATGAATACCATCTCTTAGTCTACCAGTACCTTTTCCATGAACTATTCTAACAGTTTGTAATTTAGCAAGAGAACAATCATCTAGAAATTTATCAACTACAAAAGTAGCCTCTTCAATATTTAATCCAATAACATTAATTTCAGATTTTATATTTTTCGATTTAGAAATTTTTGTATAATCAGAAACATAATTAGATTTATTTATATTCGAATTTGAAACCCTTTTTAAATGCTGAATATTTACATTTGTTTTAATATTTCCAATTTGAACTTGTACTTCATTAGATTTTGTAACATGTGAAAGCACAGTACCATTTTGTCCAAATGTAGATACATACACTTCCATATTTGGACCGTATTTCTTCAACTTTAATAGAATTTACAGTTTCTAGAGATTCTACGTTATTAGAATCTAATTGAATATCTTTAATTTTTGTATTAAGTTTATTTCTTAAATTATTTATTTTTTTAGAATCAGTGGATTGATTAATTTGTTTTATAATTTCACTTGCTTCTTCTTTTGCATCTAATAAAATATTGCGAGCCTTTATTTTAGCATTATCAATTAAATCTTTTTCTTGTTTCTTTAGTAAAGAATTATCTCGTTCTAAGGATTTTTTCAATAGGGTAACTTGATTATATTGTTGTTCTATTTCCAATTTTTCCTTTTCAATTAAAGACTTATCATCATAGATACTTTTTAACAATTCTTCAATATTAATTTCATCAGAAGTCATAAGTGACTTAGCTTTATCAAGAATAGAAGAAGATAAACCTAATTTTTGACTTATAGCAAATGCATTGCTTTTTCCAGGAATTCCAACAAGCAATTTATAAGTAGGGCTTAATGTATTAATATCAAATTCGACAGATGCATTTTCAAAACCTTCTGTTACTAAAGCATATTGTTTTAATTCCTGATAATGTGTAGTTGCAATTGTAATACAATTTACTTGTTTAAAATAATCTAATATACTTATTGCTAAATTAGCACCTTCTACTGGATCTGTTCCAGAACCAAGTTCATCTACTAATACTAAAGAATTTTTGGTAACTCTTTTGGTTATTTCTACGATGTTTGTTATATGAGATGAAAAAGTACTTAAAGAATCACTAATACTTTGATCATCACCAATATCTGTAAAAATCTCATCAAAGACATAAATACTTGAATTTTCGCCAGCAGGGATACCTAAACCACTATATGCCATACATAATAGTAAACCTACTGTTTTTAAAGTAACAGTTTTTCCACCTGTATTTGGACCTGTAATTAGTAAAGTTGAAAAATTAGTTCCAATAGGAATTGAAATAGGAACAACTTTATTTTTATCAATCAAAGGATGTCTTGCGTTAATTAAATTAATCTCTTTTTTATCACTTATAATAGGCATATTAGCATTCAAAGATTTGGAAAATTTAGCTTTTGAAAAAATGAAATCTAATTTTCCAATTAAAGAACTATCTAATTTTAATTGTTCAACATAAGGATAGAAAAGAGAAGATAATTCTTGCAATATTTTTTCAATTTCAATAGTTTCATCCATTTTTAGTTGATTTAATTCATTATTCATTTCAAATATAGAAATAGGTTCTATAAAAATAGTAGAACCAGCATTAGAAACATCATGGATAAAACCTTTGACCTGAGAACGATATTCTTCTTTTATAGGAATAACGAAGCGGTCATTTCTAATAGTAATGATGTTTTCTTGAATATATTTAGAATAAGCAGAAGAATGAAGCATATGATTTAGTTTGCTTCTAATATCTTGTTCTAGCTTTATTTGTTGTTTCCTAATAGAAAGTAGCGTTTTTGAAGCATTATCATCAATTGTATTTTCATCTATAATACAAGAAGAAATTTTATCAATTACGCTTTTATTTGCATATAAATTAATAAAGAGTTCAGATAAAATTGGATAGTCTTCTAAATTAATAAAATCTTTATTAAAATAATTTTTAAGTTCTTGAGCAAGTTTGAAAATTGTTGAAAGTTCTAAAAGAGATTTAGCAGATAAACAACCATTACTTTCTAATTTTTTTAAATGAATTGTTATATCTGCAATTTCATAAAAAGAAGGAGAAGAATTTCTTTCTATTAAGTCCAATGCTTCTTGTGTTTCTTTTAGTAATTTTCTTACATTATCTGTATTATTACTAGGTTCTAAGTTAAAAGATAAATTTTTACCGATATATGTATGAGAAAAATTACTTAGCATTTTTTTTATCTTATTAAATTCTAATTTTTCTAAATAATTTGTGTTCATATTTATAACTCCATAACTTTATTTTTATTGATTTATTATACATTTCAATTGTTTATTAGTCAAATTTTTAGACTTTTGAAGAATTCTTGAACGGTCCTAACAATTTCATTACAAATAATAAATAAGAGAAATCCCCCAAAAACGAAGAAGATGTTTCTAGGGGATTTCGTCAAGCAAAAAGATTGGGTTTAGGCTGCTTCCATGCATTCTGATAATTCACTTGCAAGATCATTAAGATCTTCTAATGAATCACAGTTTGCAGAAAAATTCCAGTCTTCGAAACTGAAATAATAATCAGTTGCATTGTGCTTAATAGCCAAAGCCATAAGCTTATCTACTAAACTAACTGAAAAATCTCTGCCATCATCTTCAACAGCTACTGTAACCCGCTTCTCTTTGACATCAACGTTAGATGAATATCTCATACTAACTCCTTTCTGTGCTAAGTTTTCAAGTATCATAACTATATTATATCATAAAAATACTATTTTTACAAGGTGCTTGCAAAAACATAAAACTTGTGATATAAAGAAATAAAGAAAAAAATAGCACGAAATAAATAAAAAAAGAAGAGAGGTGAAAAAATGATAAAAGCTTATGCCAAGACTGATATTGGTAAAGTAAGAGAAATAAATCAAGATGCTTATTATATATCAGATTCATTAGATGAAGTACAAATTTATATGTTAGCAGACGGTATGGGAGGATACAATGGTGGAGAGATAGCAAGTAAACTTGCCATACAATCAGCAAAAAGCTATATAGAGAATAATTTTGAAGAAATAGAAAAAGACAAAGATAGTATAATACAATTAGTAGCAAGTAGTATGGAATATGCCAATATGATAGTTTATGAAAAATCACAAGAAGATAAAGAATTAGAAGGAATGGGTACTACTTTAGAAATATGTTTAATATATAATAATAGAGCCTTTATTGGTCACGTAGGAGATAGTAGAATATATAGAATTAGAAAAGAATTTATGAGAAAATTAACACAAGACCATAGCTATGTTCAAAAATTAGTAAAAGATGGTAAAATAACTCAAGAAGAAGCAATACATCATCCACAAAAAAATATGTTAATGAAAGCACTTCGGATGTAACGCATTTGTTGAGCCAGATGTTATGGTAAAAGGATTTTTAAAAGATGACATTTATATAATGTGTTCAGATGGATTATCAAATTTAGTACCACAGGAGGAAATATTTAAACTTGCAAAAAAGAATATAGAATTAGCACCCAAGGAATTAGTAGAAATAGCAAATAATAAAGGGGGATATGACAACATAACAGTTGTTATAATTAAAAATATATAGCAATCTACGTATAAACGCGCATATTAAGGGGAGATAAATATGAATATAGAAGGTAAATTATTAGGAAACCGATATGAAATTATCAAAAATATAGGAAATGGCGGGATGGCCACAGTATATAAAGCAGAAGATAGGATGTTAAAAAGAAATGTTGCAGTAAAAATATTAAGAGATGAATTTACGACAGATGAAGAATTTATTAAAAGATTTGAGGGTGAAGCTCAATCTGCAGCAAGATTAACTCATTCAAATATAGTTTCAATCTATGATGTTGGAGTAGAAGGAAATTTATATTATATTGTAATGGAATTAATTCAAGGGAAAACATTAAAAGAAATTATATTAGAAGAACATGGACCATTACCATGGAAATGGTCTGTTAATGTAGCAATACAAATTGCATCTGCTTTAGAAATGGCACATAGAAATAATATTGTACATAGAGATATAAAACCACACAATATAATAATTACAGAAGATGGTGTAGCAAAAGTAACAGACTTTGGAATTGCAAAGGCAGTATCGAACTCTACTATTACAGCGTTTGGAACAACAATTGGATCTGTTCACTATTTTTCACCAGAACATGCAAGAGGAGGATTTACAGATGCGAAATCTGATATATATTCTTTAGGAGTTGTTTTATATGAAATGGTAACAGGAAAAGTACCATTTGATGCAGATACACCAGTATCAGTAGCTTTAAAACATATGCAAGAAGATCCAGAAGAACCATCAGAAATAAACCCAAAAGTTCCATATGCTGTTAATCAAATTATTATGAAAGCTCTGCAAAAAGAAAGCAGTATGAGATACCAATCAGCAACAGAAATGCTAATTGATTTAAAAAGAGCACTTAAAAATCCAAATGGAGATTTTGTAGAAGAAGAATATGACCCAACAGCACTTACACAAAAAATAGATACAAGAATGTATGGAGATGAAAATAGAAGCAAACAAAAAAATTCAAAAAAAGAAGGAAAATTTAAAACATTCATAAAAAATCATAAAGTATTAAGTAGTGTGATAGGTTTAATGTTATTATTTGTATTAAGTTTATCTGGAACAATGTTAGCATTAAATGCTACAAATCCACCAGAGGTATCTATGCCAAATGTAGTAGGACTATCAAAAGAAGAAGCACAAAAAGAAATAGAAGATGTAAAACTAAAATTTGAAGTAGATAAAGAAGAATATAACAAAGATGTTCCAGAAGGATTTGTTATATCACAAGATCCTTCATATATTGAAAATTACAATAAAGTAAAACAAGGAAGCACAGTTAAAGTTGTTATTAGTAAAGGACAAGAAAAAACAACAGTGCCAAATGTAAAAGGAAAAGAAAAAGAAGAAGCAATTAAATTAATAGAAGAAGCAAACTTAAAAGCAGAAGTGATAGAAGAAACAAGTAAAACAGTAGAAGAAGGAATGGTAGTTAGCCAAGAAATAGACCCAGATACAGAAGCCTTTGCTGGAGATACTATAAAAATTCATGTAAGTACAGGAACAGGAATTAAGCAAGTAACAATGGTAAGCATTATAGGTCAAACAGAAGCAAATGCAAAGAAGACATTAGAAGATTTAGGATTAAAAGTTAATATTACATATGAAGAGAATACATCAAAAGATAATGGAACAGTATTAAAACAAAGTATAGAATCAGGAAAAGAGATTGATGAAGGAACAACAGTAACAGTAACAGTTAATAAAATAGCTGAAAATAAGACAGCGACTATATCAATTGATGTAAAGTCAATTACAGGAGGATATGAAGCAGAAAAAAGCTCAACAGAAAATTCAACAGATAATAGTGCGACATCATCAAGTACTACTTCAACAACAGCCAAAACTGTAAATATCACAATTAAATCAGGTGATACAACATTATGGTCTGATTCAGGAGTAGATAAAAATACAACAAAAACAGCTTCAATAAGTGGAAAAGGGTCAATGGATTTAACTGTAACTTTAACAGACTCAAACGGAGGAAACTGGGTTAGACAATTATCATTAAACTTTAATACAGAAAATTCAAAGACTGTTAAATAATAACTAAGAATTAATTACTATAATTGTAAATCTATAGCGTTATATTAAAACATATATTACCAAAAATAATAAGGGGAACGAAAAAATTAATTCGTTCCCTAAAAAATATTATTAATAATGATATTTTTATTAATAATATAGTTGATTATTCAAAAGTTTTTTCAAATGAGTTGTAAATTGTAATTATAAAATGAAATGGGAGGAGTTATGCAAGGACTAATTGTAGCAAATATTTCAAATTTATATTATATAGAATCAAATAAAAAAATATATGAAGCGACAGCAAGAGGAAAATTTAAAAAAGAAGAAATATCACCAGTTGTTGGAGATATTGTAGAAATAGAAATAACAGATGAAGAAAATGCTAAGGCAGTAATTAATGAAATTGAGCCAAGAAAGGTATATATAAAAAGACCAAAACTTTCTAACATTACACAAATTATATTTGTTATATCCAGTAAAAATCCAAAACCAGATTTATTAATGTTAGATAAACAATTAGCATTTGCAGAATTTTTAGGTATCAAATCATTAATTGTTTTAAATAAGACGGATTTAGATAAAGACAAGCAATTTAAGCAAATAAAGAATACATACCAAAAAATAGGATATACAGTAATAGAGACAGAAGCGAAAAATAGAAAAGGCATTGATATATTAAAAAAAGAACTAAAAAATAATATGAATGCTTTTTCAGGAAATTCAGGTGTAGGGAAGTCAACTTTAATAAATGCGATATTTGAAGAAGATATTACAAAAGAAGGAGAAATTAGCAAAAAAAATAAACGTGGAAAAAATACAACAACAGCAATAAAATTATATAAAATAGCAAATAATACATACATAGCAGATACGCCAGGTTTTTCTACTTTTGACATTTCAGAGATACAAAGCAATGAATTAGCAAAATATTTTAAAGAATTTAAAGAGCATATATCACAATGTGAATTTGTAGGTTGCACTCATATAAAAGAAAAAAATTGTGGAATAAAAAAAGCAATAGATGATGGTAAAATAGAAAAATTAAGATATGAAAGATTTTGTAAAATATATCAAGAACTAAAAGAAAGGGAGGAATATAAGAAATGGTAGAAGTTTCAACATCTATTCTTTCTGTAAAAAAAGGAGAAGAATCAAAAACATTTTTTGCATTAGAAAATGCTAAGACTGACTATTTTCATATTGATGTAATGGATGGTAAATTTGTAGAGAAAGATACTTATCAAAAAATGTTAGAATATTCATCATATATAAGAAGAATTTCTAATTTACCACTAGATGTACACCTAATGGTAAAAGATGTTAAAAAAGCAATTAAAGACTTTATAGCAGTAGAACCTAACATTATTACATTTCATTATGAAGCATGTAAAAACAGAGAAGAAGTATATGAAATAATTAATTATATTAAAGAAAATAATTGTAGAGTTGGATTATCAGTAAAGCCAGATACTAAAATAGAAGATATTTATGAATTTTTACCATATATTCATATGTGTTTAATAATGACAGTTGAACCAGGAAAAGGAGGACAAACTTTACTTACAGAAATGGTAAATAAGATTGAAAAACTAAAAAAATATGCTGAAGAAAATAAAATTGAAATAGATATTGAAGCAGATGGTGGAATAAATTTAAAAACTGCTCCAATAATAAAAAAAGCAGGTGCAAATGTTTTAGTTTCAGGAACAGCAATTTTATTAGCAAAAGATTATAAGACAATTATAGATGAATTAAAAATTGAATAAATAAGAAAAAAGTAGTGAGTATAAAATTTAAAAAATTGTAAATTTCATACTCACTTTTTGTATCAAAAAATATTAAAATTTTATTATATATTTTAAAAATTCTAATATAATCTATAAAGAATTTAAGTAAAATATTTATTTTGTATCTTCACTTTTATTTGTTTCTTTAATTTTATTTCTCTTAAATAAGCTAATAGTAACAATTCCTAATCCTATAATTCCTACTATAAATCCTATTATAGAACCAACATAAGGAATTAATTCAATTAACCATAATAAAATAGAAGATACAATTAACATTCCAAAAATCTTAGCTTTTTTATCTATTTTTAGTTTATTGCAAATAACATTATTAATTGTTATAACAAAAATTGGAGAACCAATTAGTATCAATAGGAACAGCATTATAAGTGCTAATAATCCAATCTTTGCAGTAATTCCTATAATAAATGCGATTACAGAAACTATAGTAACAACTATTGGTGTTAAAATTCCAAAACCTATAACAGGTAGTATTTTTTTAGTAATTAGTTGTGTTGCATTATCTAAGAATTTAGGTGCTAGCCATAAACATACAAACCAAATTATAACTACAGTTGCAATCATTGTTACAAGTGAAATAAGTGCATCTTGTAAATTAAATGAATTAGTAGATGTATTTGTTTTTGTATAATTAGTTTCTCCAGAAACAACACCATCTGGAATTGAGATTTCTTCAGACGCACTATAATTTAAATTACCATTGATAGAACCCTTTGAATTAGTTGTTGTTTCATCATTTTCAGATGTATTTTCTTGCGCAAATGTAAGATTAGAACAATTAACAAATGCATTTCTTCCAACAACACCCAAAATAGATAAATCAGAAGAACTTATTCTTATATCTCTATATATGTATCCTGTTATATTAGTTTTTTGAGATACGGCATATACATCATATACAACACCTTTAATATCTAAATTATCTGTCATAGCAAATAAATTACTAAATACATATCCTTGTTCTCCAATTGTGATTGAATCTGCCATAATAAAAGCATCTCCGCCTATTTGTGAGTTGATTGTAACATTATTAGCTAGTACAAATAAGTTTCCATCTATTATGTAATCAATAGTGATATTATCTCCTGTAAGATATATATCGCTTTTTTTAAAACTATCTTCTGATGATGCTTCTTCAGAAGAATGATTTTCGCTATCTTCTGTAGTAGAAGTAGTATTTTCAACATCAGATGATTGGTTATTTGAGTTTTCAGTACTTGCATTATTGGCTGAATCTATTGTAGCTGCGGGTTGATTATCATCTGCTTCAGGATCATCAATTACATTGTTGTTTATAACATCAGAAGAATTTGTTTCATTTTCAGCTCTAACAACTGGAATTGAGATTGCTAATAAAATTGCAAAAAATAATGTGATAATTTTAAATTTGTTTTTTAACATTTTAATACCTCCTAAATATTTATATGTTAAAATATATACTTTTAGGAGAAATTTGTCAATTCAATTTTGAAAAATGAATAATAAAAATTATTATGAATTTGTGTTGTTTTTATCGACAAAATATGCACATTCAGAAGAAGAAAGTGTGGTTGGAGAAACAGAATTATATGAACATTTTCCGTCTTTTTGATGAATGCAATTTAAAGAACAATTTATATTGGTCAAAGATATCACCTCTCAAGAATAATATGTTCAAAAATAAGTAAAATATACAATTAAAAACAAGAATATAGTTAATGATTAATAACTTAGATTACTATATTCTTGTTCATTATAAATAATTATAATTAATAATAAAAAGTTATATATAATTAAATAAAATATGACTAGTTATTATTTGAATAATGATTACAATATTGCTTTATTGAACAAATATTGCATTTTGGCTTTCTTGCTATACAAGTATTCCTTCCATGCCAAACTAAAAGATGATTTACATCTTTAAAATATTCTTTTGGTAAAATTTTTAATAAATCTTGCTCAATTTTTTCAGGTTCTTTATGGTTTGATAAACCTACTAAGTTTGAAATTCTTTTAGCATGAGTATCTACTGCAATACCTTGAGGATCTTTAAATACTTCTAACATAATGACATTTGCACTTTTTCTACCAATTCCAGCAAGAGTCATTAATTCTTCCATAGAGTGGGGAACTTCACCATTAAAATTTTCTAAAACTTGTTTTGCACATAATTTAATATTTTTGGCTTTATTTTTGTAAAAACCGCAAGGGTGGATAAGCTGTTCTAATTCATTAATATTAATATTTGCAAAATCTTGAATAGTTTTACAACGCTCGAATAGCTTTGGTGTTGTTTTATTTACTCTTTCATCTGTACATTGAGCAGAAAGCATTACTGCAACTACTAATTGAAATGGTGTTTCAAAGTCTAAACTACAAGTGGCATCTGGATAAGATTTTTTTAAATTTTCGATTAATTCAACGATATTTTTTTCATTCATTTTTAGTATCAATCCTTTCAAATTCTATTTTATACTTTGTTTATAAAATTTGCAATAAAAATGGCTTTATAAATTAAAACAGCAATAATGTTTTACATAAAAGGAACCAATAAATAAAAATAATAATATAATATACAAAAAGCAAAAAGGGGAGGTAAAAAATGATACATTTGTTTAAAAAAACATTAGCAGTATGCTTAATAGGTTTGGGACTAGGAATTCTATTAGTATTATTACTTCCCATAACAGGATGGTTATTTTTAATTGGAGTAACGATAGTTTGTGTAGGTTTTATGTGGCTTGCATGTTAACAAAAAAGGAGGGATACATATGACAGTTGTAGTAAAAAAAGTTCCCAAATTTTTAAGGGGATTTGTAAAATTAATATTTGGAATAAAAGAATAAAATTAACCAATTAACCAACAAAAAAAGAGCTTCTAGGCTCTTTTTACTTTTCCGTTTTTTAAACATTTAGCACATACATGGATTTTTTTAACTTCACCATCTATTTCAGCTTTTACAGTTCTTAAGTTTGGTTTCCAAGTACGTGGAGATCTTTTACTTATATGAGAACGAGTTATACTAAGTTTATTTCCATGACTAGCTGTTTTTTCACAAATTTCGCATTTTGCCATATCTAAATTGCACCTCCTAAATATCTTAAAATAAATTGACTGTTTATAAGTTTATCACAAATAAGAAAAAAAAACAAGTATTTTTTTAAAAATATAAAAAATTCCTTGCAAAATAAGAAAAATGTGGTATAATATATAAGCTTATGATTAATAATGAAAGGATTGAAAAAAATGAATTGTAAAGTAGAAAAAACAAAAAATGAAAATGAAGTTAAATTGGAAATCACAGTTGAAGCTGAAAAATTTGATGAAGCAATAAAAAAAGTATATTTTAAAAGTGCTAAATATTTCAATATACCAGGATTTAGAAAAGGTAAAGCACCTATGAATATTGTAGAAAAATACTATGGAAAAGAAATATTTTATGAAGATGCATTTAACGAAATAGCAGGTGAAGCTTTAGATGAAGCTGTTGAAGAAAATAAATTAGAAGCAGTAAGTAGACCAGATATTGAAGTAAAACAAATTGAAAAAGGAAAAGAATTAATATTCACAGCAGTAATCCAAACGAAACCAGAAGCAGAATTAGGAAAATACAAAGGTATAGAAATTAAAAAAGTTGAGTATAATGTAACAGATGAAGATATAAACCATGAATTAGAACATATGCAAGAACATAATTCAAGATTAGTAACAATAGAAAATAGACCAGTAGAAAAAGGTGATATTGCAACAATCGATTTTGAAGGATTTGTTGATGGGAAAGCCTTTGAAGGTGGAAAAGCAGAAGGACATGACTTAGAAATAGGAAGTAATACATTTATACCAGGATTTGAAGATCAAGTAATTGGAATGAAAATCGACGAAGAAAAAGATATCAATGTAAAATTCCCAGATGAATATTTCTCAAAAGATTTAGCTGGAAAAGATGCAACTTTCAAAGTAAAAGTTCATGAAATCAAGAAAAAAGAATTACCAAAACTAGATGATGAATTTGCAAAAGATGTTAGTGAATTTGATACATTAAAAGAATTAAAAGAAGATATTAAAAACAAAAAACAAAAACAAAACGAAGAAAAAGCAAAATATGAAACGCAAGATGCAGTAATTGATGCTTTATGTGAAAATATAAAAGTAAATATTCCATCAGGAATGATTGAAATGGAAATTGATAATATGATAAAAGATATAGAACAAAGATTATCATATCAAGGACTTAAATTAGAACAATATCTTCAAATGATGGGCAAAACAAATGAAGATATGAGAAAAGAATACGAACCTCAAGCAATAAAAGCAATTAAATCAAGATTAGCATTAGAAGCAGTTATAAAAGCTGAAAAAATAGAAGCAACAGATAAAGAATTAAAAGAAAAAATGAAAGAAATGGCTAAAAGCTATGGAAAAGAAAATGACGAAGAATTTCTTAAAAATGAAAGTGTAAATAATTACATTAAACAAGGAATTGAATTAGAAAAAGCTATTGATTTCTTAGTAGAAAACGCAAAAATAAAATAAGAAAAATTTACATAGAAAAAAGTTGAGGTATCAAATGAAAAATATCTCAACTTTTTTTAAAATTCTATTTCATTATTTAATAATTTAGTATATAATAAAATAGATTTTAAATTAATACAAAGATATTATAGGAGGAAAGTTATGATAGAAAGAAACAGTTTAGTACCATATGTAATTGAACAAACAAGTAAAGGAGAAAGATCATATGATATATTCTCAAGATTATTAAAAGATAGAATTATATTTTTAGGAGAAGATGTCAATCCAACAACATCAAGCTTAGTAATTGCACAGTTATTATTTTTAGAATCAGAAGATCCAGATAAAGATATAAATTTATACATTAATTCACCAGGAGGATCTATTACAGATGGTATGGGAATTATAGATACAATGAATTATATTAAATGTCCTGTATCAACAATTTGTATTGGAATGGCAGCAAGTATGGGAGCAGCTCTTTTAGCAGCTGGTGAAAAAGGAAAAAGATTTGCAACACCAAATGCAGAAATATTAATACATCAACCATTAATTGGTGGTGGCGGAATTTCAGGTCAAGCAACAGAAGTAAAAATTCATGCAGACCACTTAGTAAAAACAAGAGAAAAATTGAATAAATTTTTAAGTGATAGAACAGGTCAATCAATCGAAACAATTCAAAAAGATACAGAAAGAGATAATTACATGACAGCAGAGGAAGCACTAAAATATGGACTAATTGATGGAATTATGGATAAAAGAAAATAAATATAATATATTTAAAGTGATAGAAAACACAATTAAGTTTTTAATTATAAAATATAAATATTTAATATACAATAAAAATGGTAAAAATTAGTTTTCTATCAAAGAGGGAGAGATTTATGGCTAAAAATGAAGTACCAAAAAGTGTAAGATGTTCTTTTTGTGGAAAAACACAAGAAAATGTAAGAAAAATAGTAGCTGGACCAGGAGTATATATATGTGACGAATGTGTAGAACTTTGTACAAGTATCATTGAAGCAGAATTATATGATGAAGAAAAAGCAGGATATACATTAAATGAATTAAATAATGTACCAAGCCCTAAAGAAATAAAGAAAGTATTAGATGATTATGTAATAGGTCAAGATGAAGCAAAAAAAACATTATCAGTTGCAGTATATAATCATTATAAAAGAATTGCACATGAAGAAAATGCGTCAAAAGATGATGTAGAAATTCAAAAAAGTAATATTTTATTATTAGGTCCAACAGGATGTGGAAAAACATTACTTGCAAGAACATTAGCAAAAATATTAAATGTACCATTTGCAATTGCCGATGCTACAACTCTAACTGAAGCTGGATATGTAGGAGAAGATGTAGAGAATATTCTACTAAAACTAATTCAAGCTGCTGATGGAGATATACAAAAAGCAGAAAAAGGTATTATATATATTGATGAAATTGACAAAATAACAAGAAAATCTGAAAATCCATCTATTACAAGAGACGTAAGTGGAGAGGGTGTACAACAAGCGTTATTAAAAATCATAGAGGGAACTATTGCATCTGTACCACCACAAGGAGGAAGAAAACATCCAAATCAAGAATTAATTCAAATCAATACAGAAAATATATTAATTATTTGTGGAGGAGCATTTGAAGGACTAGAAAATATCATAAAAGACAGAACAGGAGAAAAATTAATAGGTTTCGGAGCTCAAGTAAAAGGTAAAAAGGAAATAAATCAATATGAAGTATTCCAAGAATTATTACCACAAGATTTGTTAAAATTTGGACTAATTCCTGAATTTATAGGAAGATTGCCAATAGTAGCAACATTAAAAGATTTGGATAAAGAAGCACTAATAAAAATACTAGTAGAACCTAAAAACTCATTAATCAAACAATATCAAAAGTTATTTGAAATAGACGATGTAGAGCTAATATTTGAAGAAGAAGCGTTAGAAGCAATTGTAAATAAGGCAATTGAAAGAAAAACAGGAGCGAGAGGATTACGTTCAATAATAGAAGAAATTATGAGAGATATTATGTTTGAAATACCATCAAATCCAAATATCGAAAAATGTATAATAACAAAAGAAACAGTATTAGAAAATGCAGGACCAAAAACAATTATAAATGAAGTAAATAAAGAACGAAATAAAACGACAACAAAGAAGAAAAGGCAAGTACCAGAAGGAAACCACAAAGAAACAGCTTAGTGTCAAAATGAACGAATCTTTTTGACACACTATTATATACAATAAAAAATAAATCTATTTAATTATTCGGCTACGCTACATTATAAACAAATTATAAAATTAACAAATAGGCCTCTCTCAAAGCAAGTTTGAGATTCTCCCATTTGTTAATTAAATAATTTGTAATATAATTCCACTTGCATTCATAATTAAATAGATTTATTTTTTTATAATTGAATAAAATATATTTTATAAATAAACGTCAAAAAGACCTATTCATTTTGACACAACATAGGTCCAATTTCAGTGACAGTTCCTGCTCCTAGAGTAAGAACAATATCATTTTCTTTAATATTTTCTTCTATATAAGATACACATTCTTCAAAATTTGGTAAATATTTTGCATCTTTTCCAAGTGAAATAATTTTATCTACTAAATCTTTAGAACTAATATTATAAGTGTTTTTTTCTCTTGCAGCATATATATCTAAAACTATTATATTGTCAAAATTAAGTAATGCTTTTGCAAAGTCTTCTAATAAAGTTTTTGTCCTACTATATGTGTGTGGTTGAAAAACAACCCAAGATTTATTATATTTTTTATTCATTAATGATTTTGCTGTTGCAATAATTTCAGTTGGATGATGTCCATAATCATCATAGACACTAGCTATATTTTTTATTTTTCCTTTAAATTCAAATCTTCTATGTGCACCTGTAAACTTTAATAATGCAGATTTAATAGAGGCTTTGTCAATTCCATATTCTGTACATAATGCAATACATGATAGAGCATTTAGAACATTATGCATTCCTGGTACAGATAGTTTAATTCTATCAAAAAATTCATCATTATGATAAACATCAAATTCAGGAAAACCATCATTATCAAATACAATATTAACAGCAAAGAAATTAGTGTGTTTATTAGTAATTCCATAAGTAATTGCTTTTGCATCTGTATATTTTGGTAATTCTAAGCAATTTGTATCATCTCCATTAACAATTAGTAAGCCACTAGATGAAAGTAGTTTTACATATTTAATGAAAGCGTTTTTTATATTATCAAAGGTTTTAAAATAATCTAAATGATCATTATCAATGTTTAAGATAATCTCTGCTTTTGGACTAAATTTTAAGAAACTTTCTACATATTCACAAGCTTCTATTATAAAATGTTCACTATTTCCAACTTTATAGTTCCCATCAATTTGTTTTAAAAATGCTCCAACTTGGATACTTGGATCTTTTAAAGCTTCAATAAAGCAAAGAGATATCATAGAAGTAGTTGTTGTTTTACCATGTGTTCCTGAAATACAGATTGTATCATTAAAACATCTTGTTATTTCACCTAAGAAATCAGCTCTTTCGATTGTTGGTATATTTAGTTTTTTTGCTTCTAACATTTCTGGGTCATCGCTTTTTATTGCAGCAGAATAAATAACAACATCAGCATTTGCAACGTCTTCTAAATTATGTCCAATTGTAACTTTTATTCCCATTTGACTTAATTTTTCAGCATTTTCAAATTTAGCCCAATCAGAACCAGTAATTGTAAATCCCCAGTTACTTAAAATTGCAGCAATTCCGCTCATACTGACTCCACCAATTCCAATCATATGTATATTTTTATATTTTTTTATATTTTCTATATTTGGCATTTAATTAACACACTCCTCTATTTAATATGTAGATTATATAATTTTATAGTTTAAATTTCAATACTTTATAATAAAGTTTTAAGGTTATCACAATATATAATATATCCAAAAAAGTAAAATGTTACAACAATTATTTCAGCAATAAAAAAATATTTTATAAAATTTAATTTTTTTTGTAAAAAAAAGAAGGAAAAACTTTTTTTGTGAAGAATAATATAATTGTACATAAGATTAAACTAATATGTACAAAATAAAATTAAAACTTAAGGAAGGCGGTGCACTACAATGCAAATAACAGATGTACGTTTAAGAAAAGTAAATTCAGAGAACAGAATGAAAGCTGTTGCTTCTGTAACATTCGATAACGAATTCGCAGTTCATGATATTAAAGTTATCGAAAGCCAAAATGGATTATTTATAGCTATGCCAAGCAGAAAAACTCCAAACGGAGAATTCAGAGATATAGCTCATCCAATCAATGCTGAAACTAGAGAAAAAATTCAAAAAGCTATATTAGAAGCTTATGAAGCTCCTGAAGCAGAAGAATCAGCAGAATAATAAATAAAAAAAGAATCCTATAGAAATATAGGATTTTTTTAATGTTATTAATTACAGCCAATTGAAAGATACTATTTCAATAAAATTTCAAAATCAAGAATAAAAATACTTGAAAAAAAGCCAAAAACAAGGTAAAATAAATAATAGTTTAAAACAAAAGGAGAAAAAACATGTATTTAATTGTAGGATTAGGAAATCCAGAAGAAGACTACAGTAACACTAGACACAACATGGGATTTAATGTTATTAATAAATTAGCAAAACAATATAATATAGAAATTAATAAGAAAAGATTCAAAGGCTTATATGGAACAGGTAATATAGAAGGGGAAAAAGTAATCTTATTAAAGCCACAAACCTATATGAACTTAAGTGGTGAAGCTATTAGAGAGATTATAGACTTTTATAAAATAGAGGTAAAAGATATCATTATTATTTATGATGACATTGATATTGAACCAGAAATTATAAAAATCAGAAAAAAAGGTGGACCAGGAACCCACAATGGGATGAAATCAGTAGTAGAACATTTAAAAACACAAGAATTTACAAGAATAAGAGTTGGTATTGGTTCTCCAAAATATAAAGATGATTTAATAAATTATGTAATAGGTGCAATACCAGAAGAAGATATAGAAAAATTAGACAAAGGCACAACACTTGCAAAAGATGCTATAATCGAGATTATAAAAAACGGTGTAGACATTGCAATGAACAAATATAATTAAAATATAAGAGTAGGAATTAGAAACTCCATAACGAAAATTAAAATAAGTTATCTGTAATTCGTTAATACTCAAACAGATAACCAAAGGAAGGTAAAAATGGCAGAATTATTTATACAAACAGATGAAAAATTAAGAAAAATAATATTAGTAGAAAATGAAAAAGTAATGGAATATTACCAAGAAGATGATTTAATGAAAAGAAAAGAAGGAAATATCTATATTGGAATTATTAAGGACATTATTAAAGGAATGCAATCTGCATTTGTAGATATAGGAACAGAAAAAAATAGTTTTATTCATTTAAAAGATATTTTACCAAAAATAGATGAAAGAAAAGAAAAATATGATGAAACAATAGATATTTCTAAAATAATAGAACCAGGACAAAAGATATTAGTACAAGTAAAAAAAGATAGTAATGAAAAAAAGGGAGCAAGAGTATCAACTCATATTAACTTACCAAGTAAATATATTGTATTTATGCCAAATACAGATATTATTACAGTGTCACAGAAAATAGAAGATGAAAAAGAACAAAAAAGACTATTAAGCCTTGTAAAAGCAAATTTAAGTAAAGGAAATGGAGCAATTATTAGAACTTCAGCAGAAGGAAAAGAAGAAGAAATAATTCAAGATATTAAAAATATAGAAAATAAATGGAATAAAATTATTAAAACTAGTGTTTCTCCAAATTCAAAGAAAGCAAAATTATTATATCAAAGTGAAGATATTGTGGAAAAAATCTTAATAGATTTAGCAGACAAGGACATTAGTAAAATAACATTAAATAACAAAGAAGAATATCAATATTTAACGAAACTACAAAATGAAAATAAAGAATATAAAAATATAAAAATAGAATTAAAAGAAAAACAAAATATACTAAATATATACAACATAGAAAAACAAATTGAAAAAATAGAAAATAGAAAAGTATGGTTAAAATGTGGAGGATTTATTACTATTGATAAAACAGAAGCATTAACTGCAATTGATGTAAATACAGGAAAATATACAGGAAAATATGATTTAGAAGATACCGTATTTAAAGTAAATAAAGAAGCTACCATAGAAATTGCAAAACAATTGAGGTTAAGAGATATTGGCGGAATTATAATAATTGATTATATTGATATGAAAAATCAAGAAAACAAAAATAAAATTGAAAAAATACTAAAAGAAGAACTAAAAAAAGATAGAAGTAAAACTCAAGTTGAAGGATTTACAAAATTAGATTTAATGGAATTAACAAGAAAACATATATGTAGTCACATAGATTAATAATGGGAAGGAATAGAAATGAATGTAGGATTTGTATCACTTGGTTGTAGTAAAAATTTAATAGATACTGAAAATACAATAGGAATATTCAAAAAAAACAATTACACAATTATAAATGATGAAAAACAAGCAGATATAATTGTAATTAATACTTGTGGATTTATTGATTCTGCTAAAGAAGAAGCAATTAATACAATTTTAGAAATGGCGGAATATAAGAAAAAAAGATGTAAATATTTAATTGTAATGGGATGTTTAGTCCAAAGATATTATGAAGAACTAACAAAATTATTACCAGAAGTAGATTTGTTCATTAAAATTGATGAATACGATTATTTATGGGAAAAAATAGATAATTTAATAAAAAGAAATATTACACAAAAATCAATAAATAAAACAAATAAGAAAATATCCGAAATATCACAAATGCCAATGTTTTTACAAGAAGAATTTTTGAATAGAACAATCACAACAGGAAAAAATTATGCTTATTTAAAAATAGGCGAAGGATGTAGTAATAAATGTACTTATTGTGCAATTCCATACATTAGAGGTCCATTTGTTAGCAGAAAAAAAGAAGAAATCATAGAAGAAGCAAAAATGCTTGCCAAAAAAGGAATTAAGGAATTAATTGTTATAGCTCAAGACACTACAAAATATGGAATAGACATTTATGGAGAAAGCAAATTAGCAGAATTATTGCAAGAATTAAGTAAAATAAAAGATGTTAAATGGATTAGATTTTTATATTCTTATCCAGAAGGTATTACAGACGAATTAATAGAAGTAGTTGCAAACAACAATAAAATTGCAAAATATTTTGATATACCAATTCAACATATTTCAGATTCTATTTTAAAGAAAATGAATAGAAGAACGAATAAGGCAAAAATTGAAGAACTAATACAAAAAATAAGAAAGCAAATACCAAATGTAACATTAAGAACTAGTTTAATAGTTGGATTTCCAGGAGAAACAAAAGAAAATTTTGATGAACTACTAAATTTTGTACAAAAAACTCAATTCGATAAATTAGGTGTATTTATGTATTCAAAAGAAGATGGAACACCAGCTGCTAAGCTTCCAAAGCAAATTCATGGAAACACAAAAAAAGCAAGATATCGTAAGATTATGGAAGAACAACAAAAAATTTCAAAAAATAAATTACAAGATAAAATAGGAAGTAAATGTGAAGTTTTAATAGAGCAAATGTCTTTTGATAAAAAATATTTAATAGGAAGAACAATGCAAGATGTGCCAGATATTGATGGATTAGTATACATAACAAATAATGAAAAATCAGATAAAAAAGTATTGAATACTATTCAAAAATGTGAAATAATAAAAGTAAGTAATTATGATTTGATAGCTAAAATTTTTAAATAAAAGAATACTAATATAGTTAGGGAATTAACTAAATTATACTTTTAGAAAGGAATTTAATTAATAATGGATATTACATTAGAAAATGGAAAAAAATTAAAACTAATAGTAGTAAAACAAGGAGATATTTATCAATATTATGTGGGAAACATAAGAATAGGAGTATATGATCCTAAAACAATGGAAGACCATATTTTGTTTATGCAGAATACAATAGAAAATGAATTGAGTGCACAAATAAAAGATGGAATTAATTCTATATCAAAGGAAGAAATACAGAAAGAAGCAGAACAAAATAAAAAGATATTAGAATATGCAAGGGAAAGAGAATTAACTGGAATAAGAGATATTACAATAATAGATTTAGAAAAAAAACATGAAAACAATACAAATAAAGAAGAAAGAAAAAATAGTATGGAAAATAGCCAACAATCTGATTTAAATACAGAAAAAACAACGACAAGAGATATAATGGTAAAACAAGAAATTAATTTAGACGAAAGAGCAAATGATATAAAAAATATAAGACAATGGTTAGGAGCAAATATTCCTCAAGAATTTACTAAACTTGCTGTAATAGAATCTTCTCAAATGGGAAATATGAAGGATGATAAAGGACAAAGCTATGAAAGAAATTCAACAAGATATTCTTTAGCTATTATAGATAAAGATGGTAATATAGAGCCATTGCAAAAATATATTCCAAATTTAAAACAAAGAGATGCTTCTGGAAGTAATCCAACAAAATTAAAATATCAAGTTAATAAAGATGGAAACGTAGAAAAAGATGCAATTTTAAGTGAATACGAAATAGGAAGTAAAGTTTTACAAATTGATAATAAAGAAATGGGAAGAATACAACTAAACATAGGACAAGAAGAATATAGTGGAAATGAAACAATGGGTGTACAAGTAAGAGATAGTAATTCTATTTATACAACAGATACACAAACAAGAGCTGTATTAGGAGAATATGAATCAAACGGAGAATATGTTGTAGATAGAAATATTGATGAAGCAGAAGAACATCAAAAACAAAATCCTGATTGCGATAAAATGACAGAAAAAGATATTGATGGAAACTTGCAAACAACATCCCATCAGCATTTGGAAAATATAGATTTTAAAAAATTGGCAACAAAGTGGGGATTTTATAAAGATAATGGAATACCAGATGAACAAAAAGCAAAAGAAATATTGACGAGCAAAATACATGAAGAACCTAAAAAATCCTTAGAAGAAATAATAGATAAAATTACTGATGACTTTGATGATGATTTTAATAGTGCAAGAACTAATAGGTAAACTAACGAAATTATATATTTAAGTTACCCAAATTATTAGGCAAAAAAGTTTAATAATTTGGGTTTGTCTTATATTTAAAAACGTATGTTAGATTTGTTATTATTCAATAGTAATAGGTTCAACATGAACTATAGTTTTATAAATTTTATCTAATTTGCTAACATCTTTTTCTAAATTATCAGCTAATTTATGACTATCAAAAGTAGAAAGATTACCATCTAAAAAAATTGTAATAAATACAAGATATTGGGCACCAACAGGGGTAGAGATAATATCACCTACATTTTTTATTTCTTCGTAAGTATGGCAAATATCTAAAATTAGCTTTTTAGTTTTGTCATCTACACTAATATCCATTAATACATTGTAACTTTCTATAAAAATAGTAATACCAGTATAACAAATCCATATAGAAATACCAATTCCAACGATACTATCAAACCAATAAATTCCAAGTAGGGTAAGTAAGATAGAAATTAATGTGAAAGAAGTAACTATGCAATCATTTCTATGATCCTTCATATTAGCTTCTAATAAAATATTATGATATTTTTTAAATGCAATCTTAGTGTAAATATATAATCCTAGTTTTATGAAAATTGTTGATATACAAACAATTACTAGAAACCAAGAAAATTGTAATCTATTTCCTAAAATAAGAGTTATAACAGAATCATATAATAATTTTGCAGAAACTAATATCATAGAAATACTAATAAACATAGAAAAAATATATTCAGCTTTTCCATGTCCTAAATTATGATCTTCATCATTTGGTGTGCTTGCAATTCTATTTCCAATAAAAGTCATTAAAGAAGCGAAAATATCTCCTGCACTATTAAAACTATCTGCTATCATTGCTTGACTTTTACTTACAAATCCTACTATTGCTTTTATAATTAATAGAAAAATATTTCCTATTATTCCATATATACCAGCTCTTTTAGTGATTTCAAATTTTTCTTCCATCATAATCTCCTTTGTTATTTATTTGTATATTTTATGATTATAACATAAAAATTAGAAATATAATACTAAAAATTAAAAATATAAAAACATTATCATCTAGTAGGTAGCAAATAGCATTAATCATTTATATTAATTTTAAAGCAAAATAATATTGCCAAAAAATGTCTAATATGGTATAATAAACAAGTACAAAGGTAAAAACGAGGTGAAAATAATGACAATATTAACAATTATATATATACTAGTATTTGTTATATTTGCATTAATAGCATATGCAATTTTACAAATTAAGCTATTCGGAATGAAAGTAAAAGATTTTTGGTCATTTATTGATGCAAACCAAATGTTAGACAAATTGTATAAATTTGCTAAACAATATGAAAATATGTCACCACAAGAGCAAATAATTTATTTATCAGAAGCAGAAAAAATATTTACAGCATTTGATAAGGTGCCAGATACATTATGGGAAGAAGAATATGATAAATATAAAGAAGTATTAAATAAATATAAAGATATTAAAATGTTAAGATGGTCAGAAACTAGACAAGTAAAATAAAATTAATTTGTAACCGAAATTTTCTATTATATAAAAAAAAATAAAAAGCCTGTGTAAAATTATATATTTTACACAGACTATTTTTATTTTTTATCGATTTTCATATTGTTACCATATCGTTTTACTTTTTGAGTAGTTGTCTTTTCAAATTCTTTATCACGAATTATAAATCCTTTAATATGTTTATAATTTGGTAGTTTTTTATTAACACTACTTACAGCATCAGAAATAATTTTCCATATTTCTTCTTTTGTTGGAACACTACCTTTTAAATATTCTGTAATTGCTTCTATATTAGGATAAATTTGAGCATTAATGTAAGTCTCATCATCATTTTCTTTTTGAATTCCCATAACTAGAGATTCAGATATCAAAGGATTATCATTTAAATGGTATTCAACTTCTTCAGGATAAATATTTTTTCCATTTTTTGTTACTATTACGCTTTTGCATCTTCCAGTTATATATAAATAACCATTTTCATCAATTTTTCCTAAGTCACCAGTATAAAACCAGCCATCTTTTAAAGATTTATTTGTTTCTTCTTCATTTTTATAATAGCCAAGCATAACATTAGGACCTTTGACAATAATTTCTCCAACGCCTTCTTCATTTGGATTATTAATTTTATATTCTACATTAGGAATAGGAAGCCCTGCTGCATCATCTTTTTGGAAAAAGTCTGTATTACCAGCAACTAGAGGAGAACATTCTGTTAGACCATATCCTTGTAATGTATTTAAGTTTAAATCTCTAAAATCGGCAACAATATTTGGGTTGGCTGCTGCAGCACCAACAATAAATACGCGAAGTCTACCTCCAAGTGTATTTTTGACCTTTGTTTTTACGATTTTCTTCATGAAGAAAGGTAAAGAAGAAAAAGGATTTTCATTTTCTTTTTTATATTTATTAGGTAAAGATTGATTCATATTTTTTACAATATTTTTGTGTAATTTTTCTAATAATAATGGAACACACAAAATAACAGAAGGATGAAACTCTGCCATATTTTTTGCAATATATCTTAAACCCTCACAATGAGCAATGCTTGCACCACTATATATAGGAAGTAAAAAACCTAAAGTGCATTCATAAGTATGATGTAAAGGTAAGATAGAAAAGAATAAATCACTTCTTTTTACTTTTACAATTCCATAAGTTGATAAAATATTAGAGCAGATATTTCTTTGAGACAAGCAAACTCCTTTTGCATTTCCAGTTGTTCCAGAAGTGAATAACAAAATTCGTAGTTCATCAGGATTTATTTCAATTTTATCAAAATCTGTAAAACCTTCATTATATAATTTCTTTCCTTCTAACTTAATGTCAGAAAAGTTATTTTTATTTGATTTAGATTCAAAGAAAATAAAAAATGTATCTTTATTATTTAACTGATTAATTTGTTGTAAAATTTCACTTAAATTTTTATCATCACCTAAAATACAAGAAGTTTCAGAAATGTTCATAAAATTAATAACATCATCTGTATGTAACTCTTTGTCAATAGGTACAACAATACCAACAATACTTGCTGCCATGTAAGACACACACCATTCATAACTATTTTTACCAATAACAGCTATTTTTTTATTTAAAAATCCTCTTTTTATTAAGCTTGTCCCAAGACAAACAATATCATTTTTGAATTCTTCATAAGTAATTCTAATGATATTACCATTATTATCTTTCTTTTTAAAAGCAGTTCTAGAACGATAAATATCTGCTGAACGATATAGCATTTGTTTAAAATTGGTAACTTCTTCAGTTTTGTGATATTTTTGTCTTAATTGTTGAGCTATATTTAAATTTTCTTTCATAAAATATATTCCTTTCTCGCTTTTTTCAAAAGATGATTTTTTTCTCCGTTCCTAAAATCATCTATAAAACTTTAAATTAGTATCTTTTTCTAATATAATATTACCATCATAGATTGTTTTTTCTTCTGTTTTTAATGGTATGTCAAGAAAGACAGTGCATTTGAAATTTTGATCTAAATTATTGGTAATTAATATATCAAAGGATAAATTACAAGTAAGTTGTTCTAATTGAATATTACATTTTTTTAATAAAGAACCATCATATGTTATAGGAGACGAAGTATCTGTAAAGGTATAATCTGTTTTTATGTTTTGATTTACATAGCTTAAAGTGATAGGGTTTGCTAAATTATTATATAAAGTTGGCGTATCCAAATTAGATTCATCTTCAGAAGTAATATTAAAATCTAATTTATCTTGTATTAAATTTTCATCTATAATATCACTTTTAGAAAAATTATTAATACTTTTAAAATATAATTGTGGTTG
Source organism: uncultured Clostridia bacterium (assembly GCA_947625295.1). Classification (GTDB taxonomy): domain Bacteria; phylum Bacillota; class Clostridia; order TANB77; family CAG-508; genus CAG-269. Next base: position 8,902 of record CANQNU010000004.1, on the reverse strand, counting down.
TCCGAATAGATGGCATGGTATTAAATTTTATATTTTCAATTGATACTTTTTTGAAAGTGTTTTCTAAATTCTTTTCCTTTGTTCCATTTGAAATAAATAAAGCAATATCAGTATATTGGTATATATTTTCTAATGTATAATTGCTAACAGATATGTTTTTATTTTTTGCATCACAACTAGTAAAAAATGCAATTTTATTTATTTCAAAAATGGTAGATTGATTTTTGTCTGCAAAAGTTAGAATACTATTTTCAAAATTAGTTTTTAAAATATATTTATTAAATACTAAATATCCAAGAAAAAATACTATAAAAAATAAAATTAATGTAATAACACTTAATATTGTTTTTTTCTTATCCATAATTCCTCCTTAGTATACGTATAATATTAATATAAAATTTTAATAAAAGCAAGTACTAAAATAAAAGATTAACAGTAAGTGAGAATTTTTCCATATTTTTAAATTGACAAAAAAAAACAAAAAATGTAAAATCATAATAGGTGATATTATGAAATCAAAAGATAAAACAAAGAAAAATGTTAAAATATCGCTAAAAAGTATTATTTATTTTTTGGCTTTTATTATTAGTTTATTATATTTAATTATTTTTTATGATAGATATTTTGCAAAAAATAAAGTATATGCTAAAGAAACAAATAGCAATATAGAAAATGTAAAAATAAGTAATGCAAAAGCATTAACTACAAATGACATTATAGGAAATATAACAAACAAGAATAAAAAGGAAGAATATTATGTTCAAGAAGTTGAATTAGAATATATAACAAAATATAGAAATAATCCTAATCTAGCAAAAAATACAATTCAAGTTGTGCAAGAAGGAAGAGAAGGAAAACAACAAATTACAATAAAAAGAGAATATGAAAATGATGAAATAATAAAAGAAGAACAAGAGTCTATAAAAATAACAAAAGCAGCAATTGATAAAATTGTAGAGATTGGAACTGGAAATAATATTAAACAATATAAAGTAAAAACAGGAGATTTTGTATATGTCACATCTGATAGATTATCTGTTATGAGTGAAGCTAATGAAAATTCACAAAAAGTTGCTACATTAGAAAAAGATAGTCAATTAAAAGTATTACAAATTCAAAATGAATGGTATAAAATAATATGTGGAAGTGTTGAAGGATACATAAAAGCTGAATCAACTACACCAATAAATAAACAAGCTGAAATTAATCAAAAAACAACAAATAAAGATGGTAAAGAAAAAAGCAAATCTGAATTAATTTCAAAATTAAGTTTTAATATGCCACTTAATCAACCAAGTGGACTTTCTTTAGAACAATTTAAAAAAGTATTAACAGACTCAAAAGATATAAATAAAATTTTTCAAAATAATGCAGAATATTTTTATTACATAGAACAACAATATAAAATTAATGGAATATTGATAGCAGCAATAGGAATACATGAAAGCGCATGGGGAACATCAAAACTTGCAAAAGATAAAAATAATTTATTTGGATATGGTGCATATGATTCTAATCCATATAATGGTGCATACAATTTTTCTAATTATTCAGAAAGTATAGACTTATTATCTAGAGTATTAGTAAAATATTACATAAATCCAAAAGGAACAGCTATTTACGGCAATGAAAAGGCAGTAGGAAGTTATTACAATGGTGCTACATTAGAAGGAATCAATACTAAATATGCTTCTGATAAACAATGGGCAAATAAAGTATATGAATATATGAAATATTTATATAATAAATTATAAAAAAATCTTGCTATTTTTTACAATTTGTTATATTATATAAAAGTATAGTTATATAGAGAAATATATCATAATAATAGAATGAGGAAAGGGGCTTAGTTGATGAAAAAAAAAGTAGTAATTGTTATGATAATAACAATCATAATAGGGATATTTTTATGTAATAATAAAATATATGCTGAAAGTCAAGCAATAGATGAACAAACAGAAAGTAAAATTGTAGAAATAAAAAATAATGCATCTCATTCATTAGAAGATTACAAAGTAAAATATGGTTCAGATGCATACGGAACAGTTGCATACATTCTTAATATTATTAGAATATATAGTATTCCATTATGTTTTTTAGGAATTGCATTTGGTGCAATTCATAGATATATTTTAGGTATAAGAAAGTTAGATACTCTAGAAAAAGGTATGGGGTTAATCGTAACTTTTGTAACATTATTAATAATATGCCAAATATTACCACTAGCATTTGCAGTGTTTGTAAAATTTGGAAGGGGGTAACAAATGAAAGTTCTATTTGCTGTAAGTAATGATGAGATTTCAGAATCAATTGTAAAAAGATATCAAAAGGAGTATAAAGAAATCATATCATATAAAAATGTTTATTACTTTGATGCAATATTGAAAGAATTACAAAAAGACAAAACTTATGATAGAGTTGTAATAAGTGAAGATTTAGAAGCGTTTACTAGTACACAATATGATCAAATTGATAAGTTTATTTTTGAAAAATTAGATAGTATAAGTGATGAAGCTTCTAACGCTAAAGGTACGGATATACCAATTATTTTAATTTGTTCAGATAGAAGAACAAAATCAGAACAATTATTAGTAAAATTATTTGGTATAGGAATTTATGATGCAATTATTGGAAATGATAGAAGTTTTGAAGAAGTGTGTAGGTTAATTAATAGACCACGACTAAAAAAGGAAGCAAAAAATTATTATAAAATAGATTCAGAAGATGTAAACTATCAAGCAGAAAATGAAAATGATGTAAGCGAAATGGAAATACAAAACATTGTTGCACATTATAAAAGACTTGGAAAGAATGAAGAAAAATATGTTGATAGTTTTAATAATATTGCCGCACAATATAATGATACACAATTAAGAATTATTACAAAGTTTTTACCATTAAATGTAAGAGCAGTATTAGAAGAAAAATCAACTAAATATCAACAAATAATGTCATTTAATAATAAAGTATCAGACGGACTAAGATATAATGCGAAAAAAGAAGAAAATAATGGTCCAAGTGAAATATTACTTACACAAGCAAAAAAAGAAAACAATATTACAGAACCAATTGTAATACCTTCTGCTGTCAATATGAATGGAAAGAAATTATATAAAAATAAAAATAATGCTACGCATGCAAACAATGTAAACAGTGCAAACAATATGTATACAAATAATGCAAACAATATAAACAATATGCATACAAGCAATGCAAACAATATGCAAACAGAAAATCCCAATAATATAAAAAATATAAAAGCAGAAAACTTAGGTAACGCACAAACTGTAAATTCAAATAATATAAACACAGAAAACGTAAATAATATGCAAACAAATACTATTCAAAAAAGTAAACAGGAAGATGTCTTATCACAACTAACAGAAATAGAACAAATAATAAAAACAGAAGAAAATACTATGAAAGAGAAACAACCAGAAGTAGTAGCTAAAAGAGGAAGAGGAAGACCAAGAAAAAATCCTATTCAAAGTGAAGAAACAGTACCAACAGTAAAAAGAGGAAGAGGAAGACCAAGAAAAAATCCTATTCCAGAGCAATTACAACCTTTAGAAACAACTAAACAAGAAGTAGATGTATTACCAGGACTTGAGCAAGTACAAGAAGATGATAATATATTCGAAGAGATAATACCAGGAATAGGTTCAACAAATAAACAACAAAACAATATAGAAAAAGATTTTTCATTAGATGTATCAGAAAAATCAGATCAACCATATGAAAATACAATAAAAATAGAGCAACTTCAAGAAGAAGAATTTTTGCCACAGTTTGACAATAAACAAGAATTAAAGCAAGAACCATTTTTGCCAGGGTTTGAAAATGTAGAAGAGCCACAAGAAGAACCAATTTTACCAGGATTTGAAAATGTAGAAGAACCAAAAGAAGAATCATTTTTACCAGGATTTGAAAATGTAGAAGAACCAAAAGAAGAACCAATTTTACCAGGATTTGATAACGTAGAAGAACCAAAAGAAGAACCATTTTTACCAGGATTTGAAAATGTAGAAGAACCAGAAGTAGAACCAATTTTACCAGGATTTGAAAATGTAGAAGAACCAAAAGTAGAACCAATTTTGCCAGGATTTGAAAATGTAGAAGAACCAAAAGTAGAACCAATTTTGCCAGGATTTGAAAATGTAGAAGAACCACAAGAAGAACCATTTTTACCAGGATTTGAAAATACAGAAGAAACAAATACAAAACCTATTTTTGAGGAATCAAATAATCAAAATGAATATCAAAATACAGTTGGTATTGAAAGTTTATTGACTCCAGACAAAAAAATAGCTGCATTTGTTGGGACAAGCAAAAATGGAACATCATTTATTGTTAATAATATTGCAGAATATATATCATCAATAATGGGAGTAAAAACAGCTATTCTAGATACAACTCAAAATAGAAATTCATATTATATTTATACAAAAAATGAAGATCAATTAAGAAACATTGCAACACATAGTATAGAAAAATTAGAACAAGGAATTGTGCAGGGAATTAACGTAAATAAGAATCTAACAGTATTTACATCATTGCCAGATGAAAATGATAATATTATTCATGTAGATAAAATATTAGAAACTTTAGTAAAAAATTATTCACTAATATTAATTGATACAGATTTTTATACACCAATAGAATATTTTAAACAAGCACAAGAATTATACTTAGTTCAATCATTTGATATTTTAACAATACAGCCACTAACAGCATTTTTAAATAAATTATTATCAAAAAAAGTGCTTGATTCGCAAAAATTAAGAATCATACTAAATAAAGTGGTAAAAATAAGAGAGATAAATGAAAAAACAATTATAGGAGGAATGTCATCTTATAATGAACCAGCGATGACATTCATGAATGAACTATTTGATAGAGAAACAATTAAATATATTTCTATTCCATTTGATCAAGAAGTTTATACTAAATATCTAAGAGGAATTATTGAATGTGATATTAACTTAAAAGGATATTCAAAACAATTCATGGAAATATTAAAAAATTTAACTAATATGGTTTATCCATTAAATACAACTGTAAATAATAATTCATATACACCACCATCAATAGGAAATAGAGCTGGAGACGCTTTTTCTCAAAATATGAATAGTACATTAGAGCAAATGAGAAGACAGTATTAAACTGACTACATATATAAAAAGGGGGGAATAATAGTGATAATAGCAGTAGTAGCAATATTGGTTTTAATTGTTTTAGGACTAATAATTTATAATATATCAATACATAAAAAGATTCAAAAATTTAAGAACATGAATCAAAGAATTAATAATTTATATGTAGTACAAGATTTTATGAATGCAATAGGAGAAAGTTCAACAGTAGAAGAAAAGATTCATAAAATTAATGATATTTTAATAGAAAGATATGAAATTAAATATTCTACTATTGTGGTATTTAATGGAGCTGAATACGAAATAAAAGCATCAAATGTTAATCAAAAACATTGGGAAGCACTAAAATCATTGCAAAATATTGATATGTTTAAAGATAGTATTCAACAAGCTACACCTAAATATGTTACAGTAAATAATAAAAATGAAAGATTACCATATCAACAAATGGAATTTGGTAGAGCAAAATCAGCAATATTTTTCCCTTTATATATTGATAATGTATATATTGGATATTGGATTATAGAAAGTGGAACTCCACATGACTTTGATAATGTAGATATTACAGTTTTGGAAGTTATTAAAGAAAATATTGTTTCTGTTTTAAAAACAGTTGTACACCAAAAAACAATAGAAACAATTGTTAGAAAAGATTTATTTACTGGTTTATATTCAGAAGAATATTTATATGGTGAAGGTAAACAAAAAATAGATCAATATACAAAATCAACAATATGTATGTTCAAAATTACTAACATACAAGAAATTAACAAAAAATATTGTAGAGAATTAGGAAATAAAGTTATTACACAAATAAGTGAATATATTAAACAAAATATTTCACAAGAATATGTTTTTGTAAGATACATGGGACCAAAATTCGTAATAGCATTTTCAGGAGCAGAAGAAAGTGGAACAGCAGATTTTTTAAATGTAATAAAAGATAAAATTGAAATGATGCAAATTTCGTTAACACAAGAAGAAATCGAAGAGTTGAAATTACAAACAAATACTCAACAGATAGATGATTATAAAAAAATGACAGCAGTACCAAAATTAAACTTTGTTATATCATCTTACTACAAAGGTACAGGATTAGAAGAAGTATTGAAGAAATTAGAAGAATACATAGATAATGCAGATATAAATGAAAGTGATATAACAAATATATAATTGAAAAGGAGAGTATGCATATGGAATTTGACAAAACAATGAATTTTAGCGTAGAAAGAGAAGAAAATACAAAATGTAAAGAAATACTAAAAGAAGTATATCAGGCCTTAGTGGAAAAAGGATATAATCCAATTAATCAAATAGTTGGATATATATTATCAGGAGATCCAACTTATATTACTAGTCATAATGATGCAAGAAACAAAATAAGGACTATTGAAAGAGATGAATTATTGGAAAAAATGGTAAAAAATTATATAGGATTAGATAAATAAAATGAGAATTCTAGGGATTGATTATGGAGAAGCAAGAGTAGGAATTGCTATTACAGATGAACTTAATATAACAGCACAAGGGCTTGAAACAATACAAAGAAATGGCTCAGATAAAAGTGTTTTAAGAAGGTTAGATGAGCTATTACAAAAATATGAAATAAAAACAATTGTTGTTGGAATGCCTTTAAATATGGATGGAACAATATCTCAAAGAGCAAAAATAACACAAGAATTTATTCATAAATTAAAATGTAAATACAACAAGATAAAAATAGATTCAATAGATGAAAGATTAACAACAGTAGAAGCTCATAAAACAATGAATTTTTTAGATGTAAATAAGAATAAAAAAAGAAATATAGTAGATACTATATCTGCAGTATATATTTTGGAAACTTATTTAAATAAATCAAAAAACTTGTTGAAAAAAAATAAAAATATGTTATTATAATGTTATATTAAATAAAAAGATATAATTTTAAATTTTGAAAGGAGAAAAAAATGGAAGAAAATTTTGAAGGAGAAGAATTAGACAATATAGTAATATTAAATGATGAAGAAGGAAACGAAGTTAAATTTGAATTTTTAGACATAGTAGAATTAGATGAAGAAGAATATGTTGTATTATTACCAATAGATGACGAAGGCGAAGAAGACGAAGGGGAAGTAGTAATACTAAAAGTAGAAGATACAGAAGGAGAAAATTCAGAAGAAGAATCATATGTAAGTGTAGATGATGAAGAAGTTTTAAATCAAGTATTTGAAATATTTAAAGAAAAATTTAAAGATGAGTTTGATTTTGAAGATTAAAAATTAATACAAAGAGGTAAAAGTAAAGTTAATTTTTACTTTTACCTTTTGTAATTAAATATCAACAAAAATAAAAATGAAAATATCAAGTATACTTATTTTAGATAGGAGAGAAAAGCAAATGAAAAATTTATCTACATGGTTATTAGTAATGTTTATGATAATGTTTTGGGCATTTAGAGTAATAGTAGCAATTATGGGAGAATTATCTATAGAATTTCCATTTACACCATTAAATCAACAAATGGAAATAATATTATTATTTGTTACATTATTATGCATAATATTAGTTGTAAAAAGAACGGTTGTAGGTGCACTGATTTATTTATTAACATATGGAATGTACTTTGGAGTAGACTTAATGAACAATATAAATTTTATTTTAGGAGCAGAAGAAAATTTATCAATTAATACATATTCAAATACATTTGCTTCATTAATAGGAATGATACTTGCAGTAGCTGTTGTATTAGATATATTCTTTGATAAAAGTAGAAAAAACAATCCAAAAGATAAAAAAACAGACTGGTTCTATAAAAATGATAAATTCGATAGGCAGATGGATGAAAGAGCAGATAAAAATAATTATAGAACATTATAATTATAATTGCCAAAAGGATCGTCCCTTTTTGGCAATTTAGTTTTTTTATATAAAAATAGAAGAATCTAATAGAAAGGAAAATAAATTTATGAATATGTTTATTGTATCACAAATTGTAGGTGCGGTTGCAATTTTATTTTGGGTAGTAAGTATACAAAACAAAGAACAACATAAAATTTTATTTTTACAGGCAATGGCTAATCTTACTTATACAATACAATATTCAATGTTAGGTGCATTTGAAGCAGCTTATATGAATTTTTTATCCACAATCCGTTGTTATATTTTTTATATAAAAAGAAAAAACAATAAAGATATTTCAAATTTATGGTTAATCGTTTTCTGTATATTAATTATTATTTTAGGTGTATTAACGTATAAAGACTTATTTACTTTAATTCCAATTATTATTACACTTTTCTATACAGTATCATCCTGGATGAAAAATTCAAATTGGATTCGTATAGTATTTTTAATTGCTGGTTGTATATGGATATATTATAATTACAAAGTTGGTGCTTATATTTGCATAATTGGAAATGTATTTGAAATTATATCTGGAATAACATCATTGATTAGATTTTCAGGAAAAGACAAAGAAATATCTAATTAAATTTTACAAAAAAGAAGATTTGAAATTTTAAATAAACAACATTATTAAAATACTATTGAAAAATCAACATTTTTTCGATTTCTTATCTTTCGTAATTTGACAAAAATTAAATAAATATGATGAAATAGAATGTTTGCTTCGGACAGAAAAATATAAAACAGGAGGTAATTATGGATAAAAAATTAGTGGTGAAAAATAACAAGAATGAAATTATAGATATAGAAGATATTTATAAAGATATTAAAGAAAAAATAATAACTGCTCGAGCTAAGATGCT
>CANQNU010000003.1 GCA_947625295.1 uncultured Clostridia bacterium | reverse complement strand
ATAAACTATCCATTAGGAAAAGAACTAATGGAAAAATATAAAGAAGTACCAAAAATAGAAATTGAAAATCATAACAATATAGAAGAAATGAGAAAAAAGCAAAATAGTGAATTTGCAAACATGAAACAAAATTTAATTATAGGAGTAAGAAAAACACACAAATTTGTAGATAATCATAAAACATCAGACTTTTTAGTGCCATATACATCATCAGGTTGCACAGCAGCTTGTATGTATTGCTATTTAGTATGTAATTATAACAAATGTGCATATCTTAGATTATTTGTGAACAGAGAGCAAATGTTAGAAAAAATAATAAAAACAGCAAATAAATCAGATAAAGAATTAACATTTGAAATAGGAAGTAATAGTGATTTAATTTTAGAAAATTCTATTACTGGAAATTTAGTATGGACAATTGAAAATTTTAAAAATACAGAAAAAGGATTATTAACGTTACCTACAAAATTTGATATGGTAGATCCTATTCTTCCTCTTGACCATCAAGGAAAAGTAATTATAAGAATGAGTGTAAATCCAGAAGAAATCATCAATAAAGTAGAATTTGGAACTTCAAGATTAAAAGGAAGAATAGAAGCAATAAATAAATTAAAAGAAGCGGGATATAAAATCGGAATTTTAATTGCACCAGTTATTATGGTCGAAAATTGGAAACAATTATATGCAGAATTAATTAAAAGATTAAGTGAAGAATTATCTGAAAAAGTAAAGAAAGAAGCTTTTTTCGAGATAATTTTTATGACATATAGTTATGTGCATACAAAAATAAATGAAGAAGCTTTTCCTAATGCAATTAATTTATATAATAAAGAAAATATGACAGGTAGAGGAAGAGGAAAATATTGGTATAAAAAAGATTTAAGAGAAGATGGAGAAATTTTTTTAAGAGAACAAATGAAAAAATATTTTCCTAATAATACAATAGAATATATTGTATGAAATTTACAAACATGTTTTATAAAATTTACCAAAAACACTTGAAATTAATTTAAAAATATAGTAAAATAGGTATGTCAAAAAAGACATACCTTTTACTTAGCTTTAAGAATAGCACCTAAACTTTAAGCTCAGTTAAAGGAAAAATAAAAAAATAAGGTGTAAAGTTTATAAATAAATTATATAAATAATTTATTTATAACTGATAAAGTGCCTTGAGAAAGGAGAAAATAAAATGACAAAGGAAAGAAAACAAGAAATCATTAATACTTATAAAAGAGAAGAAAATGATACAGGTTCACCAGAAGTACAAGTAGCTCTTTTAACACAAAGAATTAATGAATTAACAGAACATCTAAAAATTCACAAAAAAGATAACCATTCAAGAAGAGGACTTTTAAAAATGGTTGGAAAAAGAAGAAATCTATTAAACTACTTAGCTAAAAAAGATATTAATAGATATAGAGAAATAGTTGAAAAATTAGGAATAAGAAAATAAGATTTAAAAAGCCTATGCTTATTTAAGCAGGGGCTTTTTAACAGATTTAATAGTTGATTTATAAAAGCAAGGATTAGGTCAGTAGCTTGTATAATGCATTTATATTTTAATAATAAATCTAATACAGTAAAATTAAATAATAAATATATTATAGAGGTTACAATCTAAGCTTGCTTTAATAAAAATAAAAAAAGGAGTGTCTTTAAATTTTTAAAGGAAAAAATAAACATTCCTAAATCACAGAAAGGAAGATGAATTATGTTTAAAACTTATGAAACAGACTTAGCAGGTAGAAAACTTGTTATTGAAACAGGAAAAATGGCAGGCCTAGCAAATGGAAGCGTGTTAGTTCGCTATGGAGACACATGTGTGTTAGTAAATGTTACAGCTTCAAAAGAACCAAGAGATGGAATAGACTTTTTCCCATTGTCAGTAGATTTTGAGGAAAAATTATATTCAGTAGGAAAAATACCAGGAGGTTTCTTAAAAAGAGAAGGAAAACCATCAGATAAAGCAATCTTAACATCAAGAGCAATTGACAGACCATTAAGACCACTATTTCCAAAAGATTTTAGAAATGATGTTGTAGTTGTAGGAACTGTACTTTGTGTAGAACAAGACAATTCACCAGAAGTAGCAGCAATGATTGGTGCATCAGCTGCATTAGCAATATCAGATATTCCATTTAATCGGACCAACAGCAGCAGTAAATGTTGGACTAGTTGATGGTAAAATTATTATAAATCCAACAGAAGAACAAAGAGAAAAAAGCGATTTAACATTAACAGTAGCTGCAACAGAAAAGAAAATTACAATGATTGAAGCAGGAGCAAATGAAGTTCCAGATGATTTAATGTTAGAGGCAATAAAAACAGCACATGAAGAAATCAAAAAGATTTGTAAATTTATTACAGAAATACAAAATGAAATTGGAAAACCAAAATTTGAATATAAATCATTTGAAGTTGACCATGATGTATATGAGTTTATAGAGTCAAATTTCAAAGAGGAAATGAAAGAAAAAGTTCAAGAAGCAGATAAAGAAACAAGAGATAATAATATTGATGAATTAACTGCAAAAATAGAAGAAGCTTACACAGAAAAATTTGGAGAAGAAGAATTAGAAAAACATAAATCTGATATAGGAGAGGCAATCTACAAATTAGAGAAAAAATGTGTAAGAGAAATGATATTTGTAGAACATAAAAGGGTAGATGGTAGAGCATTAGATGAAATAAGACCATTATCATGTGAAGTAGGATTACTTCCTAGAACTCATGGAAGTGCATTATTTACAAGAGGACAAACTCAAGTAATGTCTATTGCAACACTTGGAATGATAAGTGAAGAGCAAGTATTAGACGGTATTGATACAGAAGAATCAAAAAGATACATGCATCATTATAATTTCCCAAGTTACTCAGTAGGAGAAGCAAGACCTTCTAGAGGACCAGGAAGAAGAGAAATAGGACATGGAGCATTAGCAGAAAAAGCTTTAGTTCCAGTATTACCATCAAAAGAAGAATTTCCATATGCAATTAGAGTTGTATCTGAAGTATTATCTTCAAATGGTTCAACATCACAAGCAAGTATATGTGGAAGCACTTTAAGCTTAATGGATGCAGGTGTTCCAATAAAAAGACCAGTTGCAGGTATTTCTACAGGGTTAGTAACAAATCCAGACAATGATGAAGACTATGTAATGTTAGTAGATATCCAAGGATTAGAAGATTTCTTTGGAGATATGGACTTTAAAGTAGGAGGAACTGAAAAAGGAATTACAGCAATACAAGTAGATATCAAATGTGACGGACTAACATATGAAATAATAGCAGAAGCATTTGAAAGAACAAGAAAAGCAAGAAAACATATTTTAGATGATGTTATGATGCCAGTAATATCTAAGCCAAGAGAAGAAATTTCAAAATATGCACCAAGGATTGTAACAACACAAATCAAAGTAGAAAAAATTAAAGATGTAATCGGACCTGGTGGAAAAATGATTAATAAAATCATAGACGAAACAGGAGTAAAAATAGACATAGAAGAAGATGGACAAGTATTAGTTTACTCAAATGATAGTGAAAAAGCGCAACAAGCAATAGAAATGATAGAAGACATCGTAAGAGAAATAGAAGTTGGCGGAATTTATTATGGAGAAGTAGTAAGACTTATGAACTTTGGAGCATTTATAGATTTAGGATTTGGAGGAAAAGAAGGATTATTACATATTTCTAAAATATCAAAAGAAAGAATTAAAAACATAGAAGATGTACTTAAAGTTGGAGACAAAGTAACTGTAAAAGTTACTGATATAGATGACCAAGGAAGAATTAATCTTACAATGAAAGATTTAATTGAACCAAAAGCTTATGAAGAAGATTAATAAATTTAAGACTTAGGAACTGTCTTCATTTGTTTAGTTGTATTAATAAATAATGAAAAAGAGGGTATCCCGCGAAAGGAACCCTCTTTTGGTTGCAAAAGATTACTCATTAAATACATGGTAAATGATATGAATCTTTTGCCGGTTGTGGAGTGGAAAATGAAGAAAGACATAAATCAATGATATCGAATATTATCCTATTGCTGTATACAAAGATATAATCTTCTAAACAGAAATCATAGTTATAATACTCGAGCAATGATTCAACTTCGCTGTACCTTTTTGGAGTTAAATCAAATTCCTTCTTCCTATTTCCATATTGTATTGCTAATTTCCGTGTTGCCATATAATCACTCCTTCTGTGTTATGTTAATATATATTTATTATACTACAAAAATGCTGATATATCAAGTATATTATATTGAATAACATATTTCGAACATGAAATTTGTTGATATATTAGTAAAAATAATATATAATAAGTAAGAAATAAAATGTTAAATGGAGTATAACATATGAATGAAGAAAAGAATATATTTAATAAAATTATAGAATTTATAATATTAGTTATTTTATTAGTAATATTATATCTAGCATATCAATACTATCAAAAAAATAATTTTAATGATTTTGTAAGAAGTGAAACAAATCCACATGTTTCAGTTTTTATAAGAGATGATGAAATAAAATATTCTGAAAATTCAAGTTATAAAATAGAATCTTCAACATATAATGACGCAATGTTTTACAAAAAAATAAAAGTTGAAAAAAACAAACCATATAAAGTTACATGTATGGTAAAAACAAATGATATAAAATCAAAAGAAGAGAAATCCGGAGTAGGAGCACAAATTTCTATAGAAGGAACAACAGAAAGAAGTATAGCTATTTCTGGAACACAAGATTGGCAAAAAATAGAATTAATATTTAATTCAAAAGACAGAGATATAGTAAATATAGGATTTAGATTAGGTGGATATTTAGGAGAAGCACAAGGAGAGGCTTGGTTTTCTGATTTTACAATAGAAGAAGGAATTGCAGATACAAATAATGAATGGAAATTTGCTTGTTTCATTTTTGAAACAACAGATGTAAATATAGGAAGTAATGAAATTAAATTAAATGTAACTCAATCAGATAAGCAAGATATAACAGATACAATAAGGAGATTCGAAAATTCATGTAGAGAACTATCACAAGGAAAAATGACAGCAAAATGTGATGTATATCAAATAGAAACTCCAATTTCAAAATTATCTTATGACGAAGAATTTGGATATTATGTTGCACCAGAAGATGTAGAATCACAAATTAGGAATACAATTGAAAATAGTGATTATGATCATATATTTGTTGTAGTACGACTTCGGAGATGAAGAACACAACGATGATATTCAAGTAAATGATTGGATAGGATTAGGATCTATGGATTATTATGGAATAGGATTTTCAAATATAAGGCTACCTAATAGTTCAAAAAGCTATATTTACAAATATAATACAAAAATTAATACATTTCCAGAAGAAGTCTTATTGCATGAATTTTTGCATTCTTTAGAGAGAACATCAGAAGAATATGGATATGAAAGACCAGAATTACATGATTATCAAAAGTATGGATATAAAAATGAACCACTAATCGGAGAAAAGAAATGGTATACAGATTATATGAACAAAAATATATCATCATCAAATGGAAGAATTGGATTACCACAAGAAATTTATACTCTAAAACCAGCCAAAGAAAGTAATTTTGAATTTTCATATCAAATTGATAAATTCAAACAACCTGAAAATATTATAGAAGAAATAAGAGAATTATTTCAAAATTTAGCAAGAAAAGTAAAATATATTGTACAAGGAGAAGAAACATAAGTGAAAGTATCAGAATTTAATTATGAACTACCAGAAGAATTGATAGCACAAACACCATTAGAAAAAAGAGATGAATCAAGATTAATGGTATTAAATAAAAAAAATCAAAGTATTGAACATAAAGTTTTTAAAGACATAATAGATTACTTAAAACCAGGGGATGTTTTAGTAAGAAATAATACAAAGGTAATCCCAGCAAGAATATATGGTAAAAAAGAAACAGGTGCAAATGTAGAATTTTTATTATTAAAAAATATAGAAGGGGACATTTGGGAATCTATTGTAAGACCAGGAAACAAATTACATGTTGGAACAAAAGTTGTTTTTGGTGATGGATTATTACAAGCAGAAATATTAGATATTATGCCAGGAGGAACAAGAAAAGTAAAATTTTATTATAAAGGAATTTTTAATGAAATATTAGACAAAATAGGAATGATGCCATTACCACCATATATTCACGAAAAACTTAAAGATAAAGACAGATACCAAACAGTATATGCAAAATATGAAGGATCAGCAGCAGCACCAACAGCAGGATTGCATTTTACGCCAGAGTTATTAGGAAAAATACAAGAAAAGGGAATAGAAATAGCAAATGTAACACTACATGTAGGAATAGGAACATTTAGACCTGTAAAAGAAGAGACAGTCGAAGCACATGAAATGCATTCAGAGCATTTTTATATTAAACAAGAAGATTGCGACAAAATCAACAATGCAAAAAAAGAAGGTAGAAGAGTTATCGCAGTAGGAACAACATCATGTAGAGTATTAGAAACTATTGCAGATGAAGAAACAGGAATGGTAGACCCTCAAGAGAGTGATACACAAATATTTATATATCCAGGCTACAAATTCAAATGCATAGATGGACTAATCACAAACTTTCACTTACCACAATCAACATTATTAATGCTAGTATCAGCATTAGCAGGAAAAGAATACATAATGAAAGCATATGAAGAAGCGGTAAAAGAAAGATACAGATTTTTTAGCTTCGGAGATGCAATGATGATTTTAGGGACGGAGTAAAAAATCATAATTAGTAATATATATATTAGTGTTAATAAGTATATTATACAATAAAATTAATTAATTAAAATATATAACAGAAAGAGAGAAAGAAAAATGAAGCCAGCAGTAACATATGAATTATTACATGAATGTAAACAAACAGGAGCAAGAAGAGGAATTATACATACGCCTCATGGAGATATACAAACACCAGTATTTATGCCAGTAGGTACTCAAGCAACAGTAAAATCAATGACACCAGAAGAATTGAAAGAAGAAGTAAAAGCAGAAATTATTTTATCAAATACATATCATTTATATTTAAGACCAGGAAGCAAGATTGTAAAAGAAGCTGGTGGACTGCACAATTTTATGAAATGGGATAGACCGATTTTAACAGATAGTGGAGGATTTCAAGTATTTAGTTTAGGTGAATTAAGAACAATACATGAAGAAGGCGTTGAGTTTAAATCTCATTTAGATGGTAGCAAACATTTCTTTTCACCTGAATCAGTAATGGAAATAGAAGAAGATTTAGGTGCTGATATTATTATGGCATTTGATGAATGTTGTCCATATCCATCAACTTATGAATACACAAAACAATCTATGGAGAGAACAACAAGATGGGCAAAAAGATGTAAAGATGCTCATACAACAGTTGATAAACAAGCATTATTTGGAATTATTCAGGGTGGATTTTATAAAGATTTAAGAGAACAAAGCGCAAAAGATTTGATAGAACTAGATTTGCCAGGATATGCTATAGGTGGAATAAGTGTAGGAGAGCCTAAAGAAGAATTCTTAGATATATTAAGGTATACAACGCCTTTAATGCCAAAAGACAAGCCAAGATATCTAATGGGTGTAGGAACACCAGATTATTTAATAGAAGCAGCAATGGCAGGGATTGATATGTGCGATTGTGTACTGCCTACAAGAATTGCAAGAAATGGAACAGCAATGACATGGAATGGAAAAGTTGTTGTAAGAAATGCAACTTATGAAAGAGATTGGAGACCATTAGATGAAGAATGTGATTGTTATACTTGTAAAAATTATACAAGGGCATATATTAGACATCTAGTAAAAGCTAATGAAATTTTAGGTGTTAGATTATTATCAATTCATAACCTAAGGTTCTTGACTAATTTAATGGAAAAAGTTAAAATAGAAATAGAGCATGATAATTTAGGAACATTTAAAGAAGAATTTTATAAAAAATATGGTTATATAAATTAAGGAGGTTCAAATGAATCTAATCGAGGAAAGTTTTGAAAATAAAAATGAAAAGAAAAAAAGTAAAGCAACTACAATTATTTTAATTGCTATTATTTTAATTGTTTTAATTATCATTGGAATTTCAACTTATTTAGTATACATACAAAAAACGGCATTAAGAGTACTATTAAATGGACAAGAAAGTGAACAATTTAAACAATTATTAAGAATTGAAGAAAATGGAGTAGTATATTTTCCAATTAAAGAAGTTGCTAGTTATTTTGATTATGAAAGTTATAATGGAGAGTATGGTAATAAATCAGAAGACCAAAGTAAATGCTATGTTCAAGGTGACTATGAAATTGCAAATTTTTCATTAAATTCTAATGAAATATACAAAGTAAATTTAGAAGATAATAATGAAAATTATGAAAGTGTATATATAAAAGAACCTGTAAAAGCTATTAATGGAGTATTATATGCATCATCAGAAGCAATAGAAGAAGCTTTTAATGTTAGTTTTGAATATGATCAAAAAAATAATAGAATTTATGTTTATACATTACCATATTTAGTTGAAGTATATAATAGTAAGGTTATTAATTATGGATATACAGGAATAAGTGATGTATTTGCAAATCAAAAAGCACTTATAGAAGGAATTATTATTGTAAAAAACGAGAAAGAAAAATACGGAGTAATTGACAATAGTGGAAATACAATATTAGAAGATAAATATGACGATATATTATTTTTAGAAAATACAGGAGATTTTTTGGTAACAGATAATAACAAAAAAGGTATATTATCAAAAACAAGAGAAACAAAGGTAGAAGTTATTTATGATGATATCAAATTAATGGACATGGAATCAGAATTATATTTAGTTAAAAAAGATAATAAATACGGAGTAATTGATTTTAATGGAAATATAAAAATACATATTGAAAACGATCAGATAGGAATAGATACAGCAAGTTTTGAAAAGAATGATTTAAAAAGTAGTTATATATTAGCAGATAACTTGATTCCTGTAAAGAAAGGTCAATATTGGGGGTTATTTGATAAAAAAGGTAAGAAAATAGTAGATTATAAATATGATAATTTAGGATGTACAACAGTAAATAATAGAAGTGAACTAAGTTTACTTATTATTCCAAATTATAATGCAATAGTAGTAGGTAAAGACAAAAAATATACATTAATAAATTCAGCAGGAGAAGAACTATTTGGAATGGTAGCAGACAGTATTTATATGACAATAGATGCAGAAGAAAAAAATTATTATATATCTTTTCAAGGAAATCAAATTAATGCGATTGAATTTATGGATAGCATAGGAATGGGAACAAATTCAAATAATAGAAGTAATTCAAAAAATAACGAGCAAAATCAACAATCAACTAATAATGAACAAGATTCTCAAGAATCAAGCGACCAAGAAGGACAATATAATAATAATCAAAATGCTAATGAAGAAAATAGAGAAGATGAAAGTAATGAAGGAAATGAAGAACAAATAAATGAACAAAATATAGAACAAAACGAAGAAGAGAATAATTCTCAACAATACAGCGAAGATGATTCACAAGAAAATGAATAAAAAATAATATTGTAAAAATATCTATAAAGAATTTTAAATTTTTATCAATGATAAATTGTATATAAAATTTAAAATTCTTTTTTTTTGTCCTGACCACTTAGACCAATAGAAAAAAATAGAAAAATAGTATATAAATATAAAAGCTTATATAAAAAATTATATGAAAGACTAGATAAAATCATATATATAAATAAAAGATATGTAATTTATATAAAATGTTAAACATAAATAAAAAAATATTAAACAAAGTGAGGATTATATGAATTCAATAGAAATACTTGCAAATGGGAGTTATTTACCAAAAGTAAAGATAAAAAGTGAAATACTGGAAAAACGATTAAACTTAGAAAAAGATTATATTGAAAAAAGAACAGGAATTAAAGAAAGATATCATACTCAGGAAGAAACTATAGAAGAAATGGCTAAAAATGCAGTAAAAGACTTATTTCAAAAAAATGTAACAAAAGAAAATATAGGATTAATTATAGTAGCAACTACCACAACTAATTGCCTAATGCCAGGAATTTCAAATTATATTCAAAAAGAATTTGAAATTCAACAATGTATATGTTTAGACATATTAGCAGGATGTAGTGGATATATAAATGCATTTGACATAGCAACTTCATATATACAAACAGGAAAAATAGAAAAAGCATTAATTATTGGAGTTGATATTTTATCAAAATATACAAATAGTAACGATATTGGCACAGCCATTATATTAGCAGACGGAGCAGGAGCAACCTTAATTGGAAAAACAGAAGAAGAAAAACTATATATTTCAAATATAAAAGCAGATGGAAAAAATAATGAAATTTTAATTTGTAAATCAAATGAAAACATATTTATGAATGGCAAAGAAATATACAAATATGCAGTAACAAATACAGTAAAAAACATAAAAGAATTATTAAAAAAATCAAATGAAACAATAGAAAATATAAAATATATTGTACCACATCAATCAAATATCAAAATAATGAAAGCAATTGAAAAAAGGCTAAATGTAGACACTAACAAAATATATACAAATATTAAATATATAGGAAACACATTCTGTGCCAGCATACCAATTGCACTAGACGAAATGATGAAAAAAGAATTATTAAAAAAAGGCGAAAAAATAATCTTACTAGGATATGGTGGAGGACTAAACACAGGGACAATTTTACTAGAAATTTAGTTCCAGGGTTGCCAAAGGTTGCCAAGGTTGCCAATGGTTCCGGGTTTAAATGGCAACATATTAAAATTTATAATTTATATATTAAAAATTAATATGTTACTATTTAAACTTGAAACTAATGGTTTGTTGCCATTTAAACCCGGAACCATTGGCAACCTTGGCAACCCCGTGGCATTATTAAATGAAGAAAGGAAAAGAAAAATATGAAAAGAGCGTTTTTGTTTCCAGGCCAAGGTACACAAGTTATTGGAATGGGAAAAGATATTTATGAAAATTATGAAGAGGCAAGAGAGATATATGATAGAGCGTCGAAGATTTCTGGAATAGATATAAAGAAAATATGTTTTGAAGGTCCAGAGGAAGTGTTAAATCAAACACAATATACACAAATTGCAATATTAACAACAAGCTTAGCGATTTTAGAAGTGTTGAAAAATAATGATATAAATGCAGAAATTGCGGTAGGTTTAAGCTTGGGAGAGTATGTTGCTTTGATTTATGCTGGTATTATTAGTTTCGAGGATGGAATTAGATTAATACAAAAAAGAGGATATTATATGGACACTTTAGTTCCTGATGAAAAATATTCAATGGCAGCAGTAATAGGGCTAGATTCTTCAAAAATTGAAAAAGTGTGTAAAGAATTGAGTGAACAAGGTAAATTTGTAGTACCTGCTAATTATAATTGCCAAGTTCAAACAGTTATATCAGGAAAATTAGATGCAATTGATGAAGCAATAGAAAAATTAAAAATGGCAGGGGCAAAGAGAGTAATAAAACTTAATACGAGCGGGCCTTTCCATACGAGCAAGTTAAAAGAGGCAAAGGATGCATATGCAAAGGAATTAGAAAAGGTAAGTTTTAATCAAATAAATGAAATAAAAGTAATTAAAAATATAGATGGAACTTATTATCAAGAAAAAGATAATGTAAAGGAAATTCTGGCTAATCATATTATTAGTCCTGTAAGATTTGATAAAGCAATTCAACTTATGGAAAATGACAAAGTTGAGGAATATGTTGAAATAGGACCAGGAAAAACTTTAACAGGATTTATAAAAAAAGATAACAAAGAAGCAAATATAGTAAATATAAATAATTTAGAATCTTTAAAAAATTATATAAGTCAAGAAAGATAAAGCCTATCAGAAATTGTTTTAAAAAATTTAAAGTATAAATAATTTATAATAAGGAGGAAAAAATGAGTGAAAATAATGTAGTTTTTGTAACAGGTGGATCAAGAGGAATTGGAAAGCAAGTAGCTTTAACTTATGCAGAACATGGATATAATGTAGTAATAAATTATGTATCAGATAAAACAGATGTAGTAGCTTTGAAAAAAGAGTTTGATGAAAAAGGTGTTGAAAGTTTATTTTTAAAAGCAGATGTTTCTAATCAACAAGAAATTGATGAAGTAGTAAAACAAGCAATAGATAAATTCGGAAGAATTGATGTGCTAGTTAATAATGCAGGAATAACAAAAGATAATTTGCTGATGAGAATGAAGGAAGAAGAATTTAATAGAGTAATGGAAATTAATTTAAAAGGAACTTTTTTAGTTACCAAAGCAGTTACAAAATATATGATGAAACAAAGAAGTGGTAGTATTATTAATTTATCATCAGTTGTAGGTGTTTCTGGAAATGCAGGTCAATGCAACTATTCTGCATCAAAAGCAGGAATAATTGGTTTTACAAAAAGCGTAGCAAAAGAATTAGCATCAAGAAATATTCGTGCAAACGCAGTAGCACCAGGATTTATAGAAACAGATATGACAAACGTTTTATCTGACTCTGTAAAAGAATCAATCTATAATCAAATACCATTAAAAAGAATGGGTACAGCTAAAGAGGTTGCAGAATTAATATATTTTTTAGGTTCAGAAAAAAGTTCCTATATAACAGGGCAAGTTATTAATATTGATGGTGGAATGGTAATGTAAAAAAATCTAAAGTAAATTAAAATATGGAGATAAGGAGTGTCACCAAATCCCTTTTTTGAGGGATTTTAAGGAACATCCCTAATCCCTTTGAAAGGAGAAAAAATGGAAAAAAGAGTTGTAATAACAGGACTTGGAGCTATCACTCCAATTGGAAATAATGTAGAAGAGTTTTGGGAAGGTATAAAAGAAGGAAAGTGTGGTATTGATAAAATTACAGCATTTGATACAAGTAATTTTAAAGTAAAACTAGCAGCTGAATTAAAAGATTATAATCCAGAAAATTATTTTGAGAAAAGAGAAGCAAAAAGGTTAGATAAATTTTCTCAATATGCAATCATTGCGGCAAGAGAAGCTTGGAAAGATAGTAATTTGGATAAAGAAAAAGAAAATATGGAAAGAGTAGGAATTATATTAGGTTCAGGAATTGGTGGTGTTGAAACTATTGAAACTGAAAATCGTAAATGTGTAGAAAAAGGTCCTGATAGGGTTTCTCCAATGTATATACCAATGGCAATTTCTAATATGGCAACAGGAAATGTAGCAATTGATATTGGAGCAAAAGGCACATCAATTGCAATGGTAACTGCATGTGCTACAGGAACACATTGTATTGGGGAAAGCTACAGAATGATTAAACATGGATATCAAGATGTTATTTTAGCAGGAGGAACAGAAGCCTCAATTACACCATTGAGTGTAGCAGGTTTTGCAAATATTAAAGCATTAAGTAAATCTGAAGATAAATTAAGAGCAAGTATTCCATTTGACAAAGAAAGAAATGGATTTGTAATGGGAGAAGGAGCAGGAATAATTGTATTAGAAGAATATGAACATGCAAAGAAAAGAGGAGCAAAAATATATGCTGAAATAGTAGGGTATGGAGCAACATCAGACGCATATCATATTACATCACCAGCACCAAACGGAGAAGGTGGAGCAAGAGCAATGAAACTTGCAATGGAAGAAGCAAATGTAAAACCAGAAGAAATTACATATATCAATACACATGGAACATCAACACATTTGAACGATGCATGTGAAACACAAGCAATAAAAACAGCATTAGGAGAAGAAGCATCAAAAAAAGTAATGGTAAGCTCAACAAAAGGACATACAGGACACTTACTTGGAGCAGCAGGAGGAATAGAAGCAATAGTATGTAGTAAAGCAGTACAAGAAGGGTTTGTACCAGCAACAATAAACTATAAAGTATCAGACGAAGAATGTGACTTAGACATAGTACCAAATAAAGGAAGAAATCAAGAAATCAAATATGCAATGTCAAACTCATTAGGATTTGGAGGACACAATAGTAGTATTTTATTAAAGAAAATTTAAAGGGATTTAGGGACGTTCCTTAATTTCCCTTTTTTGAGGGATTTTAAGAAACATCCTTAAAGCCCTTTAATGAAGAAAGGATGATGATTTTATATGGAATATAAAGATATTAAAAAACTAATGGATGATATGGGAAATTCAAAACTTGATTCATTAGAAATTGAGTTTCCAGATGGAATAAAAATTAGTATGACAAAGAATTCGCATAAAGAGGTGGTAATTACTGCACCACAAGCTAATGTAATAGAAGCAAGTAGCCCAATGACAGTTCCAGTGGTACAGAAAAAGCAAGAAAATAGTTTAGTAGCAGTACAAAATGAACAGCAAAAAGAAGATAAAAAACAAGAAGAAAATTTTAAGATAATAAAAAGTCCTATGGTCGGAACTTTTTATGAAAGTTCATCACCAGACAAACCACCATTTGTAAAAGTAGGAGACAAAGTTCACAAAGGTCAAGTTTTATGCATTATAGAAGCAATGAAGCTAATGAATGAAATCGAATCAGAATTTGATGGAGAAATTGTAGAAGTATGTGTAAAGAACGAAGATATAGTAGAATATGGAATGCCATTATTTAAAATAAAATAGATTAAATTAATAGATAATTTTTATAATAGTTTAACTGATAAATAAGTTGAAGTGATAGAATAGGATGAAAGGAAAGAGAAACGAGATGTTATTAGATAAAGAAGGAATAAAAAAAATTATTCCACAAAGAGAACCTTTTTTAATGATAGATGAGGTAGAGGAATATATACCAGGAGAAAGCGCAATAGCATATAAACATGTTAATGAAAGCGAGTATTATTTTAAAGGACATTTTCCAGGAAATCCAATAATGCCAGGTGTATTAATAGTAGAATCACTAGCACAAACGGGGGCAATAGCGATTTTATCAATGGAAGAAAACAAAGGAAAAAATGCTCTATTTGGAGGAATAGACAAATTAAGATTTAAAAAACAAGTAGTACCAGGAGATACATTAAAATTAGAGGTGAAAATAATAAAAAGAAAAGGACCAATAGGAATAGGAGAAGCAATAGCTACTGTAGACGGAAAAGTAGCAGCTAAAGGAGAATTAACCTTTGCCATTGTTTAAAAAAGAGAGCAAATAATAATAAGCAAAAAATGATAAATAAAATGAGACAAATAAAAGTCTTTCTTTTTATCCATAATTGTTTTAAAGGAAAGGATAGTAGTTATGTTAAAAAAAGTATTAATTGCAAATCGTGGAGAAATTGCCGTTAGAATTATTAGAGCATGTAGAGAAATGGGGATTAGAACTGTTGCTATTTATTCAGAAGCTGACAAAAAGGCTTTACATGTTACTTTAGCTGATGAATCTATTTGCATTGGCCCAGCACCATCTAGTAAAAGTTATTTAAATATAAAAGCAATATTAGAAGCTGCTTGCCTAACTGGCGCAGATAGCATACATCCAGGTTTTGGCTTTTTATCAGAAAATAGTAATTTTGCAAAAATATGTGAAGAAATGGGAATTAAGTTTATAGGTCCTAATTATAAATTAATTGAATTATTAGGAAATAAGTCAAAGGCAAAAGAAACTATGAAAAAAGTAGGAGTTCCAGTAGTACCAGGGTCAGAAGGATTAATACACTCTAAAGAACAAGCAATAGAACTTGCTCAAAAGATTGGATATCCAATAATACTTAAAGCATCAGCTGGTGGCGGAGGAAGAGGCATCAGAATAGCCTATTCTAAACCAGAATTAGAAAAAGAATATGATTTAGTAAAACAAGAAGCAAAAATTTCTTTTAATGATGATAGTTTATATTTAGAAAAATTTATAGAAAATCCAAGACATATTGAAATACAAATATTAGCTGATGAACAAGGTAATTGCATTCACTTAGGAGAAAGAGATTGTTCAATACAAAGAAGAAATCAAAAAGTTTTAGAAGAAACACCTTCAAGTATTTTAGATGAAAAAACAAGAAAAAAGATGGGAGATATTGCAGTTAAAGCTGTAAAAGAGATAGGATATACAAATGCAGGAACAATTGAATTTTTAGTAGATAAAAATAAAAATTTTTACTTCATGGAGATGAATACAAGAGTACAAGTAGAGCATCCAGTTACAGAAATGGTAACAGGTGTAGATATTATAAAAGAACAAATTAAGATAGCAAGTGGAGAAAAATTGCAATATACACAAAAAGATATAACTGTAACAGGTCATAGTATGGAAGTAAGAATTAATGCAGAAAATCCAGAAAAAAATTTTATGCCTTGTGCAGGAACTATTACAGATTTACACTTACCAGGAGGAAATGGAATTAGAATTGATACAGCAATTTATACAGGATATAAGATTCCTCCAACTTATGATTCAATGATAGCAAAAATTATTGTACATGGAAAAGATAGAAATGAATCAATTGCAAAAATGAAAAGTGCAGTTGCTGAACTAGTTGTTGATGGAATTACAACAAATACAGATTTTATATTAGATATTCTAGCTGATAAACATTTTAGAGATAATAATTATGATACGTCTTTTATAGAGAAAAAATTTAATTAATTAAATAAAAAAATTAAAAAAATTAAAAAAAGCATTTACAATTTTATTAAAAATAGATACAATAGAAACAGCAAAAAAAGTCGAAAAAAATAAAATAATAACAAAAGAAGATGTAAGTAGAAAGGGAGCGTATCAATGAAAATATTGATGTTATCATGGGAATATCCACCAAGAGTAGTAGGAGGAATATCAAGAGTAGTATATGATTTATCAAAAACATTACTAAAAGATGGACATGACGTAACAGTAATTACATATAGAGATGGAGATGCTCCATATTTTGAAGATGACAAAGGAGTAAAAGTATATCGAGTAGATAATTATATGATTAATCCAAACAACTTTATTGACTGGGTTATGCAAATGAATTTTAACATGGTAGCAAAGGCAAATGAAATCATGTTAAAAGAAGGAAATTTTGATGTAATACATGCTCATGACTGGTTAGTTGCATATGCAGCAAAAACATTAAAAAACTCATACAATATACCAATTGTTTCAACAATACATGCAACAGAAGCAGGAAGAAACAGTGGAATACATGATGAAACGCAAAGATACATAAATGATACAGAATGGATGTTAACATATGAATCAGCAGAAGTAATAGTAAACAGTAATTATATGAAAAATGAACTACAAAGACTATTTGGTTTACCATATGAAAAAATAAATGTAGTACCAAATGGAGTAAATATGAGTTTATTTAATGGAATAGAAAGAGATTATAACTTCAGAAGAAGATATGCTATGGATAACGAAAAAATAATATTATTCATGGGAAGACTAGTATATGAAAAAGGAGTGCAACATTTAATCTCAGCTATGCCAAAAATATTAGAAGGATACAGAGATAGCAAACTTGTAATATGTGGAAAAGGTGGAATGATAGACGAACTAAAAGCACAAGTAAATGCAATGGGAATAGCAAATAAAGTATACTTTGCAGGCTATATGTCAGGAAAAGATGTACAAAGAATGTATAAAGCAGCAGATATAGCAGTATTCCCAAGTACATATGAACCATTTGGAATTGTAGCACTAGAAGCAATGCTATCAGAAAATCCAGTAGTTGTATCAGACATAGGAGGGCTAAACGAAATTGTAGAACATAGAGTAAATGGAATGAAAACATATTGTGGAAACCCAAATTCAATAGCAGATTCTATTTTAGAATTATTATATGATCATAAACTATGTGCTGACATTACAAAAAAAGCAAAAAATAAAGTAAGAAACGAATATAATTGGAGTAAAATAGCGCAAGATACACACTTTACATATCAAAAAGCAATTTGTCAATCAGTTGCAGAAAAACAAAAAAGAGAACTTGAACAAGAAAGAGCTAGAAAAACAAAAAGAGCAAAAAATACAGAAACTGAAATTACAAACTTACTTAACTTTAAGAAAAAACGTCAAGCATATGCATAGACTTAAAGTGATTAATTTATACAACTTACAAAATTATGCAAAAAATATTAAAATATTGAATATTAATAAGCAGTTTTTTATAATTATTGATTTAAAAATCGTGGAGGTTAGCAATGCTAACCTCTGCTTGCTTTAATAAAAAATAAAAAAATTATAAAAAAAATTTCAAATTCTACAAATTTAGCAAAAAAATAGTGTATAATAAAAATAAATTTAATATTAATACATTATAGTTTATATAAATAAAACGATCTATGTATTGAAAGGAATGAAAATAAATATGGCAGAGTTTAAATCAGGATTTGTAACATTAATAGGAAGAACTAATGTAGGAAAATCAACATTGCTTAACTTACTAGTAGGAGAAAAAGTAGCAGCAATTGCAAATAAAGTACAAACAACAAGAACAGCAATTAAAGGAATAGTAAATAGAGAAAATTCACAAATAATATTCATTGACACACCAGGAATTCATAAACCAAAAACAAAATTAAATGAAACAATGGTAGAAACATCTTTTACAAGTATTGCAGACACAGATATTATTTTATTTCTGATTGAGGCAACAAGTGAAGATATAGGAAGAGGAGATAGAATTATACTAGACAAAATAAAAGAAACAAATAAAAAGACAATACTATTAATTAATAAAATAGATTTAGTAAAACGAGAAAGTTTACTAAGACTAATTGATATCTACCGTAAAGAATATGACTTTCAAGCAGTAATACCAATATCTGCAACAAATGTAAAATACAAAAATATTGTGTTAGATGAAATAGAAAAGAACTTAAAACCAGGTCCTGCATATTATGATATAGAAGAATATACAGACCAAACTTTAAGACAATTAGCAGAAGAAACAATAAGAGAAAAAGCGTTAAAACTATTGCAAGATGAAGTACCACATGGTATATATATAGAAGTAGAAAAAATGAAAAAAAGAAAAAATAAAAATGGAGAAGACATATATGATATTGAAGCCACAATATATTGCTTAAGAAATTCTCATAAAGGTATCATTATAGGAAAAAACGGAGAAATGTTAAAAAGAATTGGAAGACTTGCTAGAATTGATATGGAAGAAAATTTTGGTTTAAAGGTAAATTTAAAAACATGGGTAAAAGTAAAAGAAGACTGGCAAGAAAATGATAATATAGTAAAAAGATTTAAATTACAGTAATTATATAAACTTGCAAAAATGTATCTAATTCATATACAAAAGAAATAATTAATTTTGATAATTAATTTAATAACAAAGTTTTTTTAAAAATTGTATAAATTGTTAAAAAATGCAAAAGATAAAATTAAAGGTAAAACTTTAAAAAAGGAAGTGAGCTTATGATAAAAAAAATAGCATGGGATGCCTTTAAAAATACAGGTGATATTAATGCTTTTTTAGAACTAAAACAAATAGAAAATATAGAAAACAATATAAAAGAAATACAAGAAGTAACAAACTTAAATTTAGAAGATGACCAAAAAATAAAAAAACAAGATTAAAAAAATATCATAACCAAACGGCATAAATATAAAACTATTAAAATAAAAGAAAAAATAAAAAAAGCTAAAATTAAAATCAAAACTAAAAAGAAAAAAGTTAAAACTAAGATCAAAACTAAAAAGAAAAACTAGAAGTAAGACCAAAGCTAAAAAATATAAAAAAGTAATATAAAAATAATATAATACAAAATAAAGTACAATAAATAAAAATCAAAAGGTGGATAAAAACAAAATGGCAAATATAAAAATAAATGGAATTATATTAGCAGAAAACAATTTAGGAGACTTCGATAAAATGCTTACAATGTTAACACCAGGCATACGGAAAAATATCTTGTGTAGCTAAAGGAGCAAGAAGACCTAAAAGTGCTCTTTTAGCTGGAACACAGATATTTTGCTTTGGAGAATACTTAATGTACAAAGGGACAAATACATATCATATTAATTCAGTAGAACCAATTGAAGTTTTTTACAATTTAAGAACAGACTTGGACAAGTTAAAATACGCAGTTCATATAAATAAAATAATACAAGATGTAACACATGAAAATCAAAATTGCTACCAAATATTACAATTATTATTAAATACACTATATACTATATCTGAAACAGAAGAAAATTTAGATTTTATATTAAGTGTATTTAAACTAAGATTATTATGCATCTTAGGATTTACACCCAAAATTAATGAATGTGCAACATGTAAAGAAAAAGAAAATTTAAAATATTTTAGTATACAAGATAATGGTTTTAAATGTGAAGCTTGTAGCAAACAAGATACATCATGTATAACTATGAGTGAAAGCACACAAAGTGCAATAAAATATACAATAACAGCCCCTGCAAAAAAAATATACTCTTTTCATATTAAAAATGAATCTTTAGAAGAATTCAAATTAATAACTAAATTATATTTTAATGAAAAACTAGAAAAAGAATATAAAATGGAAGAATTATTTTAATCAATATTGTTATATATGCAAAAAATAAAGATAAATAAAAATATTATTCAAATAAAAAAATTAAAAACTTGCAAAAAAATAAAGAAACATATATAATAACAAATATAACATAAAAAATAACAAAAAGAAGAAAGGAGCGATTTTTATGAAAATAAAGATAACAGGAAAGGAACTAAAGATAACAGAAGCAATTAATGACTATGTAGAAAAGAAATTAGACAGAATAGATAAATACTTTGAACAAGCAGAAGCAGAGGTAACACTAAAAACAGAAAAAAATGAACAAATTGCTGAAATTTATGTAACAGCAAATGGAGAAAAATATAGGGCAGTAACAGAAGATAAAGATATGTATGCTTCTATAGATAAAGATATTGATATATTAGAAGGACAAATTAGAAAAGCAAAAACAAAAAAAGAAAAAATGATGAAAGATTCATCTATAAAAACAATGGATGTAAGTAAAGACACAATAGCAGATATAACTAATGAAATTATAAAAACATCATATTATGAAATTAAACCAATTACACCAGAAGATGCTGTTTTGAAATTACAAGAAAAACCATCACATAATTTCTTAGTATTTATAAATGTTGATACAGGAAAAGTAAATGTTATACATAAATTAAAAGATGGAAAAAATTATGGCTTAATAGAACCAGAAGCATAAAAAATAATAAATGTAGATATTTATATGATGTAAATAAAAGGCAGGAAATCAAATCCTGCCTTTTAACTTAGTCGTTAGCAAAAGTACGTATGTACTTAGAGCTCTACGAATAATTTATGCAATCAAATTATAATGAAATTGCAATTTATTAAAAAACAAAATTTAACTTCTTGCCTAATTATTATTTATAGGTTACTAATTATACTAGAACTTTATCATACAAGAGCTGTAAATATTAATAATAAAACTATTTCATATTTCTTTCAGCTTGTTCTATCATTTTTTTAACCATTTGTCCACCGATTTTACCAGCATCTTTAGATGTTAAATCTCCGTTATATCCATCTTTTAAGTTAACACCAACTTCGCTAGCTACTTCATATTTGAATTTATCTAAAGCTGTCATAGCTTCTGGAACTAATTTTCTGTTGCTTGAGTTTGCCATGTTTTTTCACCTCCTGTAATATTACATTTGAAAAAACTTTTTTGCTTTTTCTAATACTATCATTTGCAGAAAGACTAAAAAATAAACAAACAATTTTTACCAATAATTAAAAAAATAAATAAAAATATTGTAATTGAAACAAATTATTTATATAATGGAAAAAGGGAGTGAAAAAAATGTATAAATTAGTAGCAATAGATTTAGATGGAACCATGCTAAATAGCTATGGAATTGTAACAGAAAATACAAAAAAAATTATAAAAAAAGCAATTGAAAATGGAATTGAAGTTATTATTGCTTCTGGAAGACCAATTGATTCTATTAAAGCAATTGCAAAAGAAATTGGAAGTGAAAACTATTTCATTGCAGGAAATGGTGCTCTTGTTTATGATATGAAAAAAAATCAAGTAATATACGAAAAATATATGTCAAAACAAAAAGTATTAGAAATTATAAAAATCTGTGAGGAAAATAGCATATCATACAATGTATATACAGAAAAATCAATTTTAGCAACTAACTTAAAATATAATGTATTATATTATCACAAAGAAAATTTAAAAAAAGAAGAAAATAAAAGAACAATAATAAATATTGTTACAGATATGTATAAATATATACAAGACACAGATGAAAAATTTTTAAAAATTACAATATGCGATGATAGTAAAGCAATTTTTAATTCTATTATCCGAAAATTAAGGAATATTGGAGAAATTGAAGTATTAGATGTCTCACACATATCAAGAAAAGTAATAAAACAAGGAACTGAGGATATTACAATAGAATATTATTACACAGAAATTTCGTTAAAAGATGTAGATAAGTGGAATGCAATAGAATATTTATCTGAAAAATTAAATATAAAAAAAGAAGAAATCATTACAATTGGAGATAATATAAATGATAAAAAAATGATACAAAATGCAGGAATTGGAATTGTAATGGAAGGAAGTACACCTACAGTTATAAAAGAAGCAGACTATGTAACCAATTCCAATAATGAAGAAGGTGTAGCAAAAGCAATAGAAAAATTTTGTTTTTAAAAAGTGTTAAAAGAGGTGCGTCTTATTGACACTTTTTTCTATGTGTTAATAAAATAAATTTTTTTAGTTTTTTATAATATTACGACAATATTACAAAAATATTACAGTAATATTAACTTTAAATTACAAGCATACAATTTATTGATTTTGGAAAACAATTGAGTTAAAATAAAATAGATGGATATTTTGTAAAAAAATATAGAAAAATAAAGTTTAAGGGAGGAATTTGTCATGGCAACAAATCCAATGCAAAGAAAAGCAAGAAATTCATTTTTATTAGGAATGTTATTAATGTTATTAATAGCAAGTCTTGTAATAGGTCTTTTATTCATGAAATTGATGGAATTTAATAAAAAGGAACAAGAAGAGAAACAAGCAAGTGTTAAAGCGTATGTGTTAAATCAAGATGTTAGTTCAGGACAAGTAATTACAACAGATATGCTTACTAAACAAGAAGTTAATAAGACACTTGTACCAAGTAATGCTACAAGTGATTTAAGCATTATTGAAAATTATGCTTTACAAGATAAAGAAGGAAATGAAATTTATACAAAATATGCAAATAATGAAGCAACGTTATATATAAAAATTGATAATAAAGAATATGAACTTAATCAAGAAGA
This sequence comes from uncultured Clostridia bacterium, assembly GCA_947625295.1. Taxonomy (GTDB): domain Bacteria; phylum Bacillota; class Clostridia; order TANB77; family CAG-508; genus CAG-269. The sequence goes on along the minus strand of CANQNU010000003.1, from coordinate 29,363 downwards.
AGAAACAGAAAATTATTATATTAACAAAAATAATGAAAAACAATATATCGAATTAAATAATGTCCCATTAATTGCAAAAGTTACGATGAAAAAAAATACATTAATAACAACAGATTTAATTGCCAAAGGCAATAGTACTATGCAAAAAGATGTTAGAAAACAAGAATATAATATGATTGTATTACCAATGGATTTAGCAACAGGAGACTATATTGATATAAGAATAATGTTACCAACTGGACAAGATTATATAGTAGTATCAAAAAAAGAAGTAGAAATACCAAACATTGCTGGAGTTGATTCAAGTGATACAATATGGGTTAACTTATCAGAAGATGAAATTTTACATATGAGCTGTGCAATTATAGATGCATATAGAATTAATGGTTCTAAATTGTATGTAACGAAATATACTGAAGCAGGAATGCAAGAAGCAGCAATACCAACTTATCCTGCTAGTGGAGAAGCAACAGCACTATTACAAAACGATCCAAATATTTTAGAAAAAGCAATGAATGAAATTAAAAATAGATATAGCAATACAAATGCAGCAGAACTAAGAAATGATTATATTAATAGTGCAATTAATGCTCAAGGCGAACAAGGACAAACAAACATACAAACAAATATGAGTGAAAGTATTACAAATTCTAAAAATTCAAGAAAAGAATACTTAGATTCATTAGCCGGAACTTCAGTACAATAGTAAAGGAGAAAAATACATATGAAAAAAATAGGTTTTATAGGTGCTTATGACAAAATAGATTTAATGATGTACATTGGAAAAATATTAACAACATTAAAACAAAAAGTTTTAATTGTTGATGCAACAATTATTCGGAAAAGTTAGATATGTTGTACCAGCTATAAAACCTATGAGAACTTATATAACAGAGTTCGAAAATATGGATATAGCAGTTGGTTTTTCTAATATGGAAGAAATTGCACAATATATAGGAGTTCCTGACGAAGAAAAATTAGAATATGATTTTGTATTAATTGATATAGACAATATGAAAGGTTTATACAACTTTAAACTACAAGAAGTTGACAAAAATTATTTTGTAACAGCTTTTGATGTATATTCTTTAAAAAGAGGATTAGAAATTTTTGCAGGATTAGAAAGACAAATAAATTTAACGAAAGTTTATTTTTCAAAAGAAATGTTAAAAGAAGAAGATGATTATCTTAATTTCCTTTCAGCAAAATATAAAATTTCGTGGGATGAAAAGATTTATTTCCCAATGGAAAATGGAGATTTAAGTGTCATATATGAAAATCAAAGATTAGCTAAAATTAAATTTAAAAAGTTAAGTATTCAATATAAAGACGGAATCGCATATATGGCAGAAGAAATATTGGGAACTGAAAATGAGGCACAAATTAGAAAGGCAATTAAGATAATAGAAAAAGGAGTATAAAAATGTCAATTGTAACATTTTGGAATGATGGAAAACAACAAACAGGAAAAACTTTATCTGCTGTGGCAATTGCAACATATATGGCAATTAAGCATAATTATAAAATATTATTAATTCCAACCGGATATAATGATAAAACAATTAATAATTGTTTTTGGGAAGAAAGAAAGATAAAAAAGAATTTAGGATTATTTGGACCAAACACTAATATCGCAATGGGAAATGGAATTGAAGGATTAACACAAATATTAAAAAGTAATAAAATAACTTCACAAAATATAACTAACTATACTAAAATTATTTTTAAAGATACTCTTGAAATTTTACCTGGATTTTCAGGAGAAAAAGAAAAATATGATGAATTAAAAGAAAATTATTTAGATATTATTAGAGCAGCAAATCAGTATTATGATTTAGTATTAGTTGATTTAGATATAGAAATGGGAGAAAAAATAGTTCAACAGATATTAGAAAAGTCTAATTTAATTGTTACAGTACTAAGTCAAAGATTATCAAGTATTAATGATTTTATAGATAAAAGAGAAGAAATGTCAATATTAAAATCAAAGAAATCTTTAATATTAATAGGAAGATATGACAAATTTTCTAAATATACAGTAAAAAACATATCAAGATATATGGGAGAAAAAAACAAAGTATCAACAATTCCATATAATACATTATTTTTCGAAGCATGTGAAGAGGCAAAAGTACCAGATTTGTTTTTACGATTAAGAAATGTAGATGAAGATGACAGAAATGGACTATTTTTAGCAGAAGTAGGGAGAGCATCACAAAATATTATTTATAGACTACAAGATTTATCAATGAGAATATAAGGAGGGTAACCTAAATGTCAATTACAAACATAATATTAATAATACTTGTAATTGGGGTCGCAGTATATGTAATCTACTATAGCATAAAAAAGAAAAAAAATGCAGAAGTTGAACAACAAATAAATGTAGATGATAAAACATATACTTTAGAAAAAATGACTCAATTCGTAAAAAATAGATTAAATGAAATAACAAAAGTAAATTTGTATGATATTGGTTTATCTGAAGAAGAATTAAAAAGAAGAAAACAAAAGAAATATGAATTAAAAAAGGCATTAAAAGGTTGTACATATGGTGATGTTAATGATAAAAAATATGTAAAAGAATTGATATTTGATTTATTAGAAAAAGAATATGGAGTAACAGAAACTAATATATCAAAAGCAATTCCATTTGATATACCATCACTTTTAACAGCACAAGACAAATTCGATATATTGATTTATGCATATAAAATAGAATTTGGTTATGAAGCATTAACAGAATTGATAAAAAAGTATAACTTAGCACAATTAAAATACGTAGAAGGAGAAACTAAACCTTCTTATGTTATAACTAGTGAAGAGATAGAAGAAATATATGAAAAAGAAAATATAGTATTATCTTTTGAAGATAAATTAAGTATTGTAGTACAAAGAATATATCAACATTATAAAGGTTATAGTAGTATTGACGAAGTAAGAGACATGAATATAGATGGTGTTTCAGGTGGTGTATCTGGACTTCCAGAAAGTTTCTTAAGCCAAGTAGCACAAACAGATGGAGACTATTTAGATCAAGTTGCAGAACATAAAGTTCCAAGAGCATGTGATAGTATATGGATATTCTTCCAAGGTAAATCTATTAGATTAGCATTTTTGACATTTGGAACAGAAGCAGAATTAAAAAGAGTATGTCAAAATATATATAAATACAATAATCCAGGACAATTATCAGATACAAATGGATATAAAATCAATGAAATGAAAGATGGTTCTCGTGTTGTTGTTGTAAGGCCAAGCTTCTCAGAAACATGGGCATTCTTTGTAAGAAAGTTCGATGTAAAACGTTCAACACTAGAACAATGGTTTAAAGGAGAACCAGGAAGCGATGAATCAATCGAGTTATTAAAATACCTAGTAAAAGGAGCAAGAATCATATCAATTACAGGTGAGCAAGGTTGTGGTAAAACAACAATGCTTATGGGAATGATAGAAAATATTTATGAAACAATGAATATACGTGTTCAGGAAACAGCATTCGAGCTTCACTTAAGAAGAATTTACCCAACAAGAAATATTTTAACATTCCGTGAAACAGATACTATTTCTGGACAAGAAGGTTTGGACGTTCAAAAGAAAACTGACGGTTCTGTTAATATCATAGGAGAGGTTGCAACAGACCCCGTAGCATCTTGGATGATACAAGCAGCCCAAGTTGCATCTAAGTTTACATTATTTACACACCATGCTAAAACATTTCCAAACTTAGTAACAGCGCTTCGTAACTCAATGTTAAGAACAGGAGTATTTAAGAACGAAAAAACAGCTGAAGAACAAGTTGTACAAGTATTAAATTTTGATATACATTTAACAAAAGATTTTAGAGGAAAAAGATATGTTGAAAGAATAACAGAATGTATACCAGTAGAAGACAAAAACGAATATACATTTGATCATAGAAATGAAAAGACATTAGAAGGAAAATTTGATAGATTCTTTGACAATGCAACTCATTATTTTACAAAGATAACAGATAGACAACTTTATCAACATAGAAATATATTAGAATATGTTGATGGAGAATATATTATAACAAATCCAATAACAGACACAAATATTAAAGAAATGAGAAGTAATATGGATGAAACAGATTTAGAGGCATTTGATAGATTTATAGAAAAACATTGGGGAAATGCAAGAAAACAAGAAACCGTACAAGTAAGTTCAACAGCTCAAATGCAAAAAAGAAGAGGAAGACCTTCTAAAGAAATTTAATAAAGTAAAAAAGTAAAGAAAAATATAAAAAATATAGACAGTTATAGACCAAAATAAGGAGGTGCTAAAGTAAGTGAGTAACAACATGCTATTTTATATAATGGGTGGTGCAGCACTAGCTTTTGTAATAATAGTTATAGGATATGTAATTTTATCTAAAAAAATGCAAAAGTCTGAGTATAAGAGAATTCAAAAATTACAACAAGGTACTAAAGAAAGTAAATTTTCTTCTGAAATACTATTTCAAAGACTTTATCTTACATATATAAAAATACCTTTTCTAAAACGATATGTATTAAAATTAAGAAGAAGATTAGAAATTGTTAACATAGATGATGAATATATAACTAGAAAAGATACTGCCAAAATACTTACAAAAACACTTGCTATTATAGTACCGATTATGGTTTTATCAGTTATAGTTGCAAAGACAAATTATTTATTAATGTTTATTCTACTAATATTTGAAGTATTTATGGTAGATGCATTAATGGATGGTTCTGTAGATAAAATAGACAATAATTTACTTAAAGAACAAATAGATTTTTTCTCTGAAATAAGACATGCTTACCATGAATTCAACATGGTAGAAGAAGCTATTTATCAAGTATCACAGGATGATGAGAAAAATGTATCTAGTCAAGGTGAAAAAATATATGAGGTATTAATTTCAGATGACCCAGAAACAGAATTAGAAAAATATTATGATATAGCACCAAATAGCTTTTTAAAGGAATTTGCAGGAGTATCATATTTAACAAAAGAATTTGGTGATAGAAAAGTAGATGGTGCATCATTATATTTAAAAAATGTAAACAATATTACACAAGAAATGCAACTAGAAATATTAAAAAGAGATAAACTAAATTATGTATTTCAAAGTTTATCAGTTATATCTATAGCACCAGTATTATTATTAGAACCACTAAAAAGTTGGGCAGTATCAAACTTTTCATTTACAGCTAACTGGTATTTAGGAAAACCAGGAATGATTGTTCAAATATTTATTTTACTAATTACATTTTTATCTTACATACTTGTAAGAAAATTAAAAGACAATGGTTCTACAGGAATAAATACGAAAAATACAGAAAATCCATGGCAAGAAAAAATATATAAAAAGAAACCAATTAAAAAGGTAGTAGATTTATTTATACCTAAACAAGGAACAAAAGAATATAGAAAAGTAACTCAAATGTTAAAAGATGCGGCATCTCCATTGAAAATGGAATGGCTATACATTAATAGAATTTCGATTGCAATTGTCACATTTTTTGCTTCCATTATAATATTTTCACAATTACATACAATAGCGATTGATTATGTATATACAGAGCCAACTACAGATTATGATATTATTGGACGGACTCTCAGAAAAAGATGAGAAAAAGGCAATGGAAATAACAGAACAAGATAATGTGTTTTTAGATATGTTTAGAGGAAAGTTAAATACAACTGAAAAGGACATACAAAGAGCAGTAGAAAGATCTAAATTCTATGAAGAAGCAGATGCTGGCGAAATAGAAGAAGCTGTACAAAGAATCAATAAAAAATTAAAAATTATTAATAGTGAATATATGCAATGGTTCGAAATATTATTAGCATTTGTATTTATGGTAATTGCTTATATGGCGCCAATATGGATTTTAATGTTCCAAGTAAAAATGAGACAATTAGAAATGGAAGACGAAGTAATGCAATTCCAAACAATTATATTAATGCTGATGAGAATTGAAAGAGTTAATGTAGAAATTATACTAGAATGGCTAGAAAGATATTCTAATATATTTAAAGCGCCAATAACAAAATGTTTAAACAATTATGAGGCTGGAGCTTGGGAAGCACTAGAAGAAATGAAAGAAGAAGTATCTTATATGCAATTAATTAGAATTATAGAAAGTTTACAGGCAGCAGTTGAGAAAATTCCAATTAGAGATGCTTTTGATGAATTAGATTCAGAAAGAGATTATTATCAAGCAAAAAGAAAAGAATCTAATGAAAGATTAATCAGTAGAAAGGGAATGATAGGTAAAGCTATAGGTTTTGCGCCAATGGTATGTATGTTTGTTGGATACTTAATTGTTCCGTTAGTATTTATAGGATTAACAAGTATGTCATCTTCTTTCAAGACAATGACAGCTATGAAATAATGCTTAAAGGAGGAAAAAGAAAATGGAAAATGCGTCAAAAGCTCTGATTATAGCAGGAAGTGTACTAATTGCATTAATAATTATAGGAGCATTACTCCTTATGTTTAATAACTTGTCCAATTATCAAGATACCAATGTTGAAACTACAAGAGAAGCTCAAGTATTAGAGTTTAATAATCAATACGAAACATACAATAGAAATGACGTAAGAGGTAGTGATATATACTCTTTATTAGGTAGAGTAGTAGATTACAACAGAAGAAAATCAGACGTGGCAACTGGAACAGATGCAGGAAAAAACCTACAATTTCAACCTATGACAATAGTTATTAATTTTGGAAGTCAAGATAAATTAGAAAGTTTTACATATGATAAAAAAATAAGATTATTTAAAGATGTATTAAATAAAGGAATAAATGGTAAATATGAATTTAAATTAGAACAGAGTACTACAAATAGATTTTATGATGTTATTAATGTAAAAATATCAAATATTGAAAGTAATTATGGGGGAAAGGCAAGTTTAAATAATCTAGCAGCAGGAATTTCAAATTTATTTTTAAGCGGAAGTCCATCAGAAGAAGATAAACATAAAGCAGAAAATTTATATAAGAAAAATACAGGAAAAGAAGTTTCTTTTATAAACTTAAAAAATGATATGGATTCTGATAGAGGAATTTACACAGATATTTGCACATATTATGAATATATACAATTTAAAAGAGCACACTTTAATTGTACAGATTCAAAATATAATGAACGAACTGGTAGAATTATAGAATTAGACTTTGAATTTAATGGTAAAATTGAATAATAAATAACAGGAGTAAAAAGATATGGAAAATGCATCAAAAGCATTAATTATGGCAGCAAGTGTATTAATAGGAATAATGATCTTATCATTAGCAGTATATTTATTTACAACATTTGGAGCAACTTCTGCTAGATTACATGAACAACAAGCTACTGATAGATTAAACCAATTTAATAGTCAATTTACTTCATATGAAGGAAAATCTGGACTTACAATTTATGATGTTATAACAGTAGCTAATTTAGCAACTGAAAATAATAAATACTATCAACTAGATAGAAAAATTTCTATACCAGCAATTGAAAATACAAATAATAAAATAACAGATTATTATGTTAGTATATGTATCAAACAAGATGGAGGAACACTAAAAAATATTGAAGGAGGATTAAATACTTCTCCAGATTATAATGAATATATTAATAACGAATTAAGTAAAATTAACACAAGTAATACAAAATTACCAACTTATAAGTGCAAAGCTTATATAAGTTCAACAACACAAAGAGTTTATCGTGTAGACTTTGTAAAGGAATAAAATAATAAGAAATAAAAGATAAAAAAAATAAAAAAATATTGTAAATTAAAAATTAAAATGATATAATGAAAAAGGATAGAAAAATGAAAAAAATAGCGATATTTTTTCTAATAATTATAATAATTATTGTAGGAATTTCATATATGTATTTAAACTATAAAGTAAAGTACAATGAAGCACAAAAAGCCAATATGGAATTTGAAAGTTATTATGACCAAAACATTATGGGGACAGACCTAACCACAGTTATTAATAAAGCAGTTGATAATAACAAAATTAATGAAGTTAAGCAAGATAACAAAGGTCGATATATAAACAATGATGAAAATTCAATTAATATAGATATAAAAATGCTAGATAATGATGAAACTTACACAATGGAAACATTTTATAATGGTGGAATGCAAAAATTCGTACAATATTATGGAACAATCCAATTCAAATGCACAAAAATAGATTATCATAAAACCACCAATAAAGTAAAATATATGTTATTTGAACAAATAACACAATAAAATAGTTTTTAAATTTTACTAATATTAATTGTTAGTAAGTAATAATAAATATAAACAAAAGTTAAAATTTAAGGAGGAAAAAAATATGGAGAATGCATCAAAAGCACTAATTATTGCAGGAGCAATATTACTTTCAATTTTAATTATATCATTAGGAATAATGATATTTAGACAAGCATCAGGAGTTGTAGACAGTAATGCAATGGATGAGGTAGCAGTTTCTTCATTCAATCAAAAATTTACACAATATGAAGGAGAAAACATTAGAGGAGCAAATGTAAATGCTTTAATTAATACAGTTATTCAAAACAATTTAACAAATTCAGGAGATACAAGTAAACAAGTTGTTATTTCAGTAGCTGCAAATACATCTTGGAATGGTGATAAATATACAGGAGAAACTCCTCAAACAGAAAAAAAAGGAAGTGCACAAACAGGAAAATCATATAAAGTTACTTGTAAGTCTGATGAAAAATCAGGGTATGTTACAAAGGTAATAATCGCTAATGCTGGATCAACAGATAATCAAGAATAATATATAAAAAAGAGGTGATACTATGGAAAATGCAGCAGATGCATTAAAAATGGCAGCAGCCGTATTAGTATTTGTAGTGGCATTGTCCATAAGTATCAATGCCTTTGGAAGAGTTAGAAAAACATCTCAAACAATTTTAGATTATCGAGACAGAGAATATGATTATGAGTATGTAGAAGAAAATATAGATGATTCAGGAAATGTTTTAACAGAAAGATTAGTTGGAATGGAATCAATTATTCCTACTATTTACAAAGCATACAAAGAAAATTATAAAATAGTATTTGAAGATTTAACACTATATCAAAAAAAAGACTCAATTACAGGTATGTTTAATGACATTAATTATATCGATTTACAAAGAGAAGCACTAGCAGGTGGAGAAGAGCAAAAAAGAATATTTATTACAGCAATTATATATGGAAGAGCTGGTGAATATAGTAAAGACTGGGATAAGATAAAAGAAGAATTTTTAAATTTAGGTATTAGATTTACTAATGAATACGGAATTTATGATGAAATAAAGAATAGTAAATATATAGAGAAATTAGGAGAATATTATCAAGAAGAAGTAGATTCAGAAGAAGGACAAAGTGACTCAACGCCAGATGCTAATAAAACGAAGAAAAGAATAATAACATATTCGAAATAATTAAATTAATAATAAGCACGGAAAGTGTAAAAGGAGGAAAAAGATGGGCGACACAATAATAACAGTAGTAGCAATAGCATTAGCAGCAGTTTTAATGTTTGTATTTCCACTAATGACAATGTCAGATAGAACAGATGATGTTTCACAATTAACAGTAGATACAGCAACAACAGAATTTGTTGATAATGTTAGAACTACAGGAAAACTTACAATAGATAAATATGGGAAATTTGTAGAAAATATTTCCTCAACTGGAAATGCATATGATGTAGAAATGGAATTAAAAGTATTAGATGAAAATCCTGGAAAGAAAACAACTCAAGCAACTGCAACAAAAATAGGAGAAAATGTTTATTATTCTGAATATACTTCACAAATTTTAGATGAACTTGACCAAAAAGGAATTATACAATTAAAAGAGGGAGATATTTTTTCCACAAGTGTAAAAAATACAAATGCAACTATGGCACAGCAATTAAAAAATTTCTTTTACTCAGTAACAGGAAATGATACATATACAATAGCAGCAGAGCATGCTGGAGTTGTAAGTGTAACTGGAAGTAATGATTAAATTATAAAATAGCTTGTAATATATATTACAAGCTTATTTAATAATACAAAGGATGGACAAATATGAAAATACAAAACTTAGCAGTAATATTTATTATTATTATATTACCAATTTCATTAATTTTAACTTCATATACACAAAGTCAAGTAAAAACTTTGAGCTTACAAATATCATATGATAGTAAACTAAATAATGCTACATATGATGCTTTAAAAGCGTTCCAGTTAAACACATTAAATAGTAGTACTTCAGACATTGCAAACTCAAAATTAAGAGATATAGAGGCATCAGTCAATACCTTTTTTAATTCTATTTCAAGTAACTTTAATATGGCAGGATATAATAAAGATATATTAAAAAATTATGTACCAGCATTAGTATATACAATGTATGATGGATATTATATTTATTCTCCATATACAAATACACTAACTGATCGTGAAGATAAAGATGGTGCTACATATAGAAATAACGAAAAAATATATGGATTAAAGCCATATATACATTATAGTTGTAGATATAAAAGTTCATCATATGATATTGTTATTACTTATTCATTAGATAACTATATAACAATACAAGGAACAATAAATGGTAAATCAGTTTATAGATATGGATATTTATTAGATAATATTGGTGGAAATTATACTAATGGAACAGGAAATAATATTACTTATCGAGGTATAGATATAGGAAGTGAATCTTTAAATGAATATGTTGATAAAGATAATAGACAGACATATGTAAAGATAAATGGTGTAAAGTATTATAATGATAATGGTCAATGGTATTCTTTATTAAATGGAAAAAGATATAATCAAACAAATAGATATAAAATCAATAATGAAGCAGCTATGCAATATTACAAAGAAGCAAACGATTTTACAAAATGGATAAAAAATAATTTGGGAGATTTAAAAACTAGTGATGCAGTAGACGAAAATGGTAATCCATTACTAGATGAACAAGGTAATAAAAAATTTGGAGATGCTAAAGTATTCGATTTTGGAGCAAAGGGCACAGCAGAAGGCTCTATTGAAGATGCAAATTCAGATTTTAATCAACATAGGTTAGCAGTAATAAGATATTCAATAGAAAAAAATTTATCAATAGCAATAGCAAACTATAATAACTATACAGATGTAAAAACTAATTTTCAAATGCCCAAATTACAAGAAGACGAATGGACAAGAATTATAAACAATGTTTCTATTATTAGTTTCTTGCAAGGACTAAATATAGGTGGAAAAGTGTATAATGGATATTCAATTATAACAAACACCAAAAATGAAGAAATGGTAAGATATGATTCAATTTATTTGGTAAATGGGAGTGATTCATATTATTATAGACCAACAGATGGAAATTTAAGTTCAAGTATTCAATATACAGGTATTTTTAACTTAGACTTTGAAAGAAGAGCAAAACAACTTGATGATGGTTCAGACTATTATTTTTATCCACAAAAACAATTAGGAAGTTATACAAGTATTGTAAATAATGCTATAAATAAAAATGCTGAAGAAGATTTTTATGGATATATTGATAACATGGGAACCAATGTTGCTAAAGCATATTATACAGCATTAGGAAGAGAACGATATAGCATGTATAGAACAAATAATGATATAAATAGTGAAGGAATGAGACAAGCTTATATGCAGTAATAGTAAAAAGATACAATTATAAAAAAATAGAATTTTAAATTTTACATATAAAAAATTAATATTTTGTATAATATGGTAAACAGTAAAGATTTTATAAATACTTTACTGTTTATTTTTTTGTATAATTTGTTGTATATCAAATAAGAAAAAAGCCAATACTAATAATAGTAAAAAAGGAGAAATCAAATGAAGAAAAAAACAAAAAGTTTCATAAAAAAATTATTAGTAATGTCTTTATTAATTATTTTATATTCATATGTTTTAGCAATAACTAATTTGCCAGATGAACTAGTTATATTTGAAGGAGAGAAAATCTCAATGAAAACATTGCTAGGATTTAATTTAAAAACAAGAGATAAAGATACAATAGAAACAGCTTCGAATAATAATCAAGCAATAAGTAAATCAACAGGAAAAACTGCTTTAGAAGTAAATCTATTTAATATGATTAACATAAAAAATGTAAATGTAGATGTTTTACCAAAAACAAAAGTTATACCAGTGGGAAATATAGCAGGATTAAAATTATATACAAATGGAGTATTAGTAGTAGGAATGTCAGAGATAGAAGGAATAGACAAAAAAAGATATAAGCCATATGAAAACACAGGAATAAAAGAAGGAGATACAATTATAAAAATAAACGAACAACAAATAAATTCAACAGATGAACTAATACAAACAGTTAATTTATCAGAAGGAAAAGACATAGAAATAAAATATATTCATGGAGAAGAAACAAAAGAATGTAGTATATCGCCAGTAAAAACAAGTGATAGTCAATATAAAATAGGATTATGGGTAAGAGATAGTGCAGCAGGAGTAGGAACAGTAAGTTTTTATGAACCATCAACAAAAACATTTGGAGCATTAGGACATGGAATAACAGACATAGATACAAATGAACTAATAAACATAGCATCAGGAGAATTTGTAACAACAAGAATATTAAATGTAACAAAAGGAGAAAGCGGAAATCCAGGAAAAATACAAGGAACAGTAGACAATCAAACAAACATAGGAAAAATATATAAAAATACAAAATTCGGAATATATGGAAAGATAGATAACTTAACAAGCTTAAGCATTGACACCTCAAAGGAAATGGAAGTAGCATTAAGAGAAGAAATAACAACAGGGAAAGCAACAATACTGTGTAGTTTAGATAACCAAAAACCACAAGAATACGAAATAGAAATAGAAAAAATATATACAGAAAATAACTATGACAACAAAAGCATGCAAATAAAAGTAACAGACCCAAGATTAATAGAAAAAACAGGAGGAATAATACAAGGAATGTCAGGCTCACCAATAATTCAAAATGGAAAATTTTGTCGGAGCAGTAACACACGTATTAGTAAATGATCCAATAAAAGGCTATGCAGTATTTGGAGACATTATGTTAAAACAATCAAAAGAAATAAATTGACAATGCCAAGGTTGCCAATGGTTCCGGGTTAAAATGGCAACTGAAAAAAGTAAGAATGCCAATGGTTCCGGGTTAAAATGGCAACTGAAAAAAGTAAGAAAAATTAGCGAACAAAAATTTTAAAAAAATTCAAAAAACCTATTGACAAAAAAATAAAATATGTATAAAATGATATCAGAAAAAACGAACAGCAATTCGCGAAACAAAAATTCAATAAGGAGTGATAGAAATGAACTTAGTAAAAAGTAAAAAGATAGTTAAAATAAGCAATCAAAGTATAGAAAGACATCCAGTACCAGTATTAGGAATAGATTATAAAGTAAAAATTATATACAAAAATATTAAAATAACAGAGCTAGACATAGAAGAAAAAACAATAAAAATATCACTACCTAATAAATATAAAAAAATGGACAATAACGAAATATTAGACTTAGCAATAGAAAAAATGTATGAGCAAATTGCAAAAGTAGAAATAGAAAGAGCAATGGAAAAATACAGAATAAAATTAGGATTTGCACCAGAAGAATATGAAATTAAAAAAATAAATACATTAGGAAAATGTGAAAAAAATAAAATAACAATACATCCAGAAATAGTAAAATATAACAGAAAAATAATTGATTATGTCGTATTACACCAATACTGTCATTTAAAATATAAAACACATTCTAAGAAATTTTTTGATATGATAGAAAAATATAATCCAAATTATAAAGAATGCGAATTATCATTATTAAATATATAATCAATTAGTCATAATATATTGAAAAAATTATGTAAATATGGTAAAATATATATAGTAATAGTTGTGAGCAGAGTTTCAAATCCACTAAAATCAGTGGTAGAAAGTGTGACAATATGGATAAACAACAATACGTATTAAAATCAAAATGCATGGCCCTCTCAAATGAAGCAGCATCATTTATGGTGCAGGTGTACAGAGAAGAGAGAACGACTCTTGTAGCAGAATTAAACATAATCATCGGCAAAAATGGAAAATCCGATGTTTGCTTTATTACAGAGTCAAAGCTGCATATGACAGAAAAAGAGCACGATATGATTGAAAAAATCGCAATCGAGCACTGTTCGGAAAGGCTGAAGAAAATCTTATAAGGAGAGGGAGAGCAACATTTTGAGAGGCAAAAGATCTCTATTAGATTGTATAAATCTAATAGAGGTCTTTTTATGTTTATATAATAAAATTTGTCAAAATAGACGAATTTCTTTGATATACTAATAATTTATAATAATTAAAATCAAATTGTAAATTATATATAACAAAATTAAACCAAACTCTTGTTTTTGTTACAAAAATATAGTATAATTAGGTTTGTGAAAAAGTTGCCAAATAAACCCGGAACCAATGGCAAGAGGTTGCCAAACAAACCCGGAACCAATGGCAAGGGCAACAAAATGGGGGAAAATTATGAATGATAAAATTGTTATTAAAGGTGCAAAAGAACATAATTTAAAAAATATAGATATTGAGATACCAAGAGATAAATTGGTTGTTATAACAGGGCTTTCTGGTTCTGGAAAATCATCACTAGCTTTTGATACTTTATATGCAGAGGGACAAAGAAGATATGTTGAAAGTTTGTCTTCTTATGCAAGGCAGTTTTTAGGTTTAATGGAAAAACCAGATGTTGAAAGAATTGATGGTCTTTCACCTGCTATTTCTATTGATCAAAAAACTACTTCGAAAAATCCTCGTTCTACAGTGGGAACTGTAACAGAGATTTATGATTATATTCGTTTATTATATGCAAGAATTGGTGTTCCATATTGTCCAAATTGTCATACTAAAATAGAAAAACAAAGTATTGATCAAATTGTTGATAATATTATGAGTCTTCCACAAGGTACAAAAATACAGGTTTTAGCACCAGTTGTAAGAGGACGTAAAGGAGAATTTACAAAACAATTAGAAGGTTATCAAAAGGAAGGTTTTGTAAGAGTAAGAGTTGACGGAGAAATTTATGAACTTGGTGAAGATGATATTTCAATTGATAGAAAAAAGAAACATGAGATAGAATTAATTGTAGATAGATTAGTAGTAAAAGAAGATATTATAAGTAGATTAACAGAGTCAGTGGAAACAGCACTAAAGCATGCTGATAATATGGTATTAATTGATATTATAGGAGATAAACCAAAATTATATAGTTGTAATTATGCTTGTCCACATTGTGGATTTAGCTTTCCAGAATTAACGCCAAGAATGTTTTCATTTAATAATCCATTTGGAGCTTGTGAAACTTGTACAGGTATAGGATATTTAATGAAAATGGATGAAGACTTAATTGTACCAGACAAAAATAAAACATTATATGATGGAATTAAAGCATTTGGAGCAAGTACAATGAAACGTGGAGATACAATGGCAAAAATGTATTTTGAAAGTATTGCTAAACATTATGGAGTTGAAATTAAAAACAAAAAAATTAAAGATTTACCACGTTGGTTTATGGAAAAGATACTATTTGGTACAGGTGATGAAGAAATAGATTTTGAGTATACATCATATGCAGGAACAAGAAAATTTAAATCACCTTTTGAAGGTGTATTACCTACATTAGATAGAAGATACAGAGAAACAAAATCTCAGGGAATGAGAGACTTTTACGAAATGTATATGGCAGAGTCTCATTGTTATGCTTGTAATGGAGCAAGATTAAAACCAGAGATATTATCAATAAAAATTGGAGAAAAAAATATTAACGAACTAACAGAAATGTCAATTAAAAATATAAAAGAATTCTTAAATAATTTAAAATTAAATAAAACAGAAGCAATGATTTCAGAAATGATTTTAAAAGAAATTGACCAAAGATTACAATTTCTAATTGATGTAGGGTTAGAATATTTAACATTAGCAAGAAGTGCAGGAACACTGTCAGGAGGAGAAGCACAAAGAATTCGTCTAGCAACACAAATTGGTTCAGGGCTAACAGGCGTGCTATATATTTTAGATGAGCCAAGTATTGGATTACATCAAAGAGACAATGACAAATTATTAGCAACACTTAAAAAACTAAGAGATTTAGGAAATACACTTTTAGTTGTTGAACATGATGAAGATACCATGTATGCAGCAGACCAAATTATTGATATTGGACCAGGTGCAGGAACACATGGTGGAAAAGTTATGGCACAAGGTACAGCAGAAGAAGTTAAAAAAGTGGAAAATTCTATTACTGGTCAATATTTAAGTGGAAGAAAAAAAATACCAGTACCAGCAAAAAGAAGAAAACCTGTTAAATCAAAGGTAATAGAAGTACAAGGGGCAACAGAAAATAACTTAAAAAATATCAGTGTAAAATTCCCTTTAGGAGTATTTAATTGTGTAACAGGAGTTTCAGGTTCAGGAAAATCAACACTAGTAAATGAAGTGTTATATAAAACAATAGCAAAAGAGCTAAATGGATCAAATATAAAACCTGGAAAATGTAAAGCAGTAAAAGGATTACAAAATATTGATAAAATTATAAACATAGACCAATCACCAATAGGAAGAACACCTCGTTCAAATCCTGCAACATATACAGGAGTATTTGATTTTATCCGTGATATTTTTGCAAGTACAGAGGAAGCAAAACTAAGAGGATATTCAAAAGGAAGATTTAGTTTTAATGTAGCAGGAGGAAGATGTGAAAGTTGTCAAGGAGATGGAGTTCACAAAATAGAAATGCACTTTTTACCAGATATATATGTACCATGTGAAGTATGTAAAGGAAAACGCTACAATAGAGAAACATTAGAGGTAAAATATAAAGGAAAAACAATTGCAGATGTTTTAGATATGACAGTAGAAGAAGCATTAGAATTTTTTGATAAAATTCCTAGAATAAAAAACAAAATTCAAACATTATATGATGTTGGATTAGGCTATATCAAACTTCGGACAACCATCAACAACCTTATCTGGAGGAGAAGCACAAAGAGTTAAACTTGCAACAGAATTATCAAAAAAAGCAACAGGAAAAACATTATATATTCTAGACGAACCAACAACAGGACTTCATATTGCAGATGTTCATAGATTAGTTGATATTTTGCAAAGATTAGTTGACACTGGAAATACTATTATTGTTATTGAACATAATTTAGATTTAATAAAAACTTGCGACCATATTATTGATTTAGGACCAGAAGGTGGAGATTATGGTGGAGAAGTAGTTGCAGTTGGTTCACCTGAACAAATTTGTAAAAATGAAAGAAGCCATACTGGTAAGTTTTTGAAAAAATATTTGGAATAAAAATAATAAAAACCTCCAAAACAGTAAATAATAAACAAAAAAGAAAGTGAGGTTTTTTTATGTTTGAAAATAAAAAATCAAATGATAATGAAATAAATCAATTTAATTTTAGAACAGACTTAGCAACAGAAAGAAGAGATTTATACAAAAAAGCAAATAGCGTTGAAAACGAGATAGATGGAATTGAAAGCACAAAAGAAGAAATAGATGAAAACATTTCTGTAGAAAAAGTAAAAATAACAAATGAGCAAGGAGAAAAAGCAATAGGAAAGCCAATAGGAAATTATATTACAATAGATGTAAAAAAATTAAAAATAGCTCAAGAAGAAGAAATACAAAAAGCATCAGAAGTTTTATCAAATGAATTAAGAAATATTATATCACAACATATAGCACAGCAAGACGAAATTATTGTATTAGGATTAGGAAACATATATGTAACGCCAGACTCTTTAGGACCAAAAGTAATTAATGAGATTGATGTAACAAGACATTTGCTAAACTATGCACCTGAATATTTAGAAGAAGGAACAAGAAGTGTAAGTGCAATTGCACCAGGAGTTTTAGGAACAACAGGTATAGAAACTGTAGAAATATTAAAAGGAATTGTAGAAAATACACATCCAAAACTTGTCATTGTAATTGATGCATTAGCATCTAGAAGTATAGAAAGAATTAGCAGTACAGTGCAAATATCAGACACTGGTATTATACCAGGTGGAGGAGTTGGAAACGCAAGAGCAGAAATTAGTGAAAATACATTGGGAATACCAGTTATTGCAATAGGAATACCAACTGTTGTGGAAACAGCAGTATTAGTTAATGATAGTTTAGATTTATTTATTGAAAAATTACAAAAAGAAGCAAAGTCAAATGATTATTTGAATAAATTAAAAGATGAAGACAATTATGAAGAAATTAAAGAAGCACTAATTCCACAAGATTATAATTTGATTGTAACACCAAAAGAAATAGATGATTTAATAGAAAATATGAAAGACATTGTAGCAAGGGGAATTAATTTTGCTATTAACTAATTTATAAATTTTTATAACAATTGCTTGAAACTATGATGATAATTTAATTTGTTAAAATCAATATTACAAAGAGAATACTATTTTTATATTTTGTAGTGAAATTGTGGGGACCGTTCAAAAATTCTCAAAAGTTTGTTAAAACTTTTGTTAGAATTTTTAGAATGGGGATAACGGAAAAATATAAAAATAGTATTCTCTTGAGTTAGTATTTTATATATAAAAATTATCATCATAGTTTCAAGCAATACATAGAAAAGATGATATAAAACTAAATTATATCACCTTTATTTGTCTTTTTTGCTTTATAAGAATGATTTTGATACAAATTGCAAATATTACAATTTGTACATAAATGAACTCTTTTTTCAAAAATTAGTTGTAATGTATTAATAAATTCATCAATAGTATTATCAACTAAATGAATATAAATATTTTTTGGAATTAATGTAAGTAAGGCATTTAAAGTATAATCATTTGAAGAAAAGCTAATATCACTTAAATATTTTGCATGAAAAATATCTGTTTCAATATTAATAACATTTTTAGAATCATCTAATAAAATTGATTCAGAACTAGAATAAATAATATGAACACAATTGCAATTAGAACTTTGAGTACTAATATATAATTTTAATAAAGAAACAAATTCTAAATATTCTTTTTCTATTATAAAATGGCTAACAGCTTCACTTAAAATATCATCTAAAATATTTAAATATTCTTTAATTCTAAAATTAATAAAACCATTTAAAATAATAGTTTTATTATCAGATAAAAAATTAAAAAAACTATTAAATAAAGAATTAAATTTCTTATTAAAAATAACTCCGAAATCATCTATTGTAATATCGAAACAAATATCTATTATTTTATTTCTTTCCTCAGAATTAAAATAGAAATAATTTTGTAAAAGAATTCTATTAAGAAAATAAGTTTCTAATTCATCAATAACAAATAAAGATAACATAGAACTTATTTTTTTGATAAAATCATCAACATTGGAGCCTGTATAATGAATAATAATATTCTTATAATGCTTAAATTCATTAATAGAAAAACAAATATTATTTAACTCAATTGAATTTAGCTCATTTAATAGATATTCTAGTGTATTAGTATTATTTGTTTTTATGCATAATGATTTCATTGCTAAAAAATCCCCTTTCTGATAAAACTAGTATCTACTAAATGTAAAAAACTTATACATTATCATATGCAGAATAAAAAAAAATGCCAATGGTTCGTGCCAATGGTTCCGGGTTTAAGCGTGCCAATGGTTCCGGGTTTAAATGGCAATTAAAAATTGCCATTTAAACCCGGAACCATTGGCACGCTTAAACCCGGAACCATTGGCACGAACCTTTAACAAGCTTATTGATAAATATGATAATCGATTTCGGGGAATATACAATCTTTTTTTGAAATATCTTTTAAAAACTCTTCATCAATATTATCATCTTTTATTTGATAATATAATTTTGTAAATCTTCCTATATGATCTTTAATTCTTTTTTTCGCATAATCAACCATTGTTCCATTAGTTATAATAAATAACCAATCACTACTTTGTGCTAATAACAATTCTCTTGCACATTGATTTAAAGCTTTTTTCTTTAATCCTTTTGCATCTGGATATAAATTAGCTAATTCACACATTCTGTCTCCTGCAACATGTAGATGTCTGTGAGCGTAATCATTAGTAGGGTTAAGCCAGACTTCACTGTATCCATTAGCTCCCCAACTAGAGCGACAAGGAGATGAAATTTGCATATTTGGGTATTTATCAATATATTCAGATGGTGTAATTAATTCAAAATTACAATCATCATAATAAATCTTTTTAAATAAAATGTATAACCAATAAGGTCCTTCATACCACCAATGTCCATATAGTTCTGCATCATAAGGACATAAGATAATAGGAGGGGTTTCCATGTAGTTAGATAGATGTTCTATCTGAGAAGAACGGCTATCAAAAAAGTGTCCAGCTTGTTTTTCAGCAGAGTCTTTAGCCCACTGAACATTATAATAATCTTTAAATTCTGTATCTCCAGTAATTCTATAATATTTAATTCCAGTATGAACTCTTACACCATTATGAGCAATATAAGGTTTAATGTAATCATAATCTGCTTCATATCCAATATCACGATAAAATTCTCTATAATTGTAGTCTCCAGGATATCCATTAATAGAGCTCCAAACTTGCCTTGAAGATTCTATATCTCTACCAAAAGCGATAACTCCTTCAGGCGAAACAATAGGAGCAAAAGTTCCATAAATTGGTGTAGGATCTGCATATAAAATTCCATGAGATTCTGTAATAATGTAGTCAATTCCGAATTCTTTTAAATATTTGTCAGCTTCAGGTACATAACCACATTCAGGAAGCCATATTCCACGAGGTTTTCTTCCAAAATATTTTTCATAAGTTTGAACCCCAACTGCAATTTGAGCTTTGACTGTTTTTTCATTTACATATAAAATAGGAAAATATCCATGTGTTGCACCACAAGTGATAATTTCTAAAACACCAATATCTTGAAAATGCTTAAATCCTTGAATTAAATTACATCCATAGACTTCTTTAAAAATATGTAAATCATTAGAATATCTATCAAAATAATAATGAGCAAGCCTATTTAATCTTTCATCATTAGAAGTTCTTTTAATTTCTTTTTCTGATAATTCAATCATTCTTTTTAAATATTTTATATATTTTCTTTGTAATAGTTTATTATCTAACATAGAAAGTAGAGGAGGGGTCATAGACATAGTAATTCGAAAATTGACACCTTCATCTACTAATTTTTGAAAATTAGTAAGTAGTGGTATATATGTTTCTGAAATTGCTTCATACAACCAAGATTCTTCTAAGTAATCATCACTTTCTGGATGATGGATAAATGGAAGATGAGCATGAAGTACAAAACTGACATATCCTTTTTTTTGTTGCATTATAGTTCTCCTTTGTTAAAATTTTAATTCTATTTTTTATTATTAAAATTATCTGTTGAAATATTATTTAAAAACATTCCAACAGATATATTTGTTATAGATTTTTTATTATATAGAAAAATCATTAAAAAAATCGTGATGATGGACTAGAAGAAGGATTAGAATTATCATAAATTTCTTCTATATTCTCATTTTGATAAATTGCTTTATATAAATCATAAATATCATAAATTTTTCCCATATTTCGAATGAATGAAAGGGTATTTATTGATTTTGAAGTTTCTACATTTGTTTTTACATTTCTGAAATAAACCATTTTTTGATTTGGGTCAAATAAAATTTTATCATTTGGTGATTCAATTTTATTTGAACTTGTTATATATATATAATCTACATTAATATTTTCATTTTTTTGTATAGGTCTTCTGCCAAGTTCAATTCTATAATTACATTTACTGTCTGCTACATGTAGATACCAACTATTTGCAAAATCATTAATTTCTATTTCAAATTTATATCCTAAAGTGTCATTATATACAATTAAGATAGGCTTTGTTATTTGAAAGAAATTTTCTCCATATTGATTTTCAAAATCTTTTCTATCTTTATCAGAAATATCCCAGTAAATAAATAAAGTAGTAGGGGTTTGAGCTAATGTTTTTACAATAGTTTGGTTATATCTATAAGGTAAATCATAATATTCTACAATTTCTACTTTTTCATTTTCTGTGCCTTTTATTGAAGACTTTTTCTTAGATGTAGCTTTTTTTGTAGAAGTCTTTTTAGTAGCAGATTTTGCAGTAGAAGCTTCTTTTGTAGAAGTCTTTTTAGTAGCAGATTTTGTAGTAGTTGCTTTTTTTGTAGAAGCTTTTTTAGTAGCAGATTTTGCAGTAGAAGCTTCTTTTGTAGAAGCTTTTTTAGTAGCAGATTTTGTAGTAGTTGCTTTTTTTGTAGATGATTTCTTAGTAACTTTTTTTCCTTTATTTAGTTCATCATTTTCTTTTGTTTTCTTTGGCATTTAATTTCCTCCTATGTAATCTCTAATACTTCTTTTATATATTATACTAAAAAATAAACTATTTCAAGTAAAAAAGACAAATTTTAAAAAATATATTAAACTTTATTTTCGACCACTTATCCTAATTGAAAAAACAAAGAATAAAATATATAATGTGAAAATACAAAGAGAGGAGGAAATGCCTTGGTTATAGAAAAAATAAGAAAAGTAAATACAGAAGAAACCATAAGAAAGAAAAATGAAAAAGCATCAGATATGATGATAGGTAAATGGGTAAAATGTGATGATTGTAAAGAAATAATATATAAAGAAGAATTACACAAAAATTTAAGTGTATGTCCAAATTGTGGAAAACATTTTAGATTATCAGCTAGAAGAAGGATTAAACAAATAGCAGATGAAGGAACATTTGAAATAATTGGAAAAGAAATTACAACAAAAAATCCATTAGAATTTGAAGGATATTTAAAAAAAGTAGAAACATTAAAAGAGAAAACTAAGATAGAAGAAGCTGTTACTTGCGGAATATGTGAAATTGAAGGAGAAAGAGTGGTTTTAGGAGTAATGGATAGTAATTTCTTAATGGGAAGTATGGGATCAGCTGTAGGAGAAAAAATTACATTAGGTATTGAAACCGCAATTAAAGAAAAATTACCTTTCATAATGTTTTGTGTATCTGGTGGTGCTAGAATGCAAGAAGGAATAATATCTTTAATGCAAATGGCAAAAACATCAAGTGCAGTCGCAAGATTACATCAAGAAGGATTATTATATATCTCTATTTTAACAGACCCAACAACAGGTGGGGTAACAGCAAGTTTTGCAAGTTTAGGTGACATTATTTTAGCAGAACCAAAGGCTTTAATAGGATTTGCAGGACCAAGAGTAATAGAACAAACAATTAAGCAAAAATTACCAGAGGGATTTCAAAGTTCAGAATTTCTACTAGAACATGGATTTATTGATAAAATAGTTCAAAGAAAAGATATGAAATCTACAATTGCAAAACTAATAAAATTACACAAAAAAATATAAAAATATTTTTTAAAATTATTAAAAGTATATTTTAATAAAGAAATTATTTATAAATAATTTAAAAGGAGGATAAAATGAGTACAATAACTGCATGGGATAAAGTAGAATTAGCAAGAAGATTAGAAAGACCAAAATCAATAGATTATATCAATGCTATTTTTGAGGATTTTATAGAATTACATGGCGACAGAAATTTTGCAGATGATAAATCTATTGTTGGAGGAATAGCTACTTTAAATCAAATGCCAGTAACAGTAATAGGAGAACAAAAGGGTAAAAATATGAAAGAAAACATAGAAAGAAACTTTGGAATGCCAAATCCAGAAGGATATAGAAAAGCCTTAAGACTTATGAAACAAGCAGAGAAATTTCAAAGACCAATTATAACCTTTATAGATACACCAGGAGCTTATCCAGGAATGGGAGCAGAAGAAAGAGGACAAGGAGAAGCAATTGCAAGAAATATAATGGAAATGTCAACACTAAAAGTTCCTATCATTTGTATTGTAATAGGAGAAGGTTCAAGTGGAGGAGCTCTAGCGATAGCAGTAGGAGATAAAATTGTAATGTTAGAAAATGCAGTTTATTCTATTCTTTCTCCAGAAGGATTTGCAAGTATTTTATATAAAGATGCAAGTAAAGCAAAAGAAGCGGCAGAAAATATGAAAATAACAGCACAAGATTTAAAAAGATTAGAAGTAATTGATAAAATTATAAAAGAGCCAACGAACAAAGCTGAAGATGAATTTGAAACAATTGCTAAAGATATAAAGAAATATTTAGTAGAAACAATAAAACAATTAAATAAAATTCCAATAGAAGAACTAATTCAAAAAAGATATGAAAAATTTAGAAAATTTTAGAAAAATAATAAATTAAAAATATTACTAAAATTTAAAATATAAAAATAGTTTATTTATAATCAAGAAGGAGGATAAAAAATGATTTTAAAAGGAAAAAAAGTATTAATTATGGGAGTTAGAAATAAATGGAGTATTGCATGGGGAGCAGCACAATCTGCTTACAAACAAGGAGCAGAAGTAATATGCACATGTACAGAAGATAGTATAGAAAAAGTAAATGCATTATTAGAAGAAATTCCAGGAGCAAAAGCTTATATATGTGGAGATGTTAGTAAAGACGAAGAAATAGACAAATGTTTAGAAGAAATAAAAAAACAACATGGAAAAATAGATGGTATATTACATGCAATTGCACATGCTAATACAGAAGATTTAAGAAACGATTTTATTTATACTTCAAGAGATGGATATGCTCATGCACAAGATGTAAGCTGTTATTCATTAGTAGCCATTACAAGAAAAGCAATAGAAAAAGAAATGTTAAATGAAGGAGCAAGTATTGTAGCATATACTTACTATGGATCAGAAAAAGTAATAGAAGGATATAATGTAATGGGAGTTGCAAAAGCAGCATTAGAAACGAGTATTAAATATCTATCTAAAGACATTGGAAAAAATGGATATAGAATTAATGGAATATCAGCAGGGCCAATAAAAACACTATCAGCAAAAGGAATTAAAGACTTTGGCTCTATTTTAGATATAGTTGAAGAAAGATCACCATTACACAGAAATGTAACAATAGAACAAGTAGGAGATGCAACGGCATTTTTATTTAGTAATATGTCAAGTGCAATTACAGGAGAAATTATACATGTAGATAATGGTTTCTCTGTTGTAGGTGTTTAAAAATTACTAATAAAGACAAAATTCAAATAAAAGTTTTTATATAAAAAGTAGTAGATAAAACATATTAGTTTGACCTACTACTTTTTAATATTAACTTAATAGCTTTCGTTTTGTTTTAGTCGTTCAAATTCCGTAATTAAATATAGTTTAAATTCTACATTTAGCCAACTTGCAAATTCAAAAGCAATATCAGGATGTGAAAATGTTCCAACACTATATTTCCCACTACAAGGTTATAAAAATCGAATGAATTTTTATTTGACATCCAATAATACCACTTCCAATCTCTGCAAATTCTTCACATATTTATGTTTTTTCAAATATTCTAGTTTTAAATGACCATACTTTCCAATATGATAATTTTTTTCGTTTTCATTTTATGTAAAAAAATAAACACATATAAAAAAATAAAAAATGAAAGAAAATATACAAAAAACCTTTAAAAAAAAAATAAAATATTGTACAATAATAAAAAATTAAAATTAGGAGAGGAAAATGAATAAAAAGTGGCAAATATATGAAGCAGATGAAGAAAAAATAAAAGAATTACAAGAAAAATATAAAATTAACAAATTATTAGCTACAATATTAGTTAATAGAAACATAACAGAATCAAAGCAAATAGAGTTATTTTTAAAACCAACTAGAAAAGACTTTCATAATCCATTTGAAATAACTGACATGGAAATTGCAGTAGAAAGAATATTAAAAGCAGTTGAAAACAAAGAAAAAGTAACAATTTATGGAGATTATGATGTAGATGGAATTACTAGCATTACTGTATTAAAAAGCTTTTTAAACGATATTGGATTAGAAACATCAACATATATTCCAGATAGATTAGATGAAGGATATGGTCTAAACAAAAATGCAATAGAAAAAATATCACAAAATGGATGCGAATTAATGATAACGGTAGATTGTGGAATTTCTGGAATAGAAGAGATAGAATATGCAAATACTTTAGGAATAGAAACAATAGTAACAGATCATCACGAACCAGGAAATGAATTACCAAATGCAATCGCAGTTATAGACAATAAAAGAAAAGATAGTAAATACCCTTTTAGAGAATTAGCAGGAGTAGGAGTTGTATTTAAGTTAATTCAAGCATTAGGAATAAAATTGGGACTAGAAGAAGAATCATATTTAAAATATTTAGATATTGTATGTATTGGAACAATATCAGATATTGTTCCATTAGTAGACGAAAATAGAGTAATAGCAAAATTAGGATTAATGTTAGTACAACAAACAAAAAATATAGGATTACGTTCTATTATCAATCTGTCAGGATACAAAAAAGTAGATTCTAATACAATTTCTTTTGGAGTAGCACCACGAATTAATGCATGTGGTAGAATGGGAAAAGCAGAAGAAGCATTAAAATTATTTTTATCTAAAAATGTCAATGAAGTAAGTGAATTGGCAAAACGATTAAATAATTATAATATTTTAAGACAAGAAACAGAAAGAGGTATATTTGAAGAAGTAATAAAGAGAATAGAAAAAGAAGGCTTAAATAAAAATAAAGCTATTATAGTAGGAGGAAAAGGATGGCATCATGGAGTAATTGGAATTGTATCTTCAAAAATTACAGACATGTATTTTAAGCCTAGTATTTTATTAGGATTTGAAGAAGATGGAATAGGAAAAGGATCAGGAAGAAGTATACCAGGATTTGATTTACATGATGCACTAATGAAATGTTCTGACACAATAGAAAAATTTGGCGGTCACAGTATGGCAGTAGGAATTACAGTGAAAAAAGACAAGTTAAAAGAATTTATAGAAAAATTCGAAATGATTGCCACACAGGAACATATTGAAGAAATTATACCAATTATACAAATAGACGCAAAAATAGATTTAAATGATGTTAATAAAGAAATGGTAGAAAGCTTAAAACAATTAGAGCCATTTGGTGAAGGAAATAAAATGCCAATATTTGTCTTTAAAAATCTTAAGATAGATTCAATAAGAGCTTTATCAGAAGGAAAACACTTAAGATTAACATTAAAAGATAACAATAATATAATTAATGCAATAGGATTTAATATAGGCAATTTAGTTAATGATTATAGAATCGGAGATAAAATAGATGTTGTTGGAGTATTAGAAATAAATACTTTTAATGGAGTAGATAATTTGCAAATAAACATTAAAGATATTATGAAATCAATATAGGATTAAAAATATGCCTAAAAATCAAAAGAGGAGATAGATATATGCAAGAAGCAAATAAAGAAGTAACGATACAAGATATTATTTCAAAAAGAAAAGAACATTCACGAAAAGTAGATAGTAAATTGATCATGAAAGCATATGAGTATGCTGTTAATCACCATGGAGATCAATGCAGAAAATCAGGTGAACCATATATAATACATCCACTAAATGTAGCATATATTATAGCTGATATCGGGTTAGATGAAGCAACAATATGTGCAGCTTTGTTGCACGATTTAGTAGAAGACACAGATGTTACTGATTCAGATATTAGGAGAGAATTTAGTGATGAAATAGCTGAAATGGTAGCAGGTGTAACAAAACTTAGTAATATGATGTTTGAATCAATAGAAGAACAACAAGTAGAAGATTATAGAAAAATGTTTCTTGCTATGGGAAAAGATATAAGAGTAATTTTAATTAAGTTAGCAGACAGACTTCATAATTTAAGAACATTAAAATATTTAAAAAGAGACAGACAAATAGCAAATGCAAAAGAAACAATGGAATTGTATGCACCTTTAGCAAATCGTTTGGGATTATATTCTTTAAAATGGGAATTAGAAGATTTATCATTTAAATATTTATATCCAGAAGAGTATCATGAATTAGTAGAAGGAATTAACAAAAAAAGAAATGAAAGATTAAAATTCATAGAAAAAATAATGGAAGATATTAGAGTAGAACTAAAAAAACAACACATTGATGCAGAAGTAACAGGAAGAGCAAAACACTTATATAGTATATATAGAAAAATGAAAAGAGATAATAAAACATTAGATCAAATTTATGATTTATTTGCACTTAGAATATTAGTCAATTCAGTTAAAGATTGTTATGCAGCATTAGGAGTAGTACATGAATTATACAATCCAATGCCAGGAAGATTCAAAGATTATATAGCAGTTCCAAAACCAAATATGTACCAGTCAATACACACTACTTTGCTAGGAGAAAAAGGAACACCATTTGAAGTACAAATTCGTACATGGGATATGCATAGAATCGCAGAATATGGTATCGCTGCTCATTGGGCATATAAAGAAGCAAGTTATTTCGGAAGGAAAGAATCTATAACAGTAGAACAAGATAAATTAGCATGGCTTAGGGAAACATTGGAATGGCAAAAAGAATTACAAGATCCTCAAGAATTTTTAGACACATTAAAAACAGAGTTGTTTGAAGAAGAAGTGTATGTATTTACACCAAAAGGAGCAATTAAAGCACTTCCAAGAGGAGCAACTCCAATTGATTTTGCATATAGTATTCATGCAGAAATAGGTCATCATATGACAGGATGTAAAATAAACAGCAAAATAATGCCAATTGTAACAAAATTAAAAACTGGAGATATTGTAGAAATTATTACTTCAGATAGTGCTAAAGGACCAAGTAGAGATTGGCTTAAATTTGTAAAAAGTACAAGTGCAAAAAACAAAATAAAAGCATGGTTCAAAAAAGCACAAAGAGCAGAGAACATTGAAAAAGGAAAAGAGTTAATAGAAAAAGAACTAAAAAGAATAGGAATTTCTTATTCAGACTTATTTAAGACATCATATATAGATGCAATGTTAGAAAAATACAAATATAAAAATTTAGAAGAAATGTATGCAGCAGTTGGATTTGGAGCAAACTCTTCTGTAAAAGTTATTGCAAGAATGCTACAAGAATATAGAAAAGAACATGAAGAAGAAAATATAGAAGAAAAAATTATGCAATTACAAAAAGGAAGACAAAGAAAACCAAAAACTTCTAATTCAGGTATAATAGTAAAAGGAATTGACAATTGTTTAGTAAAATTATCTAAATGTTGCAATCCACTTCCAGGAGATGAAATTGTAGGATATATTACAAAAGGAAGAGGAGTATCTGTTCATAGAAAAGATTGTATTAATGTAAAAGACTTAATTATGCAACAAAACAGAATGATTGATGTAGAATGGTACAATGAAAATGAAACTACGTATCAAGCAGACATTGAAATATATTCAAATGATAGAAG
>CANQNU010000002.1 GCA_947625295.1 uncultured Clostridia bacterium | reverse complement strand
GGTGACCCGTACGGGAATCGAACCCATGTCTCCGCCGTGAAAGGGCGATGTCTTAACCGCTTGACCAACGGGCCTTAATACAAAGAACTAAATAATTTTATTCAAATTATTTAGTTCTTATGGTGAGCTATCCGCGACTCGAACGCGGGACAACTTGATTAAAAGTCAAGTGCTCTACCACCTGAGCTAATAGCCCAATTAAATGTACATTTCACAATGCCTTTATATCTTACAATATTTTTTGTGAAATGTCAATACATTTATGAAATTTTTTTGTCTTTTTTTCGAATTATTTTATCTTTACTAAAAATTTCTACATTTAATTATGCATTTAGCTTTTCTAAAACTTCTTCTACATCAATTCCATGAACACCACAAGCTTCTTCTAAAGTTTCCATTTGTGATGCAGGACATCCTAAACAATGCATTCCTATTTCTAATAAAATATCTGCTTTTTCAGGTGCTTTCTCTAAAATTTCACCTATTTTTGTATCTTTATTAAATTTCACGATAACTCCTCCTCCTTTTATTTATATAAAATCTACGTTAATATTAAGAATAAAAAATTCTTTAAGCCTTATTTAAAATTCTTTAATCTAAATAATAATATAATTTTAACATAAATTTTAAAAAAAGTATAGACAAATTTAAAAAAATATTGTATTATGGAAAAAATTGTAAGGCGGTGATTTTATTTCAAATCTAATCAATTTATATTTTATAACCTTTATTATACATCTTTTTATCACTTTATATTCAATTTATACTTACTTTGATATTAAATTTTTTCACAATCAACAAGGTTCAAAATTGGAAATTAAGAAAAAATATTTTAATTAAGGAGGTTTTTTTATAACAAAACGTAAAAATAAATTTATATTTTCTATTGTGTTTTTATTTATTTCAGGCTATTTTACAATAAAATTGTTTTATCCTATTTATATTTCTAATGAAATTATTATTCCGTATGGAATTCATCCTTTTGATATTTGTTCTAAAAGTCCTCAATTATGGAAATATATAAAAATAATTTATATATTGAATTTTATTATCTCTAATTTCATTATAAGTAATTTTTTATACGATCTCATATTTTCAAAAATTAAATTCAAAAAAAATTTCACTTTAACTAACTCCAAAATAAAAACTCACCCTATAAATTCAGACGATAATTTAAAATTGCTTATAGGATTAGATGAACAAACAAATACAAAAATTTATGTACCAGAATCAGGATTATTTCAAAATTTTTTAATTACCGGAACAATTGGCTCTGGTAAAACATCTAGTGCTATGTACCCATTTACAGAGCAATTAATGAAATTTAATCGAGGACATCCTAAAAATAAAATAGGTATGCTCATTTTAGATGTAAAGGGAAATTATTATAAACAAGTCAAGAAATTCTCTCAAACCTATTGCCTTCAAGAAGATTTAATTATAATTGAACTAAATTCAAACATTTTTTATAATCCTTTGCATAAACCAAATTTAAAACCACAAGTATTAGCAGATAGACTAAAAACAATCTTATTATTATTTTCTGAAAATAATACAGAATCTTATTGGATTGATAAAGCTACACAAATATTAGCTGAAAGTATTAAGCTATGTCGTTTATATAATAAAGGTTATGTAACTTTTCTAGAACTACACAAATTGATTACACTTCCAAACTATTACAAGGAAAAACTACATCTATTAAAAGATTTATTTATTCATTCTAAACTAAATACTCAACAAATTTATGAATTAAATGAATGTTTAGAATTTTTTCAGAAAGAATTTGAACAATTAGATGATAGAACAAAAAACATTCTTATTTCCGAAATCACAAGAATTACTAGCACTTTTATATCAGATTATGATGTTATGTCTACTTTTTGCCCTCCAATAGAAAAAATTAACTTCACAAGTTTTCACGATATAATTCAAAATGGAAAAATCGTTATACTCAATATGAATATATCAGAATATAGTATGCTATCTAAAATAATTGCAACCTATCTAAAATTAGATTTTCAAACAGAAATAATGACAAATCTGTCAAAAGATAATTGTAAAATATCTGCATTCATATGTGATGAATATGATAAGTATGCTAGTAAAACAGACAGTGAATTTTTCTCATTAAGTAGAGAAGCAAAATGTATAAATATAATTAGTACTCAAAGTTATTCTTCTTTAAAACTTGCTTTAAAAGATGATGCTCAAGTAAGAGTTTTAGTTCAAAATTTAATTAATAAAATCTGGTTTCGTACTGATGATATATTTACAATTGAAGAAGCACAAAAACAACTTGGAAAAGAAGAACAAAAACGTGTTTCAAAAAGCATTTCTGAAGGTGCAAAAGAAAGTAAATTTAATTATATTACTCATACTTTTCATTCTAAAGACTCAAATATATCTGAAACTTATAGTACTTATACACAAAAAGATTATATTTATGATACAAATTTCTTTTCTCAAAATTTGGAAACTTTTACCGCCCTTACTTTTTTATCAACTGGAAATAACATTTTAAATCCTAAAAAACTTAAGCTATTTCCTTATTTTAAAAAATAACAAATTATTATATTTTTCGTAAAAGGAGGTTTTTTATTGAAAAAGAAATCATTTTATATGTTGTATATTATGTTACTTTTTTTGATTTTTTTATCTGCATTATCTTTCTCTTGTTTTGCATTAGGAGACCCTAAAATTGTTACAAAAATTAATGATGCATTTGAAAGTATTGAAAAGTGGATTCTAAAAATTTCTACACCAGCCGCTGCTGTTGCAGTTGGTACAGGTGTATTTATGAAAAAATTCAGCTTTGGAGATGAAGAAAGAATGAGAACAGGAAAAAAACTAATTAAAAGTGCTTTATTCTCTTACGCTTTTATTTTAGCAATTGATTTAATTTTATCTGCTATCAAATCACTAATTGGATAAGGAGGATTACTTGGAAAAAGCAAATGATATAACACAAGTTATTATTGATACTATTAACTATATTTTTGAAAGTCTATTTAGCTCTATTGATAACAACTTATATTCAGTTTTAGACAATATCACTTTTATTAGTTCTAATATACTAAATGACAAAAATTTTGGAAATATTTTTGGAACATCAACTACAAATGGTATTTTATTAATTGCCAATTCGCTTTTGTTAGCATTTATTTTATATTACTCTATTCGATACTTATTATCTCATTTTACATATCGTCAAACTGAATCTCCTAGTAGTTTTATTATGAAACTTATCATATATGGAATTTCAATGAATTGTTCATTTTTTATTCTTTCCTTTGTACTAGATTTAAATTTTAATATTTCACTAGCAATTAGAACTATTGGTGAAAATTTATTAGGAAAATCAATTTGTTTTTCATCATTAATTACATCTATTAACTCAAATATGTCCATAAATACTTCTTCTCTCAACATTTTTTCTTTAGATGGTCTTATAAAAGGGACTTTAAGTATATCATTGTTAAATTTAGTTCTTTCTTATTCTCTAAGATATATTATGATAAAAGTATTTATTCTTCTTGCTCCTTTTGCAATTTTATCATTAAGCTTAAATTCCACTAGTTGGTTTTTCAAATCTTGGATTAAGAATTTATTCGCTCTTCTTTT
Source organism: uncultured Clostridia bacterium (assembly GCA_947625295.1). GTDB lineage: Bacteria > Bacillota > Clostridia > TANB77 > CAG-508 > CAG-269. The sequence continues at coordinate 65,796 of CANQNU010000002.1, read as the reverse complement.
TATCCAAATTATAATTTCTCTTATATTACTAATTCTATTTTCTATGGATTATTCTAATAATGACCTACTTTCTAAATTTGTATATATCGGTGGAATTTATGCCTTAATTCAAGCAAATTCATTTGTTCGTGAATTTATAGGAGGAGTTTCTACAAATATATCGCAATCTTTTAAAAATTTTAATATGTTTAAAAAATAATAACTTGTTTAAAAGTTTACATATTTCAGAAAGGAGTATTAATGAAATTTATTTTTCCACAAAATTATGATTTTAAAAACAAACTATTTGGTATTTTTGACTATAGCACTATTATTCTTAATGTTATTTGGTGTGCAATTATATTATTTATTTCATCTTTTATACATAATTTAAACATACAAATTTTTATATTTATTAGTACCTGTTTTCCATTATTTCTCTTTAGCATTTCTGGTATAAATGGTGAAAATATTATTTATGTATTCTTTTATTTGCTATATTTTATATTTAAACAAAAATTATTTCTATATCAAAAAAATAAACTTATATGATTTTGTTTTTAGCTTGAATTTTTTGTCTAAAAAAGATATAATAAACTAAATTTTATGATTGGAGAGAATCAATATGAAATTAGAACAAAATGATAAAGCATTACTATTTTCTGAAACTATAATTCCTGATATTTTTTTCTCTGAATATTTATCAGAATTACCTAGTGATTATTTAAAAATATATTTATATATTTTATTTTTATCAAAATATGGAAAAGATATAAAATTAAATGATCTATCAAAAAAATTAAATATACCATTAAAACAAATTAATGATGGACTTAAATTTTTAGAAGAAAGAAAATTAATTACTAAAAAAACTAGTGGATATATTGTTACAGATTTGCAAGAACTTACTCTTCATAATCTATATACTCCTAATCTTACTATGTCTAAAGACAAGTTAGAGCAAAGTTCTAAAAACAAATCTAGGGCAAAAGCTATAGAACATATTAATAATATGTATTTTCAAGGAATTATGGGACCTTCTTGGTATAATGATATTGATTTATGGTTCACAAAATTTGGATTTGATGAACAGGTTATGATTGCGTTATTTGATTATTGTTACAAAAGAAGTGCTCTTCATAAAAATTATATTCAAACAGTTGCCGAAGCATGGGCTTCAAATAAAGTAAAAACTTGGAATGACTTAGATAAATACTCAGAACAACAACAAAATTTATCAAAATTTAAAAAGACTATTGCTAAAAAACTTGGTAAATATAACGGCCTTACACAATATGAAGAAGCTTATATAGAGAATTGGGTTTTAAACTTTGGATATGATATGAATATTATAGAAATAGCTTTAAAAAGAACTACTTTTAAACAAAATCCTACCTTTGAATACATTAATAATATTATTACAGATTGGCATGAAAGAAATTTAAAAACTCCAGAAGAAATAAATGCTTTTATTGAGCAACGAAAAAAACAAGAAAAAGTTACTAAAAATATGCAAAAACAAATATCTAAAGCAAATTATGATCAAAGAAATTACGAAAATTTAGATTTTTTATATGCCAATTCTGATAAGAAGGAGAACTAAATGGCTAACGAAATATTAAATTCTTTATTGAAAGAATATGAACAAAAAAAATTAAAATCTGAAATTGATTTAGAAAAAAGAAAAGAAGAATTATATACAAAAATACCAAAACTAAAAGAAATTGAAGACGAACTAAATTATTCTGCAATTCAGATAGCGAAACAAATTTTGAATAATCAAGACTCTTCTTTAATAACTTCTTTGCAAAATAAAATTGATAATTTAAAAAAACAAAAGCAAAATATTCTAAAGTCTGAAAATATAGAACCTAACTATTTAGAACCTTATTATGAATGTGCATTATGTAAAGATACTGGATATATAAAAGACAATTATTCTCAATCTCAAATGTGTTCATGTCTAAAACAAAAATTACTTGATAATGCTTTTAATAAATCTAATATGACTAATTTAAATAATCAAAATTTTGAAAAATTTAATGAATTAATATTTTCAAATAAAGTTGAATTTGAAAAATATAAAAGGAACATTTCGCCTAGAGATAATATTATAAATATAAAAAATAGGTGTGAAGCATTCATAGATAACTTCGATAATCCTAACCATAAAAATTTATTATTCACAGGCAATACTGGTTTACGGTAAGACTTTTATGTCAAATTGTATTGCTCAAGAAATATTAAAAAAAGGAAAAAATGTCCTTTATCAAACTGCACCTATATTGCTTGAAAGCGTAATAGATTATAAAATGAATCGTCAAAAAAATATTAATGATAATATTTATAAATCTATTTTAGAAACAGATTTATTAATCATTGATGACCTTGGAACAGAAAGTTTAAATAGTATGAAATTAAGTGAATTATTTACTATATTAAATACTAGAATTTTAAATTTAAATAATAAAATAACAAAAACTATAATTTCTACTAATTTAAATATAAATGATATATTTAAAAATTATGAAGAACGTATTGGCTCAAGAATAGCTGGATATTATGATATTTATTATTTTTTCGGTGATGATTTAAGATTTAAACAATAAAAAATTTATATATTACACAAAAAATATCAGAAAAAATTTAATTTTTCTGATATTTTTTATTTTTATTCAATATCTTTCTATTCAATATCTGGTTTTAAAGTTTCTATACTAACAACTCTTCCACCATCATTAGTTCTCATTAATGTAACTCCTTGTGTAGATCTTCCTAATATACTGATATCTTTTACATTAATTCGTATAATTGTACCTGTATCTGTTACTAACATAACATCATCTTCTTCTGTTGCAACTCTTATTCCTACAATTTTTCCTGTCTTTGGAGTTATCTTATAGGTTATAACACCTTTTCCTCCTCTTATTTGTACTCTATATTCATCTAATTCTGTTCTTTTACCAAATCCATTTTCCGTTATTGCAAGTAAAGTTGCCTTTTCTCCTGCTAATACTGATTCCATACCAATTACTTCGTCATCTTCATCTAATCTTATTCCAATAACACCTTGTGACACTCTTCCTATTGGTCTTACATCTTTTTCAGCAAATGTTATACACATACCATTTCTTGTAACTAATACTACATTATCTTCTCCATCAGTTAGTCTTACTTCTATTAATTCATCATTTTCCTTTAGAGTAATTCCTTGAAGCCCTGTTTTTCTTGCTGAGTTATATTCGCCTAATGCTGTTTTCTTGATTAATCCATTTTTTGTTGCCATTAATAAATATTTTCCTTCTGCAAAATTTTGAATTGGAATAACTGCAGATACTTTTTCTCCTGGATCTAAACTTAATAAATTAACAATTGCTGTTCCTTTAGCTGTTCTACCAGCTTCAGGTATTTCGTATCCTCTTAATCTATATAGTTTTCCTTTATTAGTAAAGAATAGTATTGTATCATGTGTTGAAGCTATAAAGATTTGTTTTACAAAGTCTTCTTCTCTTGTAGTAACTCCTGTAACACCTTTTCCTCCTCTTTTTTGACTTCTATATGTATCAATTGGTAATCTTTTAATATAGCCAAAATGTGTTAATGTAATTACTGTTTGCTCCTCTTTTACTAAATCTTCTATATCGATTTCGCCTTCTGCGGCTACTATTTTTGTTTTTCTTTCATCTCCAAATTTTTCTTTAATTTCAATTAATTCTTCTTTAATAATATCAAAAACTAATTTTTCGCTACTTAAAATTTCTCTTAAATGAGCAATCAATGCCATTAACTCATCATATTCGTTTTCTATTTTTTCTCTTTGCAATCCTGATAATGTTTTTAATCTCATATCTAATATTGCTTGTGCTTGTATATCAGATAGACCAAATCTTTCCATCAATCTTTCTTTTGCATCATCATATGAAGAACGAATAATATTAATAATTTCGTCTATATTATCTAAAGCTATTTTTAATCCCTCTAAAATATGTGCTCTTGCTAAAGCTTTATCTAAATCAAATTGTGTTCTTCTTAATATAACATCTTTTCTATGATCAATATAGCAATCTAAACATTGTCTTAATGTTAAAATCTTTGGCTCTCCATTTACTAATGCAAGCATTATAATACCAAATGTAGTTTGCATTTGGGTATGCTTAAATAATTGATTTAAAACAACTTGTGGATTAGCATCTCTTTTTAATTCAATAACAACTCTTACTTTGTCTTTTCTATCTGATTCATCTCTACATTCAGAGATTCCCTCTACTCTTTTTTCCTTTGAAAGATCAGAAATTGTTTTAATAAGATTTGCTTTATTAACTTGGTATGGTAATGAAGATACAATAATTCTTTGTCTATTTCCACTCATTTCTTCAATTTCTGTTTCTGCTCGTAATGTTATTTTTCCTTTTCCTGTTGTATATGCTTGTTTAATTCCTTCTATTCCTAATATAATTCCTTCTGTTGGAAAATCTGGCCCTTTGATAACAGACATTAAATCCTCGTCTGTTACTTCATCTTCATCAATAATTTTTATAATTCCATCAATTACTTCCTTTAAGTTATGTGGTGGTATATTTGTTGCCATTCCAACTGCTATTCCAGATGAACCATTAATTAAAAGAGCTGGTATTCTTGCAGGTAAAACGGTAGGTTCTTGTAGTCTATCATCATAGTTAGGCATAAAATCTACTGTATTTTTTTCAATATCTGTTAGCATATATTCAGAAATCTTTGCCATTCTTGCTTCCGTATACCTCATAGCTGCTGCACCGTCACCATCTACTGAACCAAAATTACCATGTCCATCAATTAGCATATATCTCATTGAAAAATCTTGAGCAAGTCTTACCATTGCATCATATACTGAACTATCTCCATGTGGATGGTATCTACCTAAAACAGAACCAACAGTATTTGCACATTTTCTATATGGCTTGTCTGATGTAATTCCATCTTCATGCATTGAGTATAAAATTCTTCTATGTACAGGCTTTAAACCATCTCTTACATCTGGAAGAGCACGTGATACTATAACACTCATAGCATAGTCAATATATGCTGTTCTCATCTCTTTTTCAATGTCTCTCTCAACTATTTTTCCGTCATTTCTTCCTTCTGGTCTATCTTCCATTTTATTCCCTCTTTTCTTTATTTTTCTACATTTGTATTATACTAAAACTATTTATTTTTTGCAAGCAAATTATGGGGGAAATGTTTAAAAAGTTTAGGGATTATTGCTGTTGAAAGATAAAGAATTATGGCTTTATACATATCTTTTTTTTAACTTACAAAAAAAATTTATAAAACCTCATTTAAAAAATGAGGCTTTCTTTTTGTTTATTTTATTTTTTTACTATTATAATATAAATCTTCTGGACACACATCTTCTCCATTTTCCCATTCTATTGTGTCCCCTCTAGGCTTTACTTTATTGAAATATTCAAAATTTTTTAAATTACAATAGATTTTATTTTCTTGAATTAATTTTTTCATATTATATATTTTTACTTCTTTTGTTTCAAATGTAATTTCTAATAAATAATCATCTAAAGCCTTAACATTTAAGATATTCGGTGTTATATAATCGTTCATTTTTTATATCCCCCTATTCTAACGGATTTATTTTAAAATATCCTTTACCTTCTTGTAATACATTCCATAATTTTATTAACTCTTCTTTGTGTATTAAAATCCACGCTTCTACTAATTTCTTTTGTTTATATGGTATTTTACCTGCTAAAATATTACAATTAAAATCGTAAATTGCTCTATATCGATTATATTTAATATGTATGTGTGGCTTATGATGTTTTATTTTTTCTTCATTTGTATACATTGTTACTATAATTCCATAAAATTGTGAAATAATCGGCATATATTACCTCCTTTATTGTAGCATTAATTTTTACTTTTTTCAATATAGCTATTTTAATTTCTCTATTAATTCTAATTGTTCATGTGTCAAATCAAAATTTTGTCCATTATTCTTAATTAAATTATGTAATAATTCTACATTTCTAGCATCATTAATTGTTTTTTCAATCGGAACAATTTTTTCTAATTGTTTTTCTATTTTTTTAAATTCCTTTTGCATATTATTAAAGTCTTTTGAATTAAAATATCCTTTCCAATTATCAATATAATTATTTACATTTTCAATTGCATCATATTGTTTTTGGAAGGTTTCTTCAATATTACTTTCCATATTATTTAATATTACATCTTTTCCTTGTTTTATTGTTTTTGCAATAGTATTATTTATTAATCCAGCATTTTTTACACTATCTATTACTGTATCTAATAGAGAGGACATTCCATCTATTAAACCACCTGCTTTTATTGCACTTTGCATTTGAGAAATATCTTCAAAATTACCTGTTACTATTCCTATTGCACTTTTTCCTAAATCAATAGTATCATCTATTGTCTTTTTTATTCCATCTTTTAACCCATATTCAAATAGATTATCCTTTAAACTAATAATTTGATCTTCAACAAAATCCGGTAATAATGCTCTAATTCCAATATCAACTGCTGTATTGATTGTTTTTCCAAGTGTTGATTCTAAAAAATTTTTTTGATCATTTTCATTCACTAAATTATTATTTAAATCTATATTATTATTTTTTTCTAAATTATTTATTTCCATTTTTATTTCTCCTTCCATTATTTATATTTTTTTATTAAATATTTTTTATTAAATATTTTTTATTAATATTTTTCATTTAATATTTTTCATTAAATATTTTCTATTAATATTTTTATTAATATTTTTCATTAATATTTTTTATTAAATATTTTCTATTAAACATTTTTTATAAAATATTTTTTTACTAGATACTTTTTTATGAAATATTTTTTGTTAAATTATTAATTAATGATTATAATTTTATCTAATTAATTTTTATTAATTGATAATTTCTAAAAAAATTTTTTTTATTTTTCTATCCAACTTTATTTTTTTATTTGTTGTAAATTTTTGCAATGCAAATTTGTATTTTTTTCTTCTATGAATATTATGAATTTTGGAAAAATTATCCAGTGCATGACCAATAATCTTTTGATGAATTGAAAAAATATTACACTTGTTTCTGATAATATGTAAACTTGATTTGTTTGAAAAAAACTCTTTTTCATACTTTTGACAAAAACGCTTCATCTCTTTAATCCCTATTAAATTTTCATCAATCACTCCTATACTATTTGTACTTATTTTTAAAATTTCAGTAATCCATTTTCTATCTTTCATAGATTCTGTATCAAAGACAATAAAATCGTATTCATTTTTATAATGTAAGATTATGTCTTCTAAAAATTTTTCTATTTGAAATCTATAAATCACTTTATTATTTTTTAAATTTATTTCTAAATTATTAATTAATTTCAAATTTTTATTAACTTTTATTTCTAAATTTTTTAATATTTTTTTATCTGAATTTTCTTTTTCAAATATTTTTAAATAATTATTTTCTATTTTTTTATTATTAAAATATTTTTTGTTATTTTTTCTATTATTTTTTTCATTTAAATTAATTAATAATACTTTTTTATTTTTATTTATTAAATAATTTATTAATAAAATTGAAATTGTTGTTTTTCCTACTTTTTTATTTCCAAAAATAGTTATAATTTTTGCATTTTCTTTTAATATTAATTTTTTATTTTCTATTTTTTTATTATTTATTAATATATTTATTTCCTCTACTTTAAATCTTTCTTCACTACACAAAAAAGTAAATTTATTTTTTATTTGCAATGTATTTCTATTTTTTAATAATATTATTATTTTTATTTTTTTATTTATTTTATGTATTTGTGCTATTAAATTTTCTATATTAATTTCTCCAGGTATTTTTTCACTTACTATAATTAAATCTACTTTTTTTGCTCTTTCTAATATTTCTATTATTGCTTCTCGATATTGAATGTCTTTTCCTATTATTTCATATTTTTCTTCTTTTAATTTTTTTATAAATTTTGGATTGTCTAAAGCTGTAATTACTTTCATTTTCTATCGTTCTCCTCATTGTATAAATTCAGTTATAAAATAATTAAAATACGAATACTTTAATTATTCTTCTTTATTTTTTCCTTCAACAATTTTCTTTTCCATTTCAGAACATTCTATCTTTGTTAATATATGATCTTCACTTACAAACATCAAACATTCTCCTCTTTTTAGAGATTTTACTTCTATTTTTTCTTTTTCTGATAAACTTGTAAATTGTGATAATATTTTTATATTTTCCTCTTCTAGTGAAAAAAAAGTTTTAATACTTGAATTATTTAGAATACTTTTTCCATATGTACCTCCTTCTAAACTAAATATATCTGATATATCTTGTGTTATTGCAACTCCACTTCCTCCATATTTTCTTATTGTTTTGAATATTTTATAAATAAAACTAGCTACATATTTATTTGAAGTTACACCTATTAGTCTCCAAATTTCATCAAAATAAATTGCTTTTTTTTCTTCTCGATTTTCTTTTATTTTATCCCAAAAAATATCAGTAAAAAGATACATTCCATATTTTAAGTTATCTTCTCCTAAATCATATACATCAGCAATAATCAAATCATTATTTAATTCTACATTTGTATAATTGTTAAAAAATTTCATTGAACCTTTTATAAATGGTATTAATTTTATTTCAAATTTTTTAGTTCTTTTGTCTTCACCTAATACCTTATACAAATCTTCCAAAATAGGCATATCTTTTGAATTTTTAAAAATATATTTCTTTTTATTATTTTTTTCTATTTGCTTATACAAACTTTTATCATCGAATGTTATCTTTTTTTGTGCATATGTTTTAATTAATTTTTCTTCTATTAAAGCTTTTTCTTCTTCGTTTAATTCACCAAAAATCAAATTAAAAAATCCTATTAATTTTGATATTTTAGTTGCTAAATATCCTGTCTCTCCTTCTTCTATACTTTCTTTTCTAATTTCTAAAATATTAATATATGTATCTGATGTTGGACCTATTTTTATTTGGATTCCATGTAATTCTTTGCATAAATTTCCATATTCTCTATCTGGATCTATAATATATTGTTTTATTCCTAATAATCTATATCTCAAAATAAGTAATTTTGTATAAAATGATTTTCCTGCTCCGCTTGTACCAAAAATACACATATTAGCATTTTTGTATTTTTTTGTATTATACCTATCTATAAACACAAGTGAATTATTATAAATATTTGTTCCTATAAATATGCCTTCTTTGTCAAAAATTGTCGATGATATAAATGGGTATGTAGCTAGTAGACCAGATGTCAGTATATTTCTTTTTGCTGCATTTTTAACTAATTTCATATTCTCCATTAATGGTAAACATGAAATAAATAATTCTTCTTGTCTAAAATTTGCTCTAATTGTTTGCATTCCCTTACTTTGAGTTATTCCTTCTATTTTATTTAAAAAATATTCTAATTCTTTTATATCTTCTGAATATAAATTTATATAAATATATAAAAAATAAATATCTTGGTTATTTACTTGAATTTCTTTTCTTATATATTTAGCATCATTATATGTAGAAGCTGCTATGTCTATATCTTGTCTATTTTGATTACTTTCTTTTAATTCTACTCCTACACTTCCTATGTGATAAGTTAAATCTTTTATTGTTTTATATGGATCTTGTTTTTCATAAAAAATTGATATATTCATATTAATATTTGTTTCAATCAAAGTTTTTAATAAAATATCTGATTGTTCACGATAATAATTAGTAACAATTAGTCCCGCATAATATAAATTATCTATTTCTATATATTTTGAATTTTGTAAATTGATATATGATGGACTTATTATATCTTTTTCATTTATTGTTCCACTTAAAAAATCTTTTTTATTATTTTTTTCTTTTTTATTTTTATTAATTATTTTTTGTAAAAAATTATTTTTTTTATGTATTATTCTTCCTCCTTTTTATATTATTTTTTATATTATCATTTTAAATTTTTATAATAACTTTTTATCAACTCTTATTTTAAATCTTAAGTTTTTTAAATATAAACTTTCTATAACAGTTTATATTTGCTAAACTCTATCTTAAAATTCTATATTATGTAAATATTATTTAAACTTCTTTTTGCACTTTTTTTCTTTTTTAAGAATTTGTACAATCATGTATATGCCTAGCATTTTCTCTTTGTTAATTTAAAGATTTTTTTCATTTAAACTTCTTCTTGTGTTTAAAAATGAGTAAAATAAATTTTCTACTTCTTTCCTATTTGATATTTCTATGACAAAATTTTCACAACGAGATAAACATTCTTTGACTTTAAAATATTTTTCTTTTAAATCATTTTTTATAATTTCTTCTAAATTATAAAATTTATTTTTTTTATTTGGTTTATTTGATAAAATAATATAAAAATTTTTTGATGATGCTTTTTTTGAAAAATTTATTTGGTTAATATATTCAATATAATTTTTTGAAATTTCTTCTAAATATTTATTTTGTTTTTTATTTATATTTTTTTCAATTTGAGAAATGTGAGGATTTAAATCTACTCTATTACTTTGAATTAAAATTTGGATATCAAAATTACAAGTTTTTAAAAATATTTTATATGAATTTAAAATAGCTTCTTTTTCTAAATCTGATTTTAAATTATAATTAATCGGAATTATTTTTAATATTTTTATGTATCTATTATTTTTTAATTTTATAATTCCATTATCAAAAATTTTATCTACTTTCAGCCATTCTTGTACTGTTTTATTTTTTATTTAATTCACCTCCAATAAAATTTTATATCAACATTTTACAATATTTTCCATTTGTTGTCAACTATTTTTCATTTTCTTTTTTCGACAGAATATGTCAAGTGGAAATTTTTTTATTTTGTATATTTTTTTTATTTTTATACATAATATAATTATAAGGTTAATAATAGTTGAGCCAAGAGTATAAATAGATATTTATTTGTTTATTTATATTCGGACAAAGATATATTATAGTGTATTTTCATATATTATAATATGTCGGCGAGAAGAATATATTATTTGTTTGTAGGCTATATTTTTTATTCGTTTCTTATATATGGTCAAATGATAGGTAATATATTCGAGCTAAGATTATTCTTATATTTTTTAAGTGGTTGTTAATAGTCCTTTTAGGATGAATACAGTTATTTTGAGTGTACTAATAGTCGAGCAACTGATTAATATATTAGGTTGAGGGCTTATTTATATAGCAATATATATTAGGTTTGACTTCTTGGTATATTAGTTTTAGCTAAGATTATTATTAGCTTTATAGATTAATGGCAGATAAAAATTAATTTTATCTGCCATTAAATTTTTAATTTTATTTATAAATAATTTAGATATCAAGATTTTTTACATATTTTGCATTTTGCTGTATAAATTCTCTTCTTGGTTCTACTTCATCACCCATTAATAATGTAAATATTTCATCTGCTTTGATAGCATCATCCATAGTTACTTTAATTAAAATTCTTTTTTCAGGATCCATCGTTGTTTCCCATAATTGTTCTGGATTCATTTCTCCTAATCCTTTATATCTTTGTAGTCCTAATTGATCTCTAGTTATTCCTTTTTCTTCCAACTCTTTATATGCTTTATCTAAATCTTCATCTGTATAACAATATATGTCTTCCATTCCTTTTTTAGATAATTTATATAATGGTGGTTGTGCTAAATATACATTACCATTTTCTATTAATGGTCTCATATATCTAAAGAAAAATGTCAATAATAATGTTCTAATATGTGCACCATCAACATCAGCATCTGCCATTATAATTACTTTTCCATATCTTATTTTTGTAATATCAAAATCACTACCAATTCCTGCACCTACTGCTAAAATTACAGGATTTAATTTATCATTTCCATAAATTTTATCTGCTCTTGCTTTTTCTACATTTAACATTTTTCCCCATAGTGGTAATATTGCTTGGAATTTTCTATCTCTTCCTTGTTTTGCACTTCCTCCTGCTGAATCTCCCTCAACAATATATACTTCACATTCTTCTGCTACTTTACTACTGCAATCTGCTAATTTTCCTGGTAGTGTTGAAGTTTCTAATGAATTTTTCTTTCTTACTAACTCTCTCGCTTTTCTTGCTGCTTCTCTTGCACGTGCTGCACTAATACATTTTTCTAAAATTGCTTTTGCAATATTAGGATTTTCTTCTAAAAATGTAGCTAAAGCTTCATTTACCATACTTTGTACTATTCCTGTTACTTCACTATTTCCTAATTTTGTTTTTGTTTGTCCTTCAAATTGAGGTTCTTTTACTTTTACTGAAACTACTGCTGTAATTCCTTCTCTTATATCTTCACCTTGTAAGTTTTGATCTTTTTCTTTTAATATATTATGATTTCTTGCATAATCATTAAATACTTTTGTTAAAGATCTTTTAAAACCTTCTAAATGTGTTCCACCTTCAATTGTATTAATGTTATTAACAAATGTATATATATTTTCTGAATAACTTGATGTATATTGAATAGCTATTTCTACTGGAACTTCACCATCTTTTTCTATATAAATAGGAGTTTTGTTTAATTTTTCTTTATTTTTATTTAAGTACTCTACAAATGAAATTAGACCACCTTCATAACAAAATTCTGCTTTTCTAGGAGTTTCTTCCCTTAAATCTTCTATTGTTATTTTTAAACCTTTTGTTAAAAATGCTATTTCCCTAAATCTTTTTTCTAAAACTTCATATTCATATTCTAGACTTTCAAATATAGTGTCATCTGCTAAAAATCTTACTTTTGTACCTGTTCCTTCTGCTTTTCCTATTTTCTCTAATTTTTGTACAGTCTTTCCTTTTTCAAATTTCATTTGATATAAAATTCCATCTCTTTTAATTGTTACTTCTGTCCAACTAGATAAAGCATTTACAACAGATGCACCAACTCCATGAAGACCTCCTGAAACTTTATATCCACTATCTCCACCAAATTTTCCTCCTGCGTGTAAAACTGTATAAACTGTTTCTGCTGTTGAAATCTTTGTTTTTGGATGAATTTCTACGGGTATTCCTCTTCCATTATCCTCTACACAAATAATATTTCCTGGTTCTATTGTTACATTAATTTCTGTACAATACCCTGCTAAAGCTTCGTCTACGCCATTATCTACTATTTCATATACACAATGATGTAATCCTCTAACAGATGTACTACCTATATACATACCTGGTCTTTTTCTAACAGCTTCTAATCCTTCTAATACTTGGATTTGCTCTGCTCCATACTTATGTTCGTATTTTTCCATTTATAACTTCCTCCTTCAGAGATTTAGGTTAATGCCTTCTCCTATTTTAATTTTCTTTAAAAACTTTTCCGTCTTTTACATTATATATTAAAATATTTTTATTTTCAATATCAAATTTTTCTGTGCATGTTATAATTACTTGTGTATCTTTTATATTTTCTAAAAAATGTTTTTTTCTCTTTTCATCTAATTCTGACATAAAATCATCTAATAATAATATTGGATTTTCTCCAGTTTCTTCTAATATAATCTTTAATTCTGACAATTTTAATGAAAGTATTGTTGTTCTATGTTGTCCTTGAGAACCATATATACTTAATTCTTTATCATTAATATATATCATAAAATCATCTCTATGAATTCCCTTAGTTGTAAATCCTTTTATAATATCTAACTTTCTTCTTTTTTTCAATAATTCCAAATATTTTTCTTTATTATCACATTCTGTTATATATTCTATTTCTATATTTTCTTTTTTATCTGTAATTTCTTCATGAATTATTTTTATTTTATTTTTTATTTTATTAATAAATTCATTTCTATATTTATAAATATTATTTGCATATTCTGCTAATTTTTCATCCCATATTTCTAATAAATTTTCACTTTTATTTTCTTCTCTTATTTGTCTTAAATAATTATTTCTTTGTTCTAATGTTTTTAAATATAAATTTAAATTATACATATAATTTGGTCTTAATTGACTAATCATAATGTCTAAAAATTTTCTCCTATTTTGAGGGCCACCTTTTAAAATATTAATATCATCTGGAGTAAAAATTACAATATTAATATTTCCTAATAATTCACTTAATTTTTTTAATTTTATTCCATTTAAATATACATTTTTTTTATTTTCTAAATCTACTTTTACTTTTCCTTCTCTATCAGCCTTACTAAAAAAAATTTCTACACTTGCTCTTTCTTCGTCTAATTTAATCATTTCTTTATCTTTTTTTGCTCTAAAAGATTTTCCCATACTACTTAAAAAAATAGACTCTATTATATTAGTTTTTCCTTGAGCATTTTCACCATAAAAAATATTAATATTTTTAGTTAAATTTATTTCTTCATTTTTATAATTTCTAAAATTATTTATTTTTATTTTATTTATCCACATATTTTTCTCCATTTTGTGTATAAAATTTTTTTATTACTAATTTATTATATTTTTTTATTTTAATATTTTATATATGAATATTTTTATTAATATTATCCCCATATAATTAAATAATTGTGGATAATATTAATAAAAAAATGATAAAGGCAGAATTTCTTCTACCTTTTTTTATTCTTCTTTTAATCTAATTGGTAAAATCATATATGTATAATCATTATTCTCTATTGACTTAACTAAACATGGTGAAATACTTGAACCAAATTCAATATAAACTTCATCATCTTCTATCGCTTTCAAACTATCTAAGAAATATTTTGGATTAAATCCTGCTTCTAAATTTTTACCTTCAGTTGCTACATACAATTCTTCTTTTGCATCTCCAGTTTGATTTGTACAAGATATTGTTACTTTTCCTATGTCTACTTTTACTTTTACAGGATATTTTTTTTCTTTTTCTATTGAAGAAGAAGAAATTAAACTAATTCTTTCAAAACTGTCCTGTATACTGTTTTTATCTACTTTTATTCTTGTTTCCCAATTATTTGGTATTACATTTTTATAATTTAAAAATTCTCCATCTAATATTCTAGTAACAATTTTACAATTATCCATTTCAAATAAAGCTTGATTTTTTGAAATTCCTATTTTTACTGGTTCAAAGCTATCTAATATTATTTTATTTACTTCATTTAATGTCTTTCCTGGAATAACTGCACTAAAATCACTTGCTTGTTTATTTAAATAAACACTTCTTAAAGCTAATCTAAATCCATCCACTGCTACTAAATTTAATTTATTATTTTCCACTTCGAATAAACAACCTGTGAATATTGGTCTACTTTCTTCTGTACTTACAGCAAATATTGTTTTTCTTATCATATTTTTTAGAAGATTTTGATCTATTTCTATTGATTTTTCTATTTCTATTTTTGGTAATTCTGGAAATTCTTCTGGATTCATTGTTGCTAATTTATATAATGAGCCTTCACATTCTATTTCTAATAAGTTTTTATCATTTAATGTAATACTTATTTCTGTATCTGGTAATTTTCTAATTATTTCACTAAACATAATAGCATTTACTACTGTATTTCCTTGTTCTTTTACATCACATTCCATTACATATTCGATTCCAATTTCTAAATCATATGTAGTTAATTTAACTTCATTATCATTTGTTTGAATTAATATTCCTTCTAATATAGGCATTGTTGTTTTTGATGCAACACCTTTTACTACGGAATTAATTGCTTTTAATATTTTGTCTTTGTAACAAATAATTTTCATTATCGTTCCTCCTTATATAATAAATAATATTTTTAGTAGTAATAGTATTAGGGCCTGTGGAAAATGTGGAAAAGTATGTTTATAGTTAGAATCCCTAAAAAAATTATTGTTTATAAGTTAGTGGAAAACTAATTGATTAATCCACAAGTAATTTTTTTATTGTTTATATTTTTATATGTTCACAGTTTTTTAACAGCTTATTAACATGATGGTGTGGATATTAAATGTGTTTATTCCGTAAGAAGAGAATTAAAATTATTTTGCAAACAATTATTTTTCCAAACACAAATTTTAAAAATGTTCAAAATTTATTTTTATTCTCATTATTTTCCATCTATGATTATGTTTTTCACACTATCCACAATTAACTTAGTGTTGTTTTTTTCTTTTGTTTCCTTTTCAATTTTTCTACAAGCATGCATAACAGTTGAATGATCTCTACCACCAAAGTCAATTCCTATTTGAGGATAAGACATATTAGCAATTGATCTGCATAAGTACATAGCTATTTGTCTTGGAAAAGCAATATCATTTGATCTTTTATTTCCTGATAAATCTTCTTTGTCTATGTTAAAATATTTTGCAACAGTTTCTTTTATAAAATCAGAAGATATTACTTTTTCACTTTCATATTTAAATTCATTAATAGTTTTTTCTGCTAATTCTATTGTAATAGGACTATGTGTAAGAGAAGCTATTGCAACAACTTTATTAAATACGCCTTCAAGTTCTCTAATATTAGAATCAATCTTATTAGCAATATTAGAAAGTATAAAATCTTCAATAATTAAATTTTCTTCTTGTGCTTTTTTTCTTAATATAGCTAATCTAGTTTCATAATCAGGACAAGAAATATCTGCAAGTAAGCCCCATTCGAATCTTGATTTTAGTCTATCTTCCAAAAATGGAATATCTCTAGGAGGTTTATCACTAGAAATTATAATTTGTTTTCCATTTTCGTATAATGTATTAAAAGTATGAAAAAATTCTTCTTGTATTCTTTCTTTTCCAGCAATAAATTGAATATCATCAATCAATAAAACATCTATATTTCTATATTTATTTCTAAAGACTTCATTTTTGTTATCTTTAATAGCATTTATTAATTGGTTTGTAAATTTTTCAGATGTAACATATAAAACATTTACTTTTGAGTTATTTTCAAGTATCCTATTTCCAATAGCATTCATTAAATGAGTTTTTCCTAATCCTACTCCCCCATATAAAAATAAAGGATTATATGATTTTGAAGGTTCATTACCTACTGCTAAAGCTGCTGCATAAGCAAATCTATTATTGTTACCAACTACAAATGTTTCAAAAGTATATTTATTATTTAAAGTTGATTTATTTGATTCTACTTCTGTAGAAGATACATTTGATTTTTCATCTGTTATTATATCTTTTGTAGTATCTTCAGTTGATAAATCTATTACAGAAAAAGTCCAATCTTTATTTGTTATGTATCTTAAAGTGTTAAAAATTAGACTTTTATATTTATTTTCAATAAAATCTTTTTGAAATTCAGAATTTGTTGTAAAAACAATATTATTTCCTTCT
The DNA here is from genome assembly GCA_947625295.1 of uncultured Clostridia bacterium. GTDB lineage: Bacteria > Bacillota > Clostridia > TANB77 > CAG-508 > CAG-269. The sequence goes on along the minus strand of CANQNU010000002.1, from coordinate 48,573 downwards.
ATACTTCTAATATCTAATGGAACAATCCATGTATCATAAGATATTGGAGTTACTTCAGGTTTTAATAGTTCTTTAATTTTTTTTATTAATTCTTCTTTTTCCAAGGCCATGAACATTTTCCTTTCTTTAAAAATTATCCACAAAATTATCCACAACTGTTAATAACTTTGTAATATAATTGTAAAATATCAAAGATTAAAACGAACATAAATTCATATTTTTATATAAAAAATCTTATATATTTTATACTTTTCATATAATAACAGATTTTTATAAGATAAGTCAACAAAATAGTGGAAAAAATTTTAAAAATGTGGAATATTAAATAAAAAATTGTGGAAAAACAACAAAACATTACAAAAAAATTACACAAAAGAAAATAAAATAGATTACATAAAATATAATTTTAGAAATGAAATAACTTTTATAGAATTGCTTCAAAAACCTTAAACCCTCAAGTTTTTTTTGAAAAAAAATGAAAAAATTACTTGACAATTTATAAGTTTTTAAGATATAATCGATATACTTGTTATTTATGATAGTAAATTTTATAAATAAAAAACAATATTAGGAGGTGCTAAAATAATGAAAAGAACATTTCAACCAAAAAACAGACAAGAAAAAAGAGAACATGGTTTTATGAAAAGAATGAAAACTAGAGCAGGAAGAAATATATTAAAAGCAAGAAGAGCAAAAGGTAGAAACAAATTAACTGCTTAAGTTTTAATATTAAATTGTGTATGTATCAAACAAAAAAGATAAAGGCCGCAAAAAGCGAGCCTTTTATACATAATTAAAACACAAGATTTTTCATTAAAGTCAAGCTATCTTTAAGGGAGAACAAAATAATGAAAAAAACAATGATGTTAAAAAAAAATTATGAATATAAAAATGTTTTATCAAAAGGAAAATATTATTCAGGAGAACATATAGAAGCTTATATAAAAAAAAATAATAAACATTATAATTTTTTAGGAATTGCGATAGGAGTAAAAATAGCAAAAGCCGTAAAAAGGAACATGTTAAAAAGACTAATAAGAGAATCTTACCGTAATATAGAAGATTATATAAAAATAGGTTACAGCATAGTTTTTTTATGGAAAAAGAAAGTAGATATAAAAGAAGCTGATTTTAAAAAGATAAAAAAAGATATGATAAAAATTTTTGATAAAGCAAATATTCTAATAGAGGATAATAAATGAAATCATTTTTAATATTATTAATAAATTTGTATCAAAAATATATTTCATCATGGCTTGAAAACAAAAATATACATTGCAAATATTATCCCACTTGTTCTGAATATACAAAACAAGCAATTCAAAAATATGGAGCAATAAAAGGTACAAAGAAGGGAATTATAAGAATATTAAAATGTAATCCTTTTTCAAAAGGAGGATATGATCCTCTAAAATAAACTCGGAGGAATGAATAAATGTTTCAATTTTTTGCAAATCTTTTTGGATATTTACTATTATTATTATATAATTTAGTAAATAATTATGGTCTTGCAATTATTCTATTTACAGTAATTATAAAATTAATATTATTACCATTATCAATTAAACAACAAAGAACAATGAAGAAAAGTTCAAAGATTCAAGAAAAAATGAAAACAATACAATTTAAATATAAAAATGATCCAGAAAAAATGAATCAAGAGATAATGAGTTTATATAAAACAGAAAATATGAGTCCATTTAGTGGTTGTTTAACAGCCATTATACAAATGTTATTATTATTATCAATATTTTATCTAGTAAGATGTCCATTGACATTTATGGAAAAAGTACCAACAGATAGTATTAATAATTATGTTACACAATTAAAAGAAGAAGGAAAAGTAATTAGTAACGTATATCCAGAAATAGATTTAATTAGAGAATATAACTTATTAAAAGAAAAAAATCCAGAAGATTCTAATGTTGATAAATTAAATTTAAAAATGAATTTTTTTGGTTTGGATTTAAGTAAAATTCCACAACAAAATATAACAGATTATACAGTTTATGTTATACCAATTTTATATATTATATCTTCATTTATATCTATAAAAATTACAACATTAAATCAACAAAAAATGAATCAAGAAAACCAAAAAACAGTAATTGATGAAGCAACAGGAAAAGAAATTGAAGAAGAAAAAGATGAATTAGATACAATAATGCAAACAAATAAAATGATGTCTTGGATGATGCCAATTATGTCTATATCAATTGCTTTTGTAGCACCTTTAGGATTAGCTTTATATTGGTTAATAAATAATATACTAATGATAATTGAAAGATTAATAATGGATAAGGTAATTAAAGACTAAAGGAGGATATTTAATGGAAAATAAAATTATTGCTGAAGGCAAAACAACAAATGAAGCAATAGAAAATGGACTAAAAATTTTGAAAGTTTCAAAAAATAAAGTAAATATTAAAGTTTTAGAAAATGAAGATAAAAGAAGTTTTTTTAGTATTTTAACACCAAGAGTAGTAAAAGTTGAATTAACTTTAAAAGAGCCAAAAGATCAAGAAAAAGAAATAAGAGTTAGAAAAGAAATAGAATTAACTGCAGAAGAGCAAGAAAAAGCTTTTGAAAATGTAGAAAAATTTATAAAAGAATTTATTAAAAAAACATCAGATAATATCGAGTATACAATTGAAAAAGAAAAAGAAGGATTAAAAGTTAATTTAAATAGTGATAATATAGGATACTTAATAGGGTATAGAGGAGAAACACTATATGCGATGCAAAATATATTGTCAACGATAGCAGGTAAAGGCATTGACAATAGAGTTAGAGTAATACTTGATATAGGAGAATATAAAACTAAAAGAGAAAAAGCGCTTGAAGAATTAGCAATGAAAGTTGCAAAAACAGTTATTAGAACAGGAAAATCTATTAAATTAGAACCAATGAGAGCTTATGAAAGAAAAATTATTCATAGTAAACTTCAAGAAAATGATAAAGTTGAAACAAATAGTATTGGAGAAGAACCATATAGAAGAATTGTAATTTCCTTAAAAAAATAAAATAATAAAATAAAAAAATAAAATATAAAATAAAATCAGAGGTCAAAGGTCGGATTTTACTAATTATTGTAATATCTACTTTTGACTTTTTTATAATTTTTAAACAAAAAATAATTTATTTTTGAAAAAATATTTTTATTTTTAATTGTTATTACAATTTGTTAGATTAAATTTTTTACAATAAAAAGTCAGTTATAAAATTACTGTAAAGATAAAGTTTTGTTATTCAATATATAAACATTAAAGCTGGTTTACAATTTTTTTAAAAAAAGTACAAAAAAATATAAAAATGGAAAGGGCTTTTATATAGGATTGAAGTGATAGATAAGAATTTTATCTATCACAAAAAGAGTAGACATAAGATAAAAATAAAATTTTAGTACAACAACAAAATTTACAAAATTTGTAAATAAATTCAAACGATTCTTAATGTTAAAATAGTTACTTTTTGATTGTAGAATAAAAATGAAAAGTTCGAAAAATGTTATTAACAAATTTATATTTTTTAATAAGAATTAATAATAATAAAAAATTTAAAATAATTTTTAAATTTTTTATAAGAAATAATATAAGTTAAAAATAAAATATAAATAATAAATTACAAAGAATAAAATTTAATAAAAAATTAATTATACAAAAATAAAATAAATAATAAATAATAAATAAATTAAAATAAAAATAAATTAAAATAAAATAAAAAATAATTAAAAATAAATAAAAATATAAAATTAATTATAAAAATTTTTTAAAATATTTAAGTTAAAAAATTAAAATGAAAATAAATTAAAATAAAATAAAAAATAATTAAAAATAAATAATAATATAAAATTAATTATAAAAGTTTTTTAAAATAATTAAGTTAAAAAATTAAAATAAAATAAAGAATAATTAAAAATAAATAAAATATAAAATTAATTATAAAAGTCTTTAAAAATAATTAAGTTAAAAAAATAAATTAAATAAAAATAATGAAAAAATATAAATAAAAAAGAAAGAAAGGTAATGTATATGAGTACAATAGCATCAATATCTACGGCACCTCGGAATAGGTGGAATAGGTATTATAAGAATGAGTGGGGAAGATTGTTTTAAAATTCTAGAAAAAATTTTCAAACCTAAAAATATCCAAAAAATAGAAGATATAAAAGGATATACTATAAAATATGGTATTATAATGGATGGAGATAAAATAATTGATGAAGTATTAGTATCTTTTTTTAAGCAACCTAAAAGTTATACAACAGAAAATATGTGTGAAATTAATTCACATGGTGGAAATATTATAGTAAAACAAATTTTAGAGTTATGTTTAAAAAATGGTGCAAGACTTGCAGAGCCAGGAGAATTTACTAAAAGAGCTTTTTTAAATGGAAGGATAGATTTAGTTCAAGCAGAGTCTGTAATGGATCTTATTCATGCAAAGTCTGAAAAAGAGGTTAATACTGGTATAAAGCAACTTGAAGGATGGCTATCAAAAGAAATAGCAAAAATAAAACAAGAAATAATGGATGTTATGGTAAATATAGAAGTAGCAATAGATTATCCAGAATATGATGTAGATGATGTTACAATAGAACAAATAGCAAATATGCTAAATAATGTAGAGGATAAATTAATAAAATTAGAGCGAAGTTTTGATAGTGGTAAAATTATAAAAGAAGGAATTAAAACAGCTATTATAGGAAAACCGAATGTAGGTAAGTCATCACTATTAAATGCTATATTAAAAGAAGAAAGAGCAATTGTTACAGAATATGAGGGAACAACAAGGGATACAATAGAAGAATTTGTAAATATTAATGGAATACCTTTAAAGTTAGTAGATACAGCGGGAATAAGGAATGCAAAAGATGAAGTTGAAAAAATAGGAATTAATAAATCAAAGGAAATTGCAAATGAAGCTGATTTAATAATTGCGATTTTTGATAGTTCAAAAGAACTAACAGATGAAGATAAAGAAATATTAGAAATTTCAAAAAATAAAAAGACAATTATTTTGCTAAATAAAACGGATTTAGAGAGTAAAATAGATGAAAATAATGAATTATTGAAGAATGTAAGCAATTCTATTATAAAAATTTCAGCATTAAATCGTATAGGGATAGAAGATTTATATGAAGAAATATCAAAAATGTTTAATTTAAATGAAATTAATTTTGATAATGATTTAATAATTACAAATGTGAGACATAAAAATTTGATTTCAAAATCAGTTGAAAATGTCAAAAAGGCAAAAGAGTCAATTAAAGATAATATGCCTTTAGATATTATTGCTATTTTTATTAAAGATATTTTAGAAGATTTAGCCAATATAACTGGGGAAATGGTAACTGAAGATATTATTAATGAAATATTTGCAAAGTTCTGTTTAGGAAAGTAAATAAAAACGATGAGAATCAAAAATGAACGGATTTTACATTTAAATAATACAATTTCACAAATATAAAATAAAAATCCAGACAAACCGATTCTGAAGAGAATAAATTTATAACATTTAGTAATATATTATAATTATTAAATATAATAAAGAAAATAAAAATTTTAAATAATATATAATTATTATAAAATGTATTAAAATAAAAGGAAAAGTATAATAAGTAAAAAACAAACAACAATTTACATAATTTAAACAACCTATAAGTAAAAAAGTACAAAAAACATAGATTACAAAATACAACAAATAAAACTCTCAATATATCAATAAAATATAAAAAATAAAGCAATAAACACACTAAAACTTAATAGTAAAAATATAAATATATATTATAAAAAACGAACATTCTTGTTTCACAAGGAAAATATAAAAACGAAGAAACAAATATAAAAAAGAAGGGAATTAAAAAATGAGTTATATAGCAGGAGAATATGATGTAGCAGTAGTAGGAGCAGGACATGCTGGATGTGAAGCAGCATTAGCCGCTGCAAGATTGGGAATGAAAACACTAATATTTTCAATTAGCTTAGAAGCTATTGCAAATATGCCATGTAATCCTCATATAGGAGGAAGTTCAAAAGGTCATCTTGTAAGAGAAATAGATGCATTAGGTGGAGAAATGGCAAAAAATATAGATAAAACAATGATACAAATAAAGATGTTAAATACATCAAAAGGACCAGCAGTTCATTCATTAAGAGCTCAAGCAGATAGAAAAAGATATCAAGCTGAAATGAAACATGTTTTAGAAAAGCAAGAAAGATTAGAAGTAAAACAAGGAGAAATTGTTAATATAGAAATTAAAGACGGGAAAGTTGTTTCACTAGAAACAGATGTAGGAGCAATTTATAAAGTCAAAACAATAATATTAGCAACAGGTACATATTTAAAAGGAAAAATATTTATTGGAGAATATTCAAAAGAAAGTGGACCAGATGGTGTGGCTGCTGCAAATAAATTGTCAGAATGTTTAAAAAATATAGGAATTGATTTAGTGAGATTTAAAACAGGTACGCCAGCTAGAATCAATAGAAGAAGTATTGATTTTAGTAAAATGGAAGTGCAAAAGGGAGATAAAGGAATAGAATCTTTTTCTTTTGAAAATGAATCAAAAGACTTTGAACAAGTGGATTGTTATTTAACTTATACAAATGAAGAAACTCATAAAATTATAAGAGAAAATTTACATAGATCTCCTTTATATGCTGGAATGATTGAAGGAACTGGACCTAGATATTGTCCTTCAATAGAAGACAAAGTAGTAAGGTTTAGTGATAAACCAAGACATCAAGCATTTGTAGAACCAATTGGATTAGATACAGAAGAAATGTATATACAAGGAATGAGTTCTTCTTTACCAGAAGATGTTCAAATAGCTTTGTATCATACTATTCCTGGACTAGAAAAGGCAGAATTTACGAGACCTGCATATGCAATAGAATATGATTGTATAGATCCATCTAATTTAAAATTATCCTTAGAATATAGAGGTATAGAAGGATTATTTATGGCAGGACAAATTAATGGAACGTCTGGTTATGAAGAGGCTGCATGCCAAGGACTTATTGCTGGTATTAATGCAGCTCAAAAAATAAAAGGAAAAAATCCTGTTATTATAGATAGAACACAAGGGTATATAGGAGTATTAATTGATGACATTGTTACGAAAGGAACAAATGAACCATATAGAATGATGACGTCAAGAGCAGAATATAGACTTCTACTAAGACAAGATAATGCAGATTTAAGGTTAACTGAAATAGGACATGAAATAGGATTAATTTCAGACGAAAGATATCAAAAATTCAAACAAAAACAGAAAAATATAGAAAATGAAATAAAAAGATTAAAAGAATTAACAGTAAAGCCATCACAAGAAGTAAATAATTTATTAAAATTAAAAGGTACTTCAGAACTAACAACAGGAACAAAAATGGCAGAATTATTAAAAAGAACAGAGTTAGATTATGAAACATTAGCAGAGATAGACTTACAAAGGCCAACTCTTACAAAACAAGAAAGGGAAGAAGTAGAAATTCAAATTAAATATGAAGGATATATCAAAATGCAAGAAGCTCAAGTTGAAAAATTTAAAAAACTTGAAACAAAATTGTTGCCAGAAGAACTTGATTATGAAACAATTAAAGGAATTAGCTTAGAAGCAAGACAAAAATTAAATAAATATAAACCTCATTCAATAGGTCAAGCTTCTAGAATATCAGGAGTTTCACCGGCAGATATATCAGTACTTTTAGTATATTTACAACAATTAAATAGTGAAAGGAAGAGTAATGGATAAAAAAGAATTTGAAAAAATATTTAAAGAATATGCTAAACATTTAAATATAGAAATTAACAATAAACAAATAAAAAAATTTTATCAATATATGAATCTTTTGTTAGAATGGAATCAAAAGATAAATTTAACAGCTATTATAGATTATAAAGATATAATATTAAAACACTTTGTAGATTCCTTAACAATCGAAAAATATATTGAAAAAAGTAGTTATTTAGTTGATATTGGAACAGGAGCAGGATTTCCTGGAATACCATTGAAAATTGTAAGAGAAGATATAAAAATAGTTTTAGTAGATTCTTTAAATAAAAGAGTACAATTTCTAAATGAAGTAATAAAAAAATTAGAATTACAGAATATAGAAGCAATTCATGCAAGAGTAGAGGAATTTGGAAAAAATAAAAGATATAGAGAAAGTTTTGATATTGCAACATCAAGAGCAGTGGCAAATATGTCTACTTTATCAGAGTATATGATACCATTAGTTAAAGTAAATGGAAAATGTATTTGCATGAAAGGAAAAGAGATAGAAAAAGAATTAGAGGATGCAAAAAATGCTATTAAAATATTAGGGGGAAAGGTACTAGAAAGAAAAGAGTTTCAACTGATAGATGATGATATAAATAGAAATATTATTGTTATTGCTAAAGAAAAGTCAACTTCATCTAAATATCCTAGAAAACCTGGAATACCAGCTAAAGAACCACTTAAATAATAAGCTATTGCAATATATAAAATATAAAGACATGATTAATCTGTCAAGCTACTTCTAATAGTAACTGTAAAGAAATATTTTAGGCACCTCTCAAATCAAGTTTGAGATTCTCCTAAAATATTTCTTAACATTTACTAATTACGAAGTACTTTTCATCATAATCATGTCTTTATATTTTATATATTGCAATAATTACAAAATTATTAAATAGTAGTTCCATAAAGAATAGAACAAACTATATTTTTATAAGATTACGGAATAATAGTTTACACTAATGTAAATAAATTTCGTTATTTATAATAAAGTAATAAAAATTATACAAACTTTCGAAAATTCATTGACTTTTTAACGATATTTTTGTATTATATGAATATAAAAAACAAACAAACCGATAAGTAAATATTAACTTAAAAATGGAGGCAATAAAAGTGGGAAAAGTAATATCAGTAGCAAATCAAAAAGGTGGAGTTGGAAAAACAACTACAACAGTAAATTTAAGTAGTATATTAGCAAAGAAGAATAAGAAAGTACTTCTAATAGATGCAGATCCACAAGGAAATGCAACAAGTGGATTAGGAGTAGAAAAAGAAAATCAGTTTTCTACATATGATATTTTAGTAAATGATGTAGAAATAAAAGATGTAATCCAAGATACCATGCTTAAAAATCTAAAAGTGTGTCCAGCAAATATGAATTTAGCTGGTGCAGAGGTAGAATTAGTATCTATGATGTCAAGAGAACAAAGATTAAAAGAAAAATTAGATATTATCAAAACAGAATTTGATTATATTTTTATAGATTGCCCTCCATCATTAGGATTAATTACATTAAATTCATTTACGGCATCTGATAGTGTATTAATACCTGTACAATGTGAATATTTTGCACTAGAAGGATTAGGACAACTATTGAATACAATTAATTTAGTAAAAAAACATTTAAATAGAGATATTCAAATAGAAGGGGCGTTACTAACAATGTATGATATTAGAACGAACCTTTCAAACCAAGTAGTGAAAGAAGTAAAAAAATATTTTAATAATAAAGTTTATAAAACAGTTATACCAAGAAATGTAAGATTAAGTGAAGCACCAAGTTATGGAATGCCAATTATTGAATATGATGCAAAATCAAAAGGTGCAAAGAGCTATGCAAAATTTGCAAGAGAATTCTTGACAATGAATGAAGAAAAATAAAAAAAGTGCAAATTACATGACATAATAAAAATTATGTTAACGATATATTATACTTAATGAAAAACTATAGTATGCTATTAGGAAGTAAAATCTCCGTACATAAAATAGCGTAGAAGGGAGAATAATAAAGATGGCTAAAATGACAGGATTAGGAAAAGGATTAGATGCTTTATTTGGACCAGCCCCAGAAGAAGAACAAGCAAGAGAAAACGATACATTAAAAAATTTAAAGATTACAGAGGTAGAACCAAATAGAGAACAACCAAGAAAAAACTTTGATCAAGAATCATTAGAAGAATTATCACAATCAATACAAGAATATGGATTAATTCAACCAATTGTTGTTACAAAAAAAGATGGATATTATAGTATTATTGCAGGAGAAAGAAGATGGAGAGCATCTAAAATGGCAGGATTAAAAGAAATTCCTGCAATTATTAGGGAAGATGATGAAAAAATAAATTCAGAGATATCTTTAATAGAAAACATGCAAAGAGAAGATTTAAATCCGTATGAAAAAGCATTAGGAATAAGAACTTTAATAGATACTTACGGACTATCACAAGAAGAAGTCGCTAAAAAATTAGGAAAAGGAAGAAGTACAATAGCTAACTGGGTAAGAGTATTAAATTTAGAAGAACGAGTTTTAGAAATGGCAAAGAACGGAAAATTAACGGAAGGACATTGTAAAGCGTTACTTGCTATTACAGATCCAGAAAAACAATATCAAACTGCAATACAAATGCTAGAAAGAGGAGAAACAGTTAGACAAATAGAGAAAAAAGCAAAAAGAAAAGAAACAAAAGAAGAACAAAGAAGAAATCATATTTTATATAAGAGTATAGAAGACAATTTTCAAAATTTTTTCGGGACAAAAGTTAAACTAGATGCAGGAAAGCGTAGAGGAAAAATTATTATAGAATACACATCTAATGATGATTTAGAAAGAATCTTAGGTTTAATTAAATAAAATAATAATTAAATAAAATTTATAAAAATGAAATGAAAGAGAGTGATATGATGGAAAGTCTTTCGCAAATATTAGAAACAGATATGTTCTTAATAACATTATTTTTTGTAAATATTATATTATTAATAGCTTTTATAATTAATACAATAAGATTTTCAAAATTAAATAAAAAATATGAAAATTTCATAAAAAAAGTTGGAAATGGAAAGAATATAGAAGAAGATTTAGAAAATTATATGTATAAAGTAAAAAAAGTAGAAGAACAAAATGCAAAAAATGCTGGAGACATAAAAGAAATTGAGAATAATATTACAAAATGTATTCAAAAAGTTGGAATGGTTAGATATAGTGCATTTCAAGATACAGGAAGCGATTTAAGTTTTACACTTGCTTTATTAGATAATAATAATGATGGACTTGTATTAAATGGAATATATTCTAGGGAAATGTCTAATATTTATGCAAAACCAATTGAGAAAGGAATGTCATCATATACGTTATCAGAAGAAGAAAAAAAGGCAATTGAAAAAGCTATTGATGTGAAGAAATAAGAATAAGTTAATGGACAATTAGAAAAATATAAAAAAACCGAAATTACTATTGACAAATGTCTATAAAAATGCTAATATAAATACTGTCGCTAGACATTTGTCAAAAGACAAATGGAGAGGTGGTCGAGTTGGTTTATGGCACCAGTCTTGAAAATTGGCGTGCGTTTATAGCGTACCGTGGGTTCGAATCCCACCCTCTCCGCCAAAATAAGTTAGATATAATAATAGATAAGTATATCTAACTTTTATTTATAATATGTAGGTGTACCCAAGTGGTGAAGGGGGCAGTTTGCTAAACTGCTAGGTCGAGTAATCGGCGCGGAGGTTCGAACCCTCTCACCTACGCCAAACTTAACTTTTGTAGTTAAGTTTATTTTTTTTATAATTATGAAAATTATAAAAAATTGATTTTTACTTACAGTAAAAATATTTTTTTAAAATACTTGCTAATTTAAAAAATATATGTTAATATAAAAAATGAAAAATGGAGGAACCTATGAAAAAAGAAAAAATTTTAAAGATTTTGTTATTTTTTGTTATAATAATAATGTTTTTTATAAATGTTGTTAATGCTTTTTCAATAACAGATTTAGAAGGAAATTTATCGGAAGAGAAAACAAAGGAAGTAGTAGCAGTTGGAAATAAGGCAATAAGCCTTATTAGTACAATAGGTTCTATATTATCAGTTATTGTAATTGTTATTTTGGGTATAAAGTATATGTTAGGAAGTTTAGAAGAGAAAGCGGAATATAAAAAGACATTAATGCCATTTCTTATAGGAGCTATTTTGATATTTGCAGCTTCAAATATTGCAGGAGTTATATATAATCTTGCAATAGAATTTTAAAAGTGATATAATATAAAGGGACATATACATGAACCTGAATATATAATAAATAAAGATTTAAAGAAAGGAAGGGGATACTATGAAAAAAGTAGTAAAAATAGTAACTTTATTGGCTATATTAGTATTTATTTTATCTGTAACTGTTTTTGCAGCACAAACAGATCCTGCTACTTCAGGTATAGATCCATCAGGTTTTAAAGGAGATTCAAATTACAACACAACTAGCATCAAAAATATGGGAAATCAAATTATTTCTATTGTTAGTACAATAGGTTCAATTGCTTCTGTAATTGTTTTAGTTGTATTAGGTATTAAATATATGATGGGTAGTGCCGAAGAAAAAGCTGAATATAAGAAAACTTTATTGCCATATATAATTGGTGCTGCATTAGTATTTGCTGCGTCAACTATAGCTGGAGCAATATTTAGTTTTACAGGTTCTTTTGGACAATAATAGTTAAAAAGATACATAAAACAATAAAAAAGATTCTATTAAGGAATCTTTTTTTATTTTCATTAACTTTAAGGGTAAACCACTTCAGTTCTATCCATGGATTGTTATAAAAAATGGTTAATATTACAAAAATATTTATTTTTCAAAATTTATTTACAAATTACAATAAATATGTTAGCATATAAATAGTTAAAAATACTTACGTATATGTTAATTATAAAAACAAGGCTGGTGAAAAAGATGATAAATAGAGCACAAAAAGTTTGCTTTTTTATAATATTATTTGTACTATTGATAATATTTATGAAACCTAATACTTATGCATCAAGAACAACAGGATTATGGAATAGCATATCGATTAATACGGATACAGAAAGTGCTACGGGTACAGGAGATAATACGAGTACAGGAGGTTCAGGAACCACTTTTAATCCAAATGATTGGAAACCAGACTCAAGCAATGATACTACAGGAACTGATAAAGTAAAAGATATTGGAAACAATATAATAGGTCCAATAAGAGTTTTAGGTAGCATTATATCAGTGGTTGCATTAATTATTATGGGAATTAAATATATATTAGGTAGTGCTGAAGAAAGAGCAGAGTATAAAAAAACAATGCTACCATATTTATTGGGAGCATTGATGGTTTTTGCAATAACTAATATATTAGGTTTTATCATTGATATTGTAGGAGGATTTTAAAAAATGAAAAACACAAATACTTTTTTTTATAAAAGCGTTATATTTCTTATACTTACAGTATCATTAATAATATTCTTGTTTCCAACAAGGATATATGCTGCATCTCTAGATAATGTATTTAAAAGTGCAGATGATTTTGTAAGTAAAGGAGAATCACGTACCGTAGATGATCAAATACAGCTAAAAAAAGCGTCAAATTACATTTATAATGCTTTATTAGCAATATCTATGATTATGTTAGTAATTGTAGGAATAATATTGGGAATGAAATATATGACATCAAGTTTAGAAGATAAGGCTGATGTAAAAGAGACATTAGTGCCATATTTAATAACAGCAAGTGTAATATTTGGGGCATTTACTATTTGGAAAATAATAATTAATATAATTCAGTAAAAATCCATTTTTTATGGATTTTTTTTATGACAAACCTACTCTGTTTTAAGAGCGTTTTAAAAGATTCTAGCTATGAATAAAAAAATTTCTCTTTTTTGATATAATAATTATGGTTTGCAACCGTAAGAAAATCAAAAAGGAGAAATTTATAATGAAAGACAATAATAGTTTAACACTCAGTATATGAAATTGTAAATATCATATAAATGGTACTCTGAGAAAGAAATACAGTTAGCAGACCATTCGGTAGAGCTTAAACTTAGAAATGACAGTACAACAGCCTTATAAGTTAAGGATAAACCGCAAGTTATATCCAAAATTTATTATAAAAACAAAATAATATTACAAATAAATTACAATACAATTACAAAAAAATTAAAAATGTATTTTTTTTGCATATATTGATGATTTTAATAGTTTTTTATGATATAATAAAAAATGTAAAAATATATGAAGAGGAGTGAAAAAATGAATACATATGAGATACCTAGAAATTATAAAGGAGAAGGTAGAATATTATATATTTTTTCTACAAAAGGTTTAATATATACAATAATAGGGTTGGCAATAGGATTAATTTTTTATTTTTTATTTAGTATATTAAATATGAAAATGATAGGTATAGGATTCGATGTTTTTTGTGGAGTAATAGGATTTTCAATAGGGACATTTAAGATGCCAGATACAAAGAAATTTGATTTTACTAAAAAAACAGGTGGAGAAAATATAGATGATATTATAAAAAGATGGATAAAATTTAAAAGAAATAAAAATAAAATATATATACGAGAAGACGTGTTAAAAAGACAAAAAATGTATGATATACAAGGGGGAAAAATAGATGGGGAATGATCAAATAAGTCAATTACTCAAATTTATATTAATAATTTTACTAGTAGTATTATTTGTATTATTATTTTTCTTTATAGTATTGACTATAAAGAAAAATAATAATCAAGCTCCAAAAAAGAATAATAAGGATAATGAAAAATCAACTAAAAATCAATCTTTAGGATATAACAAACAATCTATTTTTGATTTTATGGAATTTGATAAAATCGAAGATAATATGATTATAAGAAAAAATGGAAGTAAGTATATTATGGCAATTGAATGCCAAGGTATTAATTATGATTTGATGTCAGAATTAGAGAAGAATAGTGTGGAACAAGGATTTTTACAATTTTTAAATACTTTAAGATTCCCAGTTCAGTTATATATTCAAACTAGAACAATTAACTTAGATAGTAGTATTAATGCATATAAGCAAAGGATTAATGAAATAAGAAACGACTATATGAGGAAGAAAATGGAATATAGTTCTATTTCAAATTTAGGAAATCAATCGCAAAAAGCAATTGATAATGCTAAATTTGAAATGATAAAAGCACAAAATTTGTATGAATATGGAATAGATATTATACAAAATACAGAAAAAATGAATTTTAATAAAAATATTTTGAAAAAACACTATTATGTAATTATTTCATATATGCCTGAAGAAATATCAAGAACAGATTATGATTCTGAAGAAATAAAAAATATGGCTTTTTCAGAATTATATACAAGAGCTCAAGCAATTGTTAGTTCTTTATTTGTATGCAATATTAAAGGAAAAGTATTAAATAGTAAAGAACTAGTAGAGTTAATGTATATTGCATATAATAGAGATGAAGCTGAAATATATGAATTAGAAAAAATATTAAATACAAGTTTTGACGAGATATATTCAATAGCACCAAATGTATTAGAAAAAAGGATGAAAGCAATAGATAACGAAATAGAGAAAAAAGCTATAAGCAAAGCGAATGAATCAGTACGTCAAGCTATGTATAATATTGAGACTGAAAGAAAGTTAAAAGAAAAAGAACAGAAAATGGATGAATTAATAAGAATAATGGCTAAAAGTATTTTACAAGAAAATGAAGAAATGATTGGAAAAGAAACAAGAGAAGAAGCGGAAAAGATAATTAATAATTAGTCTTTTTATCAAGGAGGAAAAAATAATGTTTAATAAAAGTAAGGACAAGATATCAATTGAAGAAAAACAAAATCAGGAAGAACAATATGAGTTTCTAAAAAAGAAAACAATAAAAGAAATTATAGCGCCAGCAGGAATAGATGCAAGTAATATAGATCATTTAGAAATCATTTCAAACACCAAAAGATATGCAAGAAGCTTTTTTGTATCAAATTTACCTCGAATGTGTACTTTTCCAGAGTTATTTAGAGATTTATATCTTTTTGGAGATATAAATACTTCTATAATAATAAATCCAATAAAGGAAGAAAAATCTCAAAACGAATTAAATAGAATTATAAATGAATTAGAAACAGAAAGAATTGTTGCAATGGATAAAGGAAATATAAATAGAGAAAGTACTATTACACAAAAGAGAATAGAAGCAGAGCGATTAAGAGATGAAATTGCAGCAGGATTTAACAAATTATATGAAGCCTCAATAGTTGCAACACTTTTTACATATAGTTTAGATGAATTAGATAAACAAACGAATATGTTAATTTCAGAATTATCTAAAAATTTGGTAAGTATGAAAACAGCATGGGGAATGCAAGAAGAAGCTTTTCAATCAAATTTACCATTACTAGAAGATAAGGTTAAAAAAGTACACACATTTGATAGAAATTCAATGGGAACAGTATTTCCTTTTACAACTTCAGAAGTAGGACATCCAACAGGAGTACCATTGGGATTCAATAAACAAACAGGAACACCTATACTTTTTGATAATTTTCATCCATCACTAACAAATTATAACATGGTTATATTTGCTAAATCAGGAGCGGGAAAATCTGTTACAATGAAAACTTTAGTATCAAGGTCATCTGTTCTTATGGGAATAGAAAGTTTAGCACTAGATGCAGAAGGTGAGTATACAATTGTTGCTGAAAGTTTAGGAGGAATTAATGTTGTAATCAGTCCTAATTCAAAAACTATTATAAATCTATTTGATGTAGAAATAGAAAAAGTAAAAGATGAGATTACAGGTAGAGAAAGAAGCGTATTAAACATAGAGAATAAGGTTGAAGATGTTACACAAGCATTATTAACTATGGCAAAAGGAAGTACAAGGAGTATAGAAGTTAACGAACTTACAAAACAAATTATTGCAGAATCAGTAGCAGAAGAGTATGCAAGTTTAGGAATTACAAATAACCCTAATAGCTTATATAAAACGGCAGAAATGAAATTAACTAATGATAACATACTTGGAAAAGAAAAGAAAAATATGCCAACAATAGGAAGTTGGTATAGAAGAATACAAGCAAAAGCAAAAGAAAATAATAATCCAGATTATCAATTCCATTATAGTTACTTATTAAAGGTTATGAAGCAATATATTAGAGAGTTTGATGGACAAATGGCTTATTTTGATGGACAATCTACATTTGATTTATTAGAAGGAGCACCTTTTATAAATATAGATATATCTCAATTAGAAGAAAGGTTTGCAAGACCTTTAGCACAACAAATATTGCTTTCTTGGATATGGGAAAAATTTGTTAAGAAAAACAGTGAAGATAGAACAAAAGCTACAAAGAAAAGAGTATTGGTTGATGAGGCGTGGATGTTGTTGCCATATGAAGAAGCCGTAGACTTTTTAAATAAGATGGCAAGGCGTGCAAGAAAAAGAAATGTGTCTTTAGCTATTATATCTCAAAGATTTCAAGATTTTTATGAAAAATCAGAAGCACAAGCAGTATTAACATCTTCTGATACAAAATTATTTTTAGCACAAGATAAAGCAGAAATACAATATTTAAAAGAAGTATTTAAATTATCTGAAGGAGAAGCAGATTTTTTAGTAACTTGTCAAAAAGGAGAAGGATTGTTTAAGGTTGGAGCTGATACAGCAATACTAAAGATAGTGCCAACAAAGAAAGAATTTGAATTTGTTGAGACAAATATTAATAATATAGTAAATATGCATAATAATCAATAAGTGGAGGAGAAAATATGAAAATATTTACAAATCAAAAAATATGGAAAAAGATAGTAATAGTATTGCTAATTATAATTATATTTCAATTTATTGTGTCTAAACCATCTATAGCAGAAAGTGAAGATAATGGAATAGGAGGAAAACTTTTAGACCCAGTAATAGATTTGGTAGTGTTTTTAGGAGACCGGAATTTTAAGTATTATTCATGATACTGCCATGCAACAAACAGAAACATTATTAAGTATAGATATGAGTACTACACTTTGGGAAAAAATTGGACGGAGTAATAGTTGGAATTTTAGTTGGAATAGGTACAATTGCATTGATTGTATGTACTGCAGGAATAGGTGCAGCAATATTAGGGGCTACTATATCATTAAGTTTGGGAACAATTGCATTAGTAGCTGTGGCTGGAGTATCTACAGGATATATAGCTGGAGTATATTATGAGAATACATATTTACCAGATGATTTAGAATTACCAATGTACAATATATCAGCAGAGGAAATTTTTAAAGGAGAAATAGGATTATTTGATATTGACTTTTTTAACGCTAAAGAAATATATTTTGAAACAGATGGATATGATCCTATAATTAATCAAATTATAAATAATTTTCTACCTGAAGATCATCAGTTGACAAGCATACAAGCTGGAGACTACAAAGTATCAGATTATACAAGTGAGGATATAGATAAGTTCAGTCAACGAGGTATAATAAAAAGGTATTTCTACTATGATGAAGATGGAAATAAAGTAACTACATCTAGACAAAATACAGCAAATGAACTGAGAGGAGTGGTAAGCCAATGGTATAATGCATTAAGAAATATAGCGATAGTTTTAATGTTATCAATACTTTTATATGTAGGAATTAGAATGTTGCTTACAACTATAGCATCTGATAAAGCAAAATATAAACAAATGTTAACAGATTGGCTAGTTGGAATATGTTTATTGTTTTTTATGCATTATATAATGGCATTTTCTGTTACACTTGTAAATCAATTTGTAAAGGTAATAAAAAGTACATATGATACTGAAGTACACTCTGTAACGTTGCAAACTGATGATAATGGTAAAATAGCTGAAAAAGTAATGGAAGCAGGAAAGGCACAACTTCTATATGATGAAGATGGAAATAATTTGGAAAATGGTGATGATCCAAAAGATGCAACGCATTTAATATGGCCTACTAATTTGATGGGAAGAATGAGAGTTGAGTTACAAATGCGTACAGGAAGAGTTTCATATGTAGGATATGCAATATGTTTTATTATGTTAGTAGTTTATACTGTATTTTTTGCATTTACATATCTAAAAAGGGTTATATATATGGCATTTTTAACTATAATATCTCCATTAGTTGCGATGACTTACCCTATTGATAAAATAAATGATGGTCAAGCACAAGCGTTTAATAAATGGATAAGAGAGTATATATTTAACTTATTAATACAACCTTTACATTTGCTGTTATACACAATGTTAGTATCTACTGCTTTTCAATTTGCAGGAAAAAATGTATGGTATATGATAGTTGCTATAGGATTTTTATTGCCAGCAGAAAAGTTACTACGTAGTTTTTTCGGATTTGAAAAGGCTTCTACACCAGGTTCATTGGCAGGAGTTGCTGTTGGTGCTGGATTATTATCAAGAGGAATGGGAACTTTGTTAAGAAAGGTACCAGGAGGATTACACCAAAAAGATGGTAAAAATGGTATTGAAGAATTAGGAGAATCTACAGGCGATAGTGCAAATACTATAAGGTATGCTGGAGATAATTTTGATGCAGGAGCAGCTATACTTGGAATAGGACAAAGTCAAGAAGAAAATGGTCCGATGGAAAGGAATGAGAATGCAGGAGCAAATGACCCAATAAGAGGAAATGCAGGTGCAGGAGCAAATGACCCAATAGGAGGAAATACAGGTGCAGGAGCAAATGACCCAATAGGAGGAAATGCAGGTGCGAGAGCAAATACTCCAATAGAAAGAAATACAAATTCAAGAGAAAGAAACTCAAATAGAAATATTTCAGATAAAACAAAAAGAAGGTTAAGAGCAGCAAAAGCAGGAGGAAAAGTACTATTGCGAGGGGCAATGCCAAAAATAGGAAGAATGGGTAAAAAAGCTATAAGATTTGCAGGAGGAGCAGCTGCAGCTACTGCAGCAGGAACGATAGGAGTTGCATTAGGGGCAGCTACAGGAGATTTTCAAAATGCTCTTCAATATGGAGCAGCAGGTGTAGGAGCAGGTGCATATGCAGGAAGTAGAGCAGCAGATTTTGCAATTAATACAACAGGAAACATAAAAAATGGATTAGATGGAGCGCAGCAAGTGATACAAGGTGCAGGAGATGCTATGCAAAGAGAGTATTATGGAGAAGAAGAATATCAAAGAAGACAAATTGATAAACAGATAAAAGAATGGAAGAAAAATAAACGATATAAAAGTCAGTTAGAAGATAAGTTAGGAATAGATGCAACACAAAAAATGTATGAAGAAGGAGATATAGACAAATATTTAAGTCATGGTATAAGTGATGTAAATGATATAGCAACAATACATCAATTTAGACAAGAAAGTAATATGAATAATATTGATGAAGCAATAGGAATTCATGAATATGCACAAATGATAGGTGATACAACTAAAATGAAGAAAAAAGATCAAAATGAATGGAAAGCAACCGTTACGGAAAAATTTCAAAATTATCGGATTATCAGAGAAATTGGCTATGGAGAAAACAGATGAAACATTTAAAAATTTATACAATTATAATGAAATAAAAAATAAATTAGAAAAAAATTCATAGGGGGATATAATGCAGAAATTTATGAGGTTTTTTAACCAAAATAGAAAAGATATTTTGAAAGTAGTGTTAATTATAGTAAGTATAATAGGTATTTTACAATTATTAAATTATATTGCAAAACAACAGAATGAAGAACAATTAAAAAATGGAAATATTAATAATATAATAGAAAATAATATTGTTAAGTACAATAATGTAAACTTAGAAACCGAAAAATCTGCATTATCTGGACAAAAAATATCAAAACAAAAAAGAGATTCAATACAAATAATAGACAAATTTTTTGAATATTGTAATAATAATAAACTACAAGAAGCGTATGATTTGTTAACAGAAGAATGTAAAAGTGAGATGTACCCATCAGTCGAAATCTTTGAAAAAGGTTATTATGAAAAAATTTTTGATGGAAATCAAAAAAATATCTCAGTTGAAAATTGGAATGATGATATTTATAAAATAAGAATAAATGATGATTTCTTAAGTAGTGGAAAATATTCTGAAGAAAATACTATACAAGATTATATTACAATACAAGAAAATAAATTAAACGTAAATGGTTATGTAAGAAAAAATAAAATTAATAAAGAAAATAAAAAGAGAGATATAAATATAAAAGTATTAGAAGAAGATATTTATATGGAATATACGACATATACATTTGAAGTTACTAATAATTCATCAAAAGCAATATTATTAGATTCATTAAAAGATATAGATAGTATATATATTCAAGATAATAATGGTGTTAAATATTCAGCATATACGCATGAATTATCTAAGTCAGAAATGTTAGTAGATGAAGGTACAAAAATTAAATTAAAGATAAAATATTATAGTAGATATGGTTCAACAAAAGATATTAAAAAGATTGTATTTTCTAAAGTAATTTTAGATAATAATCAATATTCAGATAATGATTATTATAAATTTGAGATAGAAGTATAGGTAGCAATTAGAGGAGATATAGATGAATAACGATTCTAATGAATTAAAAAAACAATTAAAAAAAATAGCTAAATTACTTATGAAATTAATAATGATAGCTATTGCAAAACTTGTTCCAATTGCTATTATACTAGTATTACTAGCTGCATGCTATTATTATATAAATGTATGGGTTGATGGGGGCTCTGAAGATGATTGGTCTAGTGTGCCATACGCAGCAGAACAAGCATCTAGTAATATTAGTATAGATAGCAATGGAGAAATATCATCAGCAAATACTGCACAAGAAGTATGGGAAAAAAATATAGAATCTGGTGGTAGAGTGAACCAATATTTAGATAGTCCTGAGGAACTGTCTAAATTGATAAATGCCGAAAAGATAACGCAATATTTAGATACTAGGCCAAATCCAGATGATGAGATTGATTGGGATAATTTAAATAAAGCAGATTCAAATAAAATACAAGGAATTATAAAACTAAAAAGAGCTGATTCAGAAGGAAATAATTTTACAATGACGTATACAGATCCAGAAACTTTTGAAAGATATATTAATAAATATAATGAATCAGGTTTAGAATCAGATCGAAAAGAAGCTTTAAAACATTTTACATTAGAAAAAACTTCATTATCATCTAGCTCAGACCAAGGAACAGCGACTACAATTGAAGCTGGTACTACTATAAAAATTAAAAGTGGCTTAGGCTCTGTACATACATATATGGGATGGCAAAAAATCACAAGTACTACATCTACACAATATAAGTTAAGAGAAAAAGCTGGCATGAATTTTGATGCAGAAGGATTTGGAAAAATTAATGGAAGATATGTAATAGCTTGTACAACAACATTTGGAAAAGTAGGAGATTATGTAGATTTTTATCAAGAAGATGGAACAATTATACCATGTATTATTGGTGATATAAAAAGTAGAAATGATGCAGGATGTAATAAATGGGGACATAATAATGGACATTGTATTATTGAATTTATTGTAGATATGGATACATGGTATAATTCAGGGCATCCTAATCCTGGTACATCAGGTTGCCATCCAGAATGGAATAAGAATTTAACAAAGGCCGTAAATGGTGGAAGTTATTTTGATAATCCTAATTTTGGAGAAAATACAATTAGTGAAAATGGACGAAATGTTGAAATAGATGAAGACGAAGAAGATGCAATGAAATGGCCGACAGATGGAACTAATATAACATCAAATTATGGACCAAGAAATTCACCTACTGAAGGAGCATCAAGTAACCATAAAGGTATTGATATAGAAGTAACAGAAGGAACAAATGTATATGCATGTGAGGATGGAAAAGTCACAACAGCTACATATAGTGATTCAGCAGGAAATTGGATTGAAATTGACCATGGAAATGGATATGTATCAAAATATATGCATAATAGTGAGCTAAAAGTTTCAGTAGGAGATATAGTAGAGAAAGGACAGATAATTGCACTATCAGGAAATACAGGCGTTTCTACAGGAGCACATCTTCATTTCCAAATAGAGTTGGATGGACAACCAGTTGATCCACTAACATTCTTATATGATAATGGAATGGGTGAAGGAGATGGAGGAATAGGTTCAGATAGTGACAATATAGAATCAAATGATTCAAAGTATTATGCAAAAGTCGCTACATGGAGTGAAGAGGAAAATGAAGTTGTATCAAATGACCCAGAAGTACAACAATCATCTACAAATAGTCATAATATGACTACAACTAATATTAATTATCAGGAATTTGTAAGTGCTTATACAATGCCATTTGATTATTTATGGGCGTTATTAGTAATAGGTGAAGACAAAGATTTTGTTCTACAATTAGCAGATTTAGTACAAGATAGCGAAATAGAAATAACTGTACATGATAATTTAACAATAAATACAAATGTAGTTACAAATACATATACTAAAAAGCAGAAAGTTGATACTAAAGGACAAGTTACAGTTAAATATGAAACTACAAATTTAGAAAATAATTCTAACACAGTACAGAAATCATGGTCAGATGAATTGGAGCGTAATTGTGAAGTAACTATGACGACGGTCACAAGGACTAATACATTAGAAATTAATTTGACAAAAGCAAATGTGTGGATTGTAGATTATGAACAAAATTATACATACCAACATCCTAATTCTACAACTGATGTTGTTGCAGATGATGATTTAGAGGATAAAAACTATCCAGACACACCAGATATAACTTCAGAGGAAGATAAGTATGGACATGTTGCAAATTTATTGAAAACAGAAAAAAACAAATATAGTGGTAACGAATATATTTATGTGGATGGAAAAATTGACTTAATAGAAACTAAAATATATAATGCAACTATTAATAGACACAAAAAAGTTACAAATACAGTAGAGACAATGGAATATATATCATCGCCAGCATCTATTAGAGAAAAAACAGATAAAAATGCAAATGAAGATAATTTTGTTACAATATTATTAAAAGATGAATGTAAAAAAGCTAAAAACTTTATTTTAGAAGTTCCAAGTTGGCTATTTGAAGTATTAGAAAATAATGAAAAAACAGTTGACATGGTTGATTTGACTAAATATCTACTATATAAGGCTACAGACAAAGATTATGGCGTTACAGAATATGACTTTAGTGTATATAATCCAGAGAACTTTATAAGTACTTCTACTGGTGCGAAAAGTAATATAGAAGGAGTTCCAGGACAAATTGCAGACTTTTTCCTAGATAAAGGTATGCCAATTGAAGGAGTCGCAGCTATATTAGGAAATATTCAACAAGAATGTAATTTTGATGCATCTAATATAAGTAGTCCAGATTATTATGGAGGATATCATGGATTATGCCAATGGGGAAATTATCATGGAGACTCAAATGGAAGATTTGCGCAACTTGAGAAATTGGCTCAAAAAGAAGGAACTGATTGGACAAATGTTGATACACAATTAAAATTTATGTGGAAAGAATTAAATAGTTCAGGGTATAAAGCAGTAAAAGACAATTTAATGTCAACAAATAATTTGGAACAGTCAGTAAAATATTTTGCTGAAAATTATGAAAAATGTATTAATGGAGATGGATCAATACAACAATTAGATGATAGACAAAAATATGCTAAAGAATGGTTAGATAAACTAAAGCAAAAAGCGACTCAAGGTGATTCTTCAATTAATATCGATACAAGTTCATTTCTTGCTACTGCAAAATCTTGTCATGATTACTTAAGAGAGAATCAATACTGGTATCCATCATCAGAAAATCTAGCGGCAGGAAGATATGTGAGAGATGGAAGTCCCGTAAAACATAAATTTCCAACAGAAGGAGAGCCAATGAATGAAAGATATGTTGATTGTAGTGCATATGTTTCATGGGTATTAAAAAAATATGGATATAGATTATCAGCGCCATATGCTGCAAGAGATTTGAAAAGAAATCCATTACATTTACAAGAAATATCGCTTAATAATGTTCAAGCAGGAGATATATTAGTTAGAGAAACTCATACAGAAATATATTGTGGTAATGGCAAAGCATATAGTTGTGGTAGTACTAATTCAATAAGGGCTGACAAAATAAATTGTTCGATATCAAGTTTTGAGAAAGCATTTAGAGTTAATAGATAAACGAGGAGAATTATATATGAAAAACTTAAAAAGCATTATAATTATTTTATCAATTATAATTATTGTAGTTATTATACTTATGGTATATTTTATGCATCAACAAAAAAGTACTACAATAGATGAACAAGGAGATATAGAAGAATCGAAATATGTAGAAGGAAGTTATGAATTGAATCATACGATAGAAGAAATAGAAAGTGAACAAGAATATGTAATAGTAAAATATATTTTACAGGAAATTCAGGTATACATAAATTACTTAAATTATGATTTAAGTGGAACTAGAATTCAATTTAGTAATGAAAATGAAGAAAAAGATTTTTTAAATAAATATATTAAACAAGGAACTGATATTATAAAGAATAATATTATGCCAAAAGAATATGTAGAAAAATTTAATATAACAGATGAAAAAATTTATAAAGAATTAGCAAAGTATGCGAATAAAGACATAAAAATAAATGATATATATGTGTGCGAGAATAGTATAAATATAAAAACATATATAGTATATTCAGAAAGTTTAGATACAAAAGAAAAATTTAATATTGCCTTAGTAATAGATTCTAATAATAATTCATTTTATATGATGTTAGAAGATTACATAAATGACATGGATATTAATAAAAGAGAAGATTTAATAGGAAAAAGTATTGAACAAAATATAGAGAATATTGAAAAAAACGAATATAATACTTTTAATGTACCAAGTAATATTAGTCAAGCATATATTAGTGAAATATTTAATGACTATAAGGAATATTTAAATAATGATATAGAAAAAGCATATAATATGTTGTATGATGAATATAAACAAAAAAGATTTAATAGTATAGATGAATTTGAACAATATATAAAATCAAGAGCAGAAGAGTTTTCAGATATGGAATTATCTAAATATAAAATAGATGTATATGAAAAATATAATGAATATATTTGTCTAAATCAATACGGTGATTATTTTATCTTTTTAGAAACAAATCCTATAAAAGGTAACGTAATACTTGATACATATACAATAGATTTACCGGAATTCATAGAAAAGTATAATAAAGAAAATGAACAAGTAAAAGTAGGAATGAATATAGAAAAAATTATAAGTGCGCTAAATACTAAAGACTATAAGTATATTTATGACAAATTAGATAATTCATTTAAAAATAATAAATTTACTACTTATCAAGAATTTGAGAAATATGCGAAAAGTAACTTTTTTGATAAAAATAAAGTGGAATATAAGAAATTTTCAAATGAAGCGGGAATTTTTATTTATGAACTAAAATTAAAAACATTAGAAGATAGTAAAGAAAATGCAAAAGATATGACTATTATTATGAAATTACTTGAAGGAACGGACTTTGTAATGTCATTTAATATTGAATAGAAGGGAGAATGTATGCGTATATGCATAGAAAATAAATATGATAAAAATAGAAAATGTATCTAAATCGTATGGTAATAAAAAGGTAGTAGATAATTTAAATTTAACAATTAATGATGGCGAAATATTCGGATTTTTAGGTCCAAATGGTGCAGGAAAAACAACAATTATTAAAATGATTACAGGAATTCTTTCAATTGATAAAGGGGATATAAAGATAGACAATAATAGTATTATCAAAAATCCTGTAAAAGCAAAAGAGAATATAGGATTAATACCTGATAGTCCAGATATATTTTTAAATTTAAAAGGAATAGAATATTTAAATTTTGTTGCGGACATATATAAAGTAGGAAAAGTAGAAAGAATTAATAGAATTAAAGAGCTTTCAGAAAGATTCAATATGATAAAGTTTTTAGAAGAAAAAATAGAAAATTATTCACATGGTATGAGACAAAAAATAATAATAATAGGGGTATTATTACATACCCCTAAAAATTGGATTTTAGATGAACCAATTACTGGATTAGATCCAAAAGCAATATATGACTTAAAGCAAACAATGAAAGATTATGCTAATCGAGGAAATACAGTATTTTTTTCTACCCATATATTGGAAGTAGCAGAAAAACTATGTGATAAAGTAGGGATTATAAATAAAGGAAATCTTATATACGTAGGAACAATAGAAGAACTAAAACAAAAATTAAAAGATGATGAATCTTTAGAAGAATTATTTATGGAGCTAATTGAAAATGATTAAAAATATAATGTTGCTAACTAAATTATTTACAATTAATTATGTTCAAAATCTTAATATAATTGATAAAAAGAAAAATAAAATAAATTTAAAATCTGTTTATGTTTGGATGATAATTATATTATTAATGGCAATTTGCTTTATAAGCAACCAAATAATCAAATCTTTACAAGGTATAGGACAAGAGGGAATATTTCCTAATATATATTTTACATTTATATTTTTATTATTAGTTATGCAGTCTATATTAATATGTCCAAATATATTTTATTTTTCAAAAGATATAGAAATGATATTACCATATCCAATTAAACCAACAGAGTTATTTTTAGCAAAATTTAATACATTAGTAGGAATTTTATATGTAACAGAATTAATATTTATGATAATACCAATGATAATGTATGGAATAGCAATTCATATTGGAATAGGATATTATATTGCATTAATATCAGCAATAATATTAATACCTATTTTTATTTGTATAATTATTACTTTTTTTAACATTTTACTTATCAATTTATTTAAAATAATAAAAAATGAAAATGTATATCAACTTTTAATAAGTACATTATTAATTACAATTGTTTTTTTTAGCGAATATCAATTTATAAGTAATATAATTAAAAATGAACAGAATTTTCAAAATACAATTATAAATTTAAATGATATAGCTATTTATATTAATAAAACTACAATAGTTATTAATCCATTTATACAAATATTACATGGAAAAAATATAATATCTAATATCATAAAATTATTTATGATATATATAGTAACATTTACATCATTAGTATATATTGGTAGTAAAAAATATTTTAAAAGATTATTAACAGTTAAATCATACCGGTAAAACAAAATATAAAGAATTAGATTTATATGCAAAACTTAATCAAAAATCTGTTACAATTTCTTATATTAAGAATGAATTAAATTATATTACGAAAAATATGATATTTTTTATACAATATATTTTTCCTATTACTATATTATTAATAGTTTCTATAATAACATCTTTATATATTAGATTTGGTATTTTGCCCAAAAATCAAGAAGCAATGGACTTGTTTAATCAATTAAATTTGAATATAGAAGGATTTTGCATAATACTAGTAATATACCAAGTATTATTTTCTATAATTAACTTATCATTAACAGCTATTTCTAGATTTGGTAAGAATGCAATTTTTATTAAGTATATACCAATAGAATTATATAATCAATTTTGGTTAAAAAATGCTTTACAAATAGGTGTTAGTATTATTATTTCTTTTATGGTTTGCTTAGTAATAAAAATTTTGTGTAGTTCAATATCTATTGGATATGTCATTGCTATTTTTATAAATGGTATACTTATTGGAATACTAAATAGTGTCATCATGCTAATTGTAGATTTAAAAAGGCCAGTATTAAATTGGAAAAATGAATATGAGGTACTTAAGCAAAATAATAATAAACTATTTCAGTATATTTATACTATATTTATGGTATTGACATTAATGTATTTTATGAATATTTTTAATGATATTAATTTTAATACTGCAATTTTAATAATTAGTTGTATTTTTGTAATATCAATAATTTTTATTGATAAATATGTAAAAGTTCAAACTAAAAAGAATAAATTATTTGACAAAATAAACTAAAAAATAATATTTTATTGTATATGTTTTTATAACAATAAAATATTATTTTTTTATAATAATTTAATAAAAAATACCATTTATTAAATTAATAAATAAGTCTATTATATATTTAAAGACATAATTTTCTTGATAAAGTTTTATGAAATGATTTTTTACAAAAGGAACTTGTAGTAATATTAGTATAACGATAAATAAAATTATTATGCTAATAAAATTTTTGAAATAATCTTTCAAATTTTTCTTATATTTAATTTTATAACCTCTATTTTTTAAATCTTGAATATAAGCATCATGATAAGCTTTATTAATAGCATTATTAACTTGTCTATTATATTCTTCTTCATATCTTTTTTGTTCTTCTGTTTGTATTCTTGCTTGCTTTATATGATAATTAATGTTATTTTTTTGCTCATCATAATTATTATTAGTATTACAATTATTATTAAATTTATTTCTATATGATTGAGTATTTTGATTAGTATTTATTCCATTTGAATATGTTTGAATATTATTATAATTTATGTTATCTTTTTGTAATAACTCAGTCTGCTTCAATTCTATATTATATTGTTTTCTTTTTACTTCATCTGATAAAACATCATAAGCCTCATTAATTAGTTTCAACTTATGTTCATATTTTTGTTTTAATTCACCTTCTTGTAAATCAGGATGATATTTTTTAACAAGCACTTTGTAAGCCTTATCAATAATTTCAGGAGATGCATTTTTATTAACTTCTAATATATCATAATAATTTTCTTTCATAATAAAACCTTTCTACATTATAAATATAGCATAAAAATAATCTATTCTCAATAAAAATCAAAATATTTACTTTAATAAAAGATAACTAATAAGAATATAGTTTATTATTTATAACTTTAATGCTGAGAGTTACAATAATATTGTCATTGTAACACTTATGAATTTTTTTCATAATTTATTATTGGTGATTAGTATGAAAAAAGGATTATGTTTAGCAGGTGGAGGAGTTAAAGGAGCTGCTCATATAGGAGCTATAAAAGCATTAGAAGAAAAAAATATAGAATTTGATTACATAGGAGGAACATCTTCTGGAAGTATTGTTGCATGTTTATATGCAGCAGGTTTTAACTCAGAAGAAATATATAATATTTTTAAAAAATATTGTAAAAAGATTAAATATGTTGACATAATGCAAATTTTTAAACTAATATTTGGTTTAATATTTACAGGAAGAATTACAATTAGTGGTTTAAATAATGGAAAAAAGTTAGAGAGGTTGATTAATAAAGTATGTAATGAAAGAGGGATTTACAACATATCACAAATAAAAAAACATTTAGTAATTCCAAGTGTAGATTTATGTAATGGAAATGTTATTTGTTTTACTTCATGCAATGTTCGAACGCAAATTTCTGATGAAATTCAATTTGTTAATAACATTGAAATAGGTAAAGCTGTTAGAGGAAGTTGCAGTTATCCAGTAGTTTTTTGTCCTTGTAAATATGGAAATACTAAATTAATAGATGGAGGAATAAGAGAAAATGTTCCATGGAAGGAAGTAAAAATGTTAGGAGCAGATAAAGTTTTAAATATTATTTTTGACGATGAATCAAGTACTTTATGTAACCAAAATCTAGTTGAAGTAGCAGGGAGATCTTTAAGTTTAATAGGGAGAGAGTTATCAAATTATGAACTAGAAGGTTCAGATTATAATATAAAAATAAAAAGTGAAAAAGTAGGACTTTTAGATATGAAAAAAATTGATGAATTATATGAATTAGGATATCAACAAACAAAAAAGGAGATGAAAAAAATACTAAAAGAATTTTAATTAAAAAAGTTTATATTTTTTCTTTAACTTACTTATTCCCGCTTATGCTGTAACATTCATATTTCTAATAGTACAGAGCGATTTTCATAGAAAAGCTAGTTTTAGAAAAATATATAAACTTTTTTAATTTGATTTTCTTATAATAAATATATTTTTAGGTTTTACTTGTGTTATGTTTTATAGAGTTTAACATTATGTAACTTTTTGTTGGTTTGTAACAGTTTAGCCTATAACAGTTTATTAGCTTGTAACAGTATTTTTTGATTCATCTAAAGAATTGTTTTCCATATCTATAGCTTTTTTACTATTTTGTTTTGCTTTCAAATTATCTTTTGCAACTGTCATTAATAATTTAATTCTATTTGCTTGATTAGATTCACTAGCACCAGGATCATAATCAACAGGAGAAATATTTGCTTCAGGATATCTTTCTCTAATTGTTTTTATGACACCTTTTCCTACTACATGATTTGGCAAACAAGCAAATGGTTGAACACAAACAATATTTGGAATGTCATGCTCAATATATTCAATCATTTCAGCAGTTAAAAACCAACCTTCTCCAGTTTGATTACCAATTGATAAAACATCTTTTACTTTTTCTTCTAAATGCCAAATATCACAAGGTGGTAGATATCCTTTTTTAGAATTTGCTAAAGCGATTCTTAAATCTTTTTCTAAAATGTCTATAATTTTAATTGCAGCTTTACTTATTTTGGCAGATGTTTTATTCGTATTTAATAGGCGATTAAAAGTAATTCTATGTGTTGCCATAAATTTAACAAATCCCATGAAGTCTGGAAGAACTACTTCTGCTCCTTCTTTTTCTAAAAGGTCTGCTACATAGTTATTTCCAAAAGGGTGGTATTTGATTAGTACTTCACCTACAATTCCGACTTTAGGTTTTGGAGTGGAAGTATCTAATTCGATTTTTTCAAAGTCATTTACAATGTCATAAATACTTTGTTTAAATTCTTTATTACTAGATTTTTCTAATAGCTTTTTGCATTTTTCCATCCATTTATCAAATAAAGCTTGAGTTTCACCTTTATTTACTTCATATGCTCTATTTTTTGTAAGCATTTTTTGTAAAAGGTCTGCATATACAACAGTTTTAACTAATCTATCAATAAAAGGTACAGTTATTTTAAATCCTGGCATTTTTTCCATTCCTACAAAGTTAAGTGAAATAACTGGAATGTTGCTAAGTCCAGCATCTTTTAAAGCTTTTCTTATAAAACCGATATAATTAGTAGCCCTACAACCACCACCTGTTTGGGTAATAATTAAAGCAGTTTTATTTAGGTCGTATTTGCCAGATTGTAAAGCTTCTATCATTTGACCAGTAACTAATATAGATGGATAGCATGCATCATTATTAACATATTTTAAACCTGTTTCTACTGTTTTTTGTGTACAATCTCTTAACAATTCTACATGATATCCAACTGATCTTGCAGCAGTTTCTATTAATTCAAAATGAATTGGAGCCATTTGAGGGAATAGAATTGTATAATCTTTTTTCATTTCCTTTGTAAATATTTTCTTTTTTACTCCGTAATCTCCATCTAATTTTTCTATTTGTTGCTCTTTTTCACGTTTTTTCATACTAGCAAGTAAAGAACGAATACGAATTCTTACTGCACCTAAGTTGTTAACTTCATCAATTTTTATTAATGTATACATTTTATTAAAACTTGATAAAATTTCTTCTACTTGGTCTGTTGTTACGGCATCAACACCACAACCAAAAGAGTTTAATTGTATTAGCTCTAAATTATCATGTTTTCCAACAAAATCTGCTGCAGCATATAATCTTGCATGGAATACCCATTGGTCTACTACCCTTAGGGGGCGTTTGGCTTCAGTCTTGTCAGAGATACTATCTTCTGTTAATACACAAAGCCCTAAAGAGGTAATTAAAGTATCTATTCCATGATTAATCTCAGGGTCTATATGATAAGGTCTACCAGCTAAAACGATTCCTTTTAAATTATTTTCTTCAATGTATCTAACAGTTTCAGCCCCTTTATCCCTAATATCTTTCTTGCATTTTTGGTATTCTGCTTCTGCCTTATCTACTGCTTCATTTAGTTCTGCTTTTGTAAATTGATATTCTTTAAATTCGTCTAATTCTAATATTTTTTTCACTAAATTCTTTTTATCAAATGGTAAAAACGAATTTATAAACTTTATGTTATCTTTTTTTAGGTTTTCTACATTGTTTTTTAATACTTCAGAATATGAAATAACAATTGGACAATTGTAATGATTGTCTGCTTTTTCATATTCTTTTCTAGAGTATGGCATACAAGGATAGAAAATGGTTGTTATTCCTTGTTCTAAAAGGCTTTCTATATGTCCATGTGAAAGTTTTGCAGGATAGCATACAGATTCAGATGGCATAGATTCCATTCCTTTTTCATAAGTTTTTCTAGTACTTTTTTCAGATAAGATAACTCTAAATCCTAGGTTAGTAAGGAAAGTAAACCAAAAAGGATAGTCCTCATACATATTTAAAACTCTAGGGATTCCAATTGTTCCTCTTGGAGCAAATTGCTCTTCTAGTGGTTTATAGTCAAAAATTCTTTCATATTTATATTGTACTAAGTTTGGCAAATTCTGTTTTTTTGTTACAATTCCAGCACCTTTTTCACAACGGTTTCCTGAAATATGTTTTTGACCATTACTAAAAAGATTAATTGTTAATTTACAATGATTTTCGCAACCATTACAACGAGTATGTGTTACTTTTATTTCTAATTTATCTAATTCTTCTAATTTTAAAATAGTAGAAGAGTATTCCATATCTAAATTTGATTCATATTGTTCTTTTGAAAGTAAAGCCATCCCATAAGCACCCATAAGTCCAGAAATATCAGGTCTTACTACATTTTTACCAACAATCAATTCAAATGCTCTTAAAACAGCATCATTATAGAAAGTTCCACCTTGTACAACAATATGTTTTCCAAGAGTTTCAACATCTCTTACTTTCATTACTTTTTGAATTGCATTTTTTATAACTGAATAAGAAAGTCCGCTAGAAATATCTCCAACAGAATATCCTTCTTTTTGGGCTTGTTTTATTTTAGAATTCATAAATACGGTACATCTAGAACCTAAATCTACAGGGCGTTTTGCTTCAATTGCTTCTTTTACGAATTCAGAAATTTCTATATTTAAACTTTTTGCAAATGTTTCAATAAATGAACCACAACCTGATGAACAAGCTTCATTTAATAAAATATTATCAATAGAACCATTTTTCATTTTGATATATTTCATATCTTGCCCACCAATATCAACAATGCTTGTAACATTTGGCTCAAATTGTTTAGCTGCTGTGTAGTGTGCTATTGTTTCAATTTCATTTAAATCGACATTTAATGCTGTTTGAATTAATTTTTCACCATATCCTGTAACACCACTATAACGCAAAATAGCTTTTGGAGGTAATACAGAATAAAGTTCTTTTAACATATTGATAACACTATTTAAAGGATTTCCTTCATTGCTTCCATACAATGAATATAAAAGGTTTCCTTCATTATCAATTAATACAAGTTTAGTTGTTGTAGAACCTGCATCAATTCCAAGATAACAATCTCCTTCATAAGATTTTAATTCTCTTTTTGGGACTTGGTTCTTTTGATGTCTTTCTTTAAATTCATTATATTCTTCTTTATTTTTAAATAATGGATCTAAAGGTTTTGTAGTATTATCTTGAGAGATTTTTAAATGTTCAATCTTTTTTTCTAATTGATCTGGAGTAATAACATCAGATTGAATAGAATCTAAAGCGGCTCCTTTTGCAACTAAAAGATGAGCTTCTTCTGGAACAATAATTTCATCATCTTTTAATTGTAATGTTTCAATAAATCTAGTTCTTAATTCAGATAAATAATTTAAAGGTCCTCCCAAAAAGGCAACATTTCCTCTAATTGGTCTACCACAAGCAAGTCCACTAATTGTTTGATTAACAACTGCTTGAAAAATGGATGCTGCAATATCTTCTTTTGCTGCACCTTCATTAATTAAAGGTTGGATATCAGTTTTTGCAAAAACTCCACAACGAGAAGCTATAGGGTAAATAGTTTGATATCCTTTTGCTAATTCATTTAATCCAGCAGTATCAGTATGTAATAATGATGCCATTTGATCTAAGAATGCACCTGTACCACCGGCACAAGTTCCATTCATACGTTGTTCTATAGATTGATCAAAATAAATGATTTTAGCATCTTCTCCACCTAATTCAATTACAACATCAGTTTTTGGTATATATTTTTCAACTGCTCTTTTACAAGAAACAACTTCTTGAATAAAGTCTACACCTAAAAATTTAGCTGCAGACATTGCCCCAGAACCTGTTAATGACAAAGTAAATGAATTAAGAGGGAATTTAGCTAATAAATTTTCTAGAACGTTGCATACTGTATTTTTTGTATCTGAAAAGTGTCTTTGATAATCTTTATATATTGTATTTTTTTGGTGGTCCATAACAACAATCTTTACAGTTGTAGAACCTACATCTAATCCAACATGTAATATATTTTCCATTTAAAAGTCTCCTTATTAAAATCATTTTAATTCCTTTAATTCCCTTTATTTTATACGGAAAACAGCATTTTGTCAAATGGAAAAAATTATAAAATATTTTCAAATATAGTTTAAAAATATTTTATTTTTCATACACTTTTGTTCTAATATGGACAAACAAATAATAAAATTAAATAAAAAATAATACATTAAGGAGGAAATTATGAAAAACAAAAAAATAATTATTATTTTCACTATTTTATTAGTTATTATTTTAATAGGAGGAATTTGGGGAATAAAATATGTTAAAAGTAAAAATCAAGAAACTATAATAGAGGAATATACTCCAGAAGAAGAAATAACATCAGAACAATCTAGACAGACAATAGTTAGTTTATATTTTCAAGAAAAAGAATCAAAACAATTAGTACCAGAAGCAAGATTAGTAGATATAAAAGAATTAATTAATAATCCATATGAAAAAATGATGAATTTATTAATAGAAGGACCCAAAAATGATAAATTAGAAAAAAATATTCCAGAAGGAACGAAAATATTAAGAATATATATGGAAAATGATTGTCTAGTAATTGATGTATCATCAGAATTTTTAAATTATGATAAAAATGATAAAAAATTAAAAGATAATATGGTTAAAAGTATAGTTAATACGATGACAGAATTAACAGAAGTAAATCAGGTAAAAATTTTGATTAATGGAAATGAAAATGAAGAATTTAAAGAAGTGTATAAAAGAATTAATTAAGATATTATAAATAATTAAATAATAAAAATAAATAATTTGACTAAATATTAAATTAAATAACTAAATAATAATTAAAATAAATATTAAATAAAATAATTAAATAATAATTAAAATAAATATTAAATAAAATAATTAAATAATGATTAAAATAAATATTAAAATAAAAAATTAAATAATAATTAAAAAATCAAATAAAAATATTAAAATAAAAATAATTTATTTTAATATTTTTTTTATTTTTATAATTTTTGAAATATTTTTCAAATTATTTAAAAAATATTCAATTTCATTTAATGAATTAATTGTATTTTTTTTGCATGATTTAAAATTAAATGTTTTTTTAGAGGAATTTTTTTGACCTCTATTATTTTCATTATCGTTTGATAAAGAGTTTTTCATATTGACACTTCCTTGTAAAAAATTGGTAATAACTTTCTGATTAGTATATAATATGTAAAAAACAAAAATGGTTTACAATTTTTTAAAAAGAAACACAAAAAACAAAAGAAATGAAACGACATTTTGCAAAGGATTAAAGCGTTAGGAGGAATTTTCAATGAAAGAGAAAAAGGTAAACATAAAGCAAAAATAAAATTTTAATATAACAATAAAATTTGGTACAATTTGGAAAAAATTACAAACAAGATTAAACAATTCTAATTTTAGAAAAGGATATTTTTGAACTATGAAATCAAAATGAAAAGTTTAAAAAAAATTTTAAAGAGATAATATTTTTAATAAAAAAACAATAATAAAAAAATTAAAAACAAAAATAATTAAATAGAAAAATATAAATATCAAATTATAAAAAAATAAAATAAAAAATAGAAATATAAGATTAATTATAAAAATTAAATTAAAATAAAATTAATTATAAGAACTAAAATAAAAAATATAAAGTTAATTATAAAAATTAAGATAAAAAATAAAATCAATTATAAAAACTAAAATAAAAAATATAAAATTAATTATAAAAATTAAAATAAAAAAATAAAATTAATTATAAATCTTAAAACAAAAATATTTTATAAAACTAATAAAAATATTTTTATTTTGAAATTTTGTTATAGCTTATCATGAGATCTTTTGATTCGATACATATCAATAAAGCTTTGCAAAATTTAGATTTTTGTTATATAATACATGAGAATAAAAATGGTTTACAATTTTGAAAATCAAAACCATAAAAAGTATAAATTTTAGAACGATATTTTATATAGGATTAAAGCGTTAGATAGAATTTTTGTAAAACCTCAAAAAAGTATACATAACATAAAAATAAAGTTTTGATAGAACATTAACGATTTACAATATTTTACAAAAAATATAAGAAGAGTGATGCATCAAAAAGAGTAAAAAGTTATATTGCAATTTTAAAGAATTAGATAAAATTGAAGAGGAAAAAATTATGAATATTAAATTAGATAAAAATGAAGTAATAGAAGATTTAGAATTTAATAATTTAAAAATAATTCAAAATAAAAAAGGATTTTGTTTTGGAATTGATAGTATATTATTATCAGATTTTGCAAAAAATATCAAAAAAAATTCTATTGTTTTGGATTTGGGAACAGGAACAGGAATTATTTCAATACTTTTATGTGAAAAATCAAAATTAAAAAAAATAACAGGAATAGAAATTCAAAAAGATGTATATGAAATGGCAAAAAAAAGTATTAAATTAAATAAATTAGAAAATAAATTTGAAATAATAAATGAAAATATATTAAATTTAAATAATTTATTTGAGAAAAATTCAATAGATGTAATTGTAACAAATCCACCATATAAAAAAAAGAACACAGGGATAATTAATGAGAATGAGAAAAAATTAATTTCAAGACATGAAATTACAGCTGATTTAGAAGATTTTATAAAAATAGCTAAAGATTTATTAAAAGATAAAGGCGAATTTTACATGGTGCATAGGCCAGAAAGATTAGTAGATATTTTAAGCTTAATGAGAAAATATAA
The DNA here is from genome assembly GCA_947625295.1 of uncultured Clostridia bacterium. Taxonomy (GTDB): domain Bacteria; phylum Bacillota; class Clostridia; order TANB77; family CAG-508; genus CAG-269. The sequence goes on along the minus strand of CANQNU010000002.1, from coordinate 10,741 downwards.
GATTGAACCTAAAATATTAAGATTAGTTTATTCTAATAAAAATAAAGAACCTAAATTAATATTAATAAAAGGAATAAAAAATGCAAAGCAATTTTTAAAATTGGAATCAAATTTATATATTTATGACGAAAATGGAGAATATACAGAAGAAATAAAAAAAATATATAATAAAATATAATATTTATAAAGGAAGAATTATATTATGGAAAATGAAATTGGAGTTTTATATATTGTAGCTACACCAATAGGTAATTTAGATGATATCACTTTACGTGCAATTAATGTTTTAGAAAAAGTAGATTTAATAGCAGCAGAAGATACAAGACATTCTTTAAAGCTTTTAAATCATTTAAAAATATCTAAACCTTTAATTAGTTATCATAGGCACAATGAAGAAACAAAAACGGATGTATTAATAAAAGAATTAAAAATGGGTAAAAATATTGCTCTTGTTTCTGATGCAGGAACTCCTGGAATATCTGATCCAGGGGAAGAGATAATAAGACGATGTATTGAAGAAAATATTAAACTAGTTCCAATACCAGGAGCTTGTGCAATGGTAAATGCTTTAATATGTTCTGGTCTTGATACAACAGAATTCACTTTTATAGGTTTTTTACCTTTAAATAAAAAAAATAGAAATAAAAAGTTAGAAGAAATAGAAAATACAAATAAAACTATTATTTTATATGAAGCTCCTCATAAAATAAAATCAACTTTACAAGATTTAAAACCTTTTTTAAAAAATAGAAAAATTGTATTAGCTAGGGAATTAACAAAGATACATGAAGAGTTTATTAGAGGAAATATTGATGAAATAATAGATAAATCAGAGAATATTAAGGGTGAAATTGTATTAATTATTGAAAAAGATTGTGATATTAAACAAGAAAATATATTTGATAATTTAACATTAGAAGATCATTATAAATTATACGAGGAACAAGGATTTTCTAAAAAAGAGATTATAAAAAAAATAGCTAAAGATAAAAATGTAAACAAAAATGAAATTTATAAAAAATTTATTTAAAAATAAACTTAAAATAACTTATATTTTATAGTGATGTTTATTATAATATGCAATACAAATTTTAATCAATTTTATTTGAAAAATTAATATAATAAAAAGATAATTAAAATAATAAAATATTTTAATTATCTTTTTGCATCTATTTTTCTAAATTTAAATTTCCAATTTTTTTTGAACATTCTTCGCAGATTAACTTTTCATGATAGCTGTGTAAGTCTTTTGTATTTCCGCAGAAAATACAGTTTGGCTCAAACTTTTTTAATATAATTGAAGAACCATCAACATATATTTCAATTGGATCTTTTTCAATTATATTAAATTGGTTTCTTAGTTCTATTGGTATTACAACTCTTCCAAGTTCATCTACTCTTCTAATAATTCCTGTTGATTTCATAATTATCCTCCTTAAAAGTTATTTTTAACAATCCTATATCCATAATATATCATAAATAAAATACCAGGTCAATTATATTGGAATAAAAATTTCTCTTAGGAATAAGATTATTTAGGTGATTAGTATGTTAAATATAGTTTGGCCAATTTTTATAATAATATCATTTTCTTATGCAATTTTTTCAGGAAATATAGAAAATTTAAATTCATCTATTTTTCAAAGTACAGAAGATGCTATAAATTTGACATTAAATTTACTTGGAACAATTTGTTTATGGAATGGAATTATGAAAATAGCAAGTACAACAACGGTAATTGATGTATTGACAAAAATATTACATCCCATTATTAAAATATTATTTCCAGATTTGAAAAATAATCCTCAAATACAGCAAGAAGTTTCTATGAATATGGTGGCAAATATATTAGGTTTAGGAAATGCGGCAACTCCACTTGGACTAAAAGCTATGAAGTCAATGCAAAAAGAAAATAATAAAAAAGATACTTTATCAAATTCAATGATGATGTTTATTGTAATTAATACAGCGTCTATTCAAATTATACCAACTACTGTAATTGCAATTAGGAATTCATTAGGTTCAGAAAATCCTACAGCTGTTGTTTTTCCAGTTTGGATTGTCACAATTTGTGCAGCTATAGCACGGAGTAGTGGCAACAAAATTATTAATTAAAATTACCCAAAAGGAGAAATTATAATATGGAAACAATGAACTTTTTGTCAAATATAGCAATGCCATTAATTATTTTGATAATTGTAATTTATGGATTAAAAGAAAAAAATAAAGTATTTGATACGTTTTTAGATGGTGCAAAAGAAGGGCTAGAAATTACCTTAAGTATTTTTCCTACATTAATAGGATTATTTGTTGCAATAGGAGCATTAAGGAGTTCTGGAATTTTAGATATAATAATTCATTTTTTAACGCCAATATTAAATGTAATACATTTTCCAAGTGAGTTAATGCCATTAGCTATGTTAAGACCTATTTCTGGAAGTAGTTCTATTGCTGTTGCAACAGATATTATGAAAAATTATGGAGTGGATAGTAGATTGGGAGTTATGGCTTCTACAATTATGGGATCTACAGAAACAACTATATATACAATTGCAGTATATACAAGTTGTATTAAAGTAAAAAAAACGAGGTGGATTTTAGCAGCTGCCTTGACAGCTGATTTGGTTGGAATGCTTGCTAGTGTAGCAATATGTCGATTAATGTCGTAAAGTTTTTCTTGACAAACTATAAAAGTTGACATATAATGAGAAAAATTTTAAGAAGGACAAACTATGATTCAAAAAATTATTTTATTTATTTCAATATTTTTTATCGTAAGAAAATTAATTATCAAAAAACTTTCAAAAAAATTTAAAAAATTACTTAATATTGATTATTTTCAATAAATTATTTATAAAGATTTTAATCTTGTAGAGAAAATAAATCCCCCCTGTAAATATTAGATTAATATTTTTTGCCCCTATTTATTTTTTAATCTTTTTTTCTGTTATTTTCTCTACAATACCATATTATAAAAAAATATAATAAAAACAGATATTATAATGTTTAAAAATATGATTTTGCGCAGTTTGGTTGATTGTATATCTTTACAGATTAGCTAGATTAACTTTTTTATTTATGATAAGTTTCTCCATTAGAAATTTTAAAAGCTCTAAAAATTTGCTCTAAAAGAAAAACTCTAAATAATTGATGAGGAAATGTCATTTTTGAAAAAGAAATACGTAAATTACAACGATTTAGTAATTCTTGTGTAAGACCAAGTGATCCACCAATAATAAAAGTAATATTACTATTTTCCATTGATATTTCGTCAATTTTTTTTGAAAAATCTTCAGAAGAGTATTGAGTACCATTTAAATCTAATGCAATTACATAACTATCTTTTTTTATACAATTTAATATTTTAGAACATTCTTTATTTTTTATTTGAGAAGATAAACTATTATTTAGTTTATCAGGAATTTTTTCATCAGGTAATTCAGTAATTAATAATTTACAATATTTTGATAATCTTTTAGAATATTCTGAAATAGCATCTTGCAAATATTTTTCTTTTATTTTACCAATACAAATAATATCGATAGTTAGCATAAAATTCTCCTTTCTATTGTAAAATCCCAATCTAAATAAATTAAATTGGGAATTTCAATTTTTATATATTAATTATTTGACTATGTACATTTCTTGAAGCTACACTAAGTGACAAAGAATCTTCATCGTAATTATTTGCGATTAATTCATCTACGACTGTTTGATAAGCAAGTTCAGGAAAATTACTTTCTTTACTTAAATGCCCAAGCATAGCAACTTTTAATCCGAGATTTTAATAAATGAGAAATTGTTTTTCCAGCTAGTTCATTTGATAAATGTCCAGTAGGACCAGCAATTCTTGATTTTAATAAAAATGGATAAGAGGAACACTTTAATACTTCAGGGTCATAATTAGATTCTAATAAAATAAATAAACTTTCCTCTAAATTTTTTAAAATATCATTCGTCATATGACCGATATCTGTTGCAATGCTTAATTTTTTATTTTCTTGAAAAATATTAAATCCGCAAGGATTTGCAGCATCATGAGGAATTGAAAATGGATTAATTTTAAGATCTCCAATTTCAAAATGGTCTGTTATTTTAAATGTTTTTATATTTTTATCTTCAATTTTATCTCTTTGCTTAGGCATAGCATTAAGAGTTTCTTGATTTACAAAAACAGGCAAATCGAATTTTTTAGAAAATGTTCCTAATCCTTGTACATGGTCGGTATGTTCATGAGTTATTAAAATTCCATCAATTGTAGAGGGGTCAACATTAATATCAGTCAAGGCAGATTCTATTTTTTTACTACTTACACCTGCATCTATCAATATTTTTGTATTTTCTGTTTCAACAAATAAACTATTTCCACTACTACCACTATATAAACTACAAAAATTTAACATATTATTTTTTTCATCCTTTTGTATTATAATTATTCTTTTATTCTTTTGATATTTGCACCAATTTTTCTGAATTTTTCTTCTATATTTTCATATCCTCTATCTATATGTTCCAAATTATAAATTTCAGTTGTACCATTTGCTGCTGTTCCAGCAATTACTAATGCAGCACCTGCTCTTAAATCTGAAGAGCATACTGGAGCACCACTTAATTTTTCGACACCTTCAAAAAATGCTGTTTTTCCTTGAGCAGTTATTTTTGCTCCCATTTTATTAAGTTCTTCTGTATATTGAAATCTAGAATCCCATATACTTTCATTAATAATACTAGTTCCTTCAGCTAAAGATAGAACAACTCCCATTTGTGGTTGTAAATCTGTTGGAAAACCTGGATATGGTAATGTTTTTATATTTGCTTTACGAGGTCGATTGTTACACCAAACTCTAATGCTATCTCCATTATCTTCTACATTTCCACCTATTTCTATGATTTTGGCAGTAATTGACTCTAAGTGTTTTGTAATACAGTTTTTTAAAGTTAAATCACCTTTTGTTGCAATTGCTGCAAGCATGAAAGTTCCAGCTTCAATTTGATCAGGAACAACAGAATAAGTTGCATTACCATGTAATTTTTCAACGCCATTAATTTTTATTACATCAGTACCAGCACCTCTAATATCTGCTCCCATAGTATTTAAAAAGTTTGCAACATCAACAATATGAGGTTCTTTGGCAGCATTATCGATAATTGTTGTACCTTTTGCTAATACCGCAGATAACATTACATTAATAGTAGCTCCAACAGAAACAATATCCATATATATAGGAGAAGCATGTAATTCATCAGCTTTTGCATAAATAGTACCTTTTTCTACGGTTACGGTAGCTCCTAGTAATTCAAATCCTTTAATGTGTTGGTCAATAGGTCTTGCACCTAATTTGCATCCACCAGGCATTCCTACTTCAATTTCTCCCATTCTACCAAGCATAGCTCCGATAACATAATAAGATGCTCTAAACTTACTTGTTAAGTCTAAAGGAGCTTTTGTTGTAACAATATTTCTTGTATCAACTGTAATTGTGTTTTTATCAATCCATGTAATTTTTGCACCTAATTTTTCTAATATTTCACATGATATTTTTATATCACTAATATTAGGTAAATTTTCAATTGTACAAATACCATCAATTAAAAGTGTAGCAGGTAAAATGGCTACTGCTGCATTTTTTGCTCCACTGATTGTAACTTCACCTTTTAATGAAGTGGGACCTGAAATCACCAATTTTTCCAATAAAATTACCCCCATTTATCTATTTTAAGAAATTTTACAATTTAAAAAGAGTGTAAAATAACACTCTATAACAATATAAAATATAACATAAGTTTTAGACTATTGCAACTATTTTATTGTAATAGATAAAAAATAAATTACACTAAAATATTACCTTTTAAAATCAAGTAATTTATAATTTTTAAATCAAATTTTCAAAAATTACTGTGAAATTAGTTTTTAGCAGTTATTAGTCCATTTTTATTAAAGAATTCTAAAAGTTTAAATTTAAATTTTATTTCTGTATTAGACTTTTCAGAAACAAGAGCAAATTCTTCTTCTGTTAAATTATTTTCCATTAATTCTTTTGATTCTTCAGGCACAATCCCAGAAGAAATATCAACAAAACATAAAGGAGGGAACATTACGCACCACCAATTTTGGCCTTTTGCTTCACCTATTTCTACTCTCAATGCATCATAATATCCTGCTGGAAGAGATATATCTCCATATTTTTTTGTAGGAAATTCAAAATTACCTATGTTAATATTAACATCATAAGAATAACCTTCAGCTTTAATTTTTTCTAATGCTATTTGTTTAAAATTATCTTTATTATTTTCTACTAATAAAATAGCTTCTTCTTTTGAAGAACAATTTTTACATATTTCATTCATATATTGTAAAAGACTATCTCGAACTTTATATTTTAGATTTTGATCTTCATTAGTATCACTATTAGCAATAACATGTAACCTAAATACACTATTTGATATATCAGATGATACATTTTGGGCATAAGATATAGCACAAATAGTAGTATATATAAAAAGTAAAAGACTTAAAATTATTACCATTTTTACCTTGGAATTTTTCAATAAATTTAATATTTTTTTCATTAGTTACCTCCAAAAAACTTTTTTGTAAAAATCTTCATTTAATATAATTATTAACAAAATAAAAAAAATTATACAGATGGAGAAAAATGTCGACGAATTTTTTTTGAAATATTATTGACATATTTGTAAAGAAATGGTAAAATTTACCAGTAGTCAAAAAACAAAGAACGGAATAATCCGTAATAATAAGTTTGAAAGGACGAAATTTTAAATGAATAAAAATCAAGATACGAAAGAAAAAAGTTGTGTATTTTATGTAAGTGATTATCATTTTGAAATGATAAGTCTACCATATATCAGCAAAAAAATAGAAGAGAACAAAGAAATATTAATATTATCGGAAGAAAATTTAGAAGAAACAATTAATACATTAGTAGAAAAAATAAATTTAAAAGACCAAAAAAAGAATGAAATATTAAAAATAAATTGGAAAAATGATTATAAAAATAAAATAGAAAAATTAGAAAAAGATATAAATAATAAAAAAGAAATAGAAATATTTATAAAAGGAAATAAAGAATATATAAGAAAAATTAATGAAAAGATAGAAGAAATAACAAAAAATTATAATAAAATAAAAATAATAGACTGTTATAATGTAGAAGAAATAGCATCAGAAATAAATAATATAAAAAATAGTTATAAAAAAATTATAAGTACAATTGGAGAAAAAAATATATAAGTATTGATAAAAAAAAGAAAATGGTGTATAAATATAAATACAGATAAAATACTATCTGTATTTATTAAGTTTTGTGCTTAATTAAAAGAATGACAACATATGATGTAATGAAAGGAAGAATAGAAATGGACAGAGAAATACAAACGATTTTAAAAAAGTACAATCAAGAACATTTAATAGAACATTATGAAACACTTGATGAAAACAACAAAAAAAAATTATTAGATCAAATAAAAAATATTGATTTTGCATTAATAGAAAGTTTATATAAAAATACAAAAAAACAAGAAAAAAATAATGAAGATATAATAACGCCAATCGAATATTTAGATAAATATAAATTAAATGATAAATATAAATATTATGAAAATATAGGAAAAAAGGCAATAAAAGAAGGAAAATTAGCAGCTGTAACAATGGCAGGAGGGCAAGGAACTAGGCTAGGACATGATGGACCGAAAGGAACTTATGACATAGGATTAGATTCTCATAAATCTTTATTTGAATTATTATGTGATAGTTTAAAAGAAGAAGGAAAAAAATATGGAGTAACAATTCCATGGTTTATTATGACAAGTCAAGAAAATAATAAAGCTACAATAGAATTTTTTGAAAAAAATAAATATTTCGGATATCAAAAAGATAAAAACATTTTTTTCTTCATTCAAGGAGAATTACCAATGATAGATACCGAAGGAAAAATTTTAATTAACGAAGAAGGATTAATTAAATTAGCAGCAGATGGACATGGAGGAATTTATGAATCACTAGTAAAAAATGGTATGACTGAAAAAATGAAACAAATGGGAATAAAATGGGCCTTTATAGGAGGAGTAGATAATTGCTTAGTGAAGATGGTTGATCCAGTTCTTATGGGGCTTGCTATAGATAAAAAAGTAACAGTTGCATGTAAATCTATTGTAAAAGCAAATCCACACGAAAAAGTAGGAGTATTTTGTAAAAGAAATGGAAAGCCAAATGTAATTGAATATTCTGAAATTACGGATGAAATGGCAGAACAAGTAGATGACAAAGGTGAATTATTGTATGGAGAATCACATATATTATGTAATCTTTTTAGCGTTGATGCAATAGAAAGAATGGGAGCAAATCCATTACCATATCATGTAGCATATAAGAAAGCAAAATATTTAGATAAAAATGGAAAAGTAGTAGAGCCAGAATCACCAAATGCATATAAATTCGAAGCATTTTTATTTGATGCTTTTGGTGAAGTTGACGAAATGGCAGTTTTAAGAGTAAAAAGAGAAGAAGAATTTGCACCTGTTAAGAATGCTGATTCTGCTGGTGTTGATTGCCCTAGAACTGCTAGAGAATTATATAAAAAATATTATAATTTAGATTGACCAAAGGAAAGTATCCCTTGGTCATTTTTATTTTTAAAATATTAATAAAATGACTATGAGGAGTATTCCTTTAGTAACCTATAGTTATTTAAAATGAATTTATAGACAATATAAAAAAAGTAATGTATAATTTGTATATATCATTAAGGAAAGGAAGAGGAAAATGAATTATATTGAAGAATACAAAAAATGGTGCGAAAGTCCAGAGTTTGATGAAGAAACAAAAAAGGAATTATTAAAAATAAAAAATGATGAAAAAGAAATAGAAGATAGATTTTACCAAGAATTAGAATTTGGAACAGCAGGTCTAAGAGGAGTAATTGGGGCTGGAACGAATAGAATGAATAAATATACTGTAGGAAAAGCAACTCAAGGTTTAGCGAATTATATATTAGAGCAAGGAACACAAAATAAAGGTGTAGCAATAAGTTATGATTCAAGAAAAATGTCTAAAGAATTTAGTATGCAAACAGCATTAATTTTAAATGCAAATGGAATAAAGACATATTTATTTAAAAATTTAAGACCTGTTCCAGAATTATCTTTTGCAATAAGAAATTTAGGTTGTACAGCAGGTGTTATGATAACAGCAAGTCATAATCCACCAAAATATAACGGATATAAAGTATATTGGGATGACGGTGCTCAAATTGTAGCTCCAAGAGATAAGGAAATTATAGAGAAAGTAAGGGCAGTTGAAAAATATAGTGAAATAAAAGAAATATCAAAAGAAGAAGCGGAAGAGTTAGGGCTATTTAATATTATAGGAACTGATATGGATGATAAATACTTAAATATTTTAAAAAGTAAGGTACTAAATCCAGAAATTGTTAGGGAACAAGGTAAAAAGATAAAAGTTGTGTATACTCCTTTGCATGGAACAGGTAATACTGTGACAGAACGACTTTTAAACGAAATAGGGTTACAGAATGTATATGTAGTACCAGAGCAAAAAGACCCAGATGGTAATTTCCCAACAGTAAGTTATCCAAACCCAGAAGATAAAAAAGCATTTAAATTAGCTTTAGAATTAGCGGAAAAAGAAAAAGCAGATGTTGTTCTAGCAACAGATCCAGATGCAGACAGATTAGGAATTTTTGCAAAAGATAGTAAAACTGGTAATTATATGGAATATACAGGAAATATGTCAGCGCTTCTAATTGCAGAGTATAGAATTTCACAAATGAAAGAAAAAGGAATTTTACCTAATGATGGAATGTTTATAACAACAGTTGTATCTTCTGAATTAGCTAAAGCAATTGCCAAAAATTATAATTTAGAATGTATAGAAGTTTTAACAGGGTTTAAAAATATAGGTGCTGTTATGAAGAAAGCAGAGGAAAAACATGATAAGACATATGTTTTTGGATTTGAAGAAAGTTATGGTTGCTTAATTGGAGATTATGCAAGAGATAAAGATGGAATAGCAGCGGTAATGGCTCTTTGTGAAGCAGCTTGTTACTATCAATCAAAAGGAATGACCTTGTGGGATGCAATGATAGATATTTATGAAAAGTATGGATATTATAAAGAAGCACAAGTTTCAATTGTAATGGAAGGAGCAGAAGGTGCACAAAAAATTAAAGACATGATGACAAATATGAGAAATACAACTGTTGAAAAGATTGGAGACTATAAAGTGTTAACATTTAAAGATATAGATAAGGATATTGTAAAAGATATGCAAACAGGTAAAGTAATGCCAACAGGATTACCAAAATCTAATGTTTTATATTACGAATTGGAAAATAATAGTTGGTGTTGTGTAAGACCTTCTGGAACAGAACCAAAAATAAAACTATATATGGGAGTAAAAGGAACAAGTAGTGAAGATGCTACAAACAAATTAGAGGATTTAAAAAATGCAATGACAGAGCTTGTTAAAGGATAATTATAAAACTGAAATCTTATGACATAGAAGAATTCTCGTATAAATATTGAAAGCACAATAAAAGACCACAATTGTGAAGTAAACTATTTTTGGTTCACTTCATTAATGTGGTCTTTATTAATTTTATACTCTTTATAGTTCTAAATTAATGGCACTGTCAATATTTTTTGATTAGTTCACCCTAAAAATAATATTTTAACTTGTGACTAGTTCACCCTTGAATAGTCACAA
>CANQNU010000001.1 GCA_947625295.1 uncultured Clostridia bacterium | reverse complement strand
CAGGTAGTGGGAATCGAACCCACGTCATCAGCTTGGAAGGCTGAGGTTCTACCATTGAACTACACCTGCATAATTTCCTCCTGACAATTATAAATTATAAATGTTTTTACCATTTTTGTCAATACATTTTTTAATTTTTTATTAATTTTCCATCATTTTTTTTGCAGCGTCTACAAGACCTACAAATAAAGGTGCTGGTTTATTAGGTCTAGATTTTAATTCTGGATGAAATTGTCCTGCTATAAAATATGGATGTTCTTCAATTTCTACAATTTCAACTAATAGACCATCTGGTGATGTTCCAGAAATTTTTAATCCTGCTTTTTCTAATTCTTCTCTATATTTATTATTAAATTCAAATCTATGTCTGTGTCTTTCTGATATTTCTTCTTCTCCATAAACTTTGTTTGCTAAGCTACCTTTTTTTATAATACATGGATATGCACCTAAACGCATTGTTCCGCCTTTTTTGTCTATTCCCTTTTGTTCTTCCATAATATGAATAAGTGGATTTTTGGTTTTTTCATCAAATTCAGCTGAATTCGCATCCTTAATTCCTAATACATTTCTTGCAAATTCAACAACTGCCATTTGCATTCCTAAACAGATTCCTAAAAATGGTATTTTGTTTTCTCTTGCATATTTTATAGTTTCTATTTTTCCTTCAATTCCTCTATTTCCAAAGCCTCCTGGAACTACTATTCCATTAAAATCACCTAGTTTTTCTTTGACATTATCTTTATTAATTGTTTCTGAATCTACTAATTTAACATCAACTTTTATATCATTTGCAAATCCTGCATGATATAAACTTTCTATTACTGAAATATACGAATCTTCTAATTTTATATATTTACCTACGATTGCAATTTTTACCTTTTTATCTTTATCGATATTTCTAATTCTTTGTATCATTTCTTCCCATTTTGTATTATCAGGAACATAATTTTCTAATTTTAGATGATTACATACTTCTCTGGCTAATCCTTCTTCTTCTAGCATTAAAGGAACTGCATAAAGGCAATCTGCTGTTTTATTTTGGATTACACTTGTTTTTCTAACATTACAAAATAATGATAATTTTTCTCTAATATTTTCTGGAATATCTTGCTCTGTTCTGCATACTAAAATATCTGGTTTAATTCCTAAACTTTGTAATTCTTTTACTGAATGTTGTGTTGGTTTTGATTTTATTTCATTAGATCCAAAGATATATGGTAATAACGTAACATGGATATATATAACATCTTCTGGATTCTTTTCTAGTCCTACTTGTCTTATTGCTTCAATAATAGATAATCCTTCTATATCTCCTATTGTTCCTCCTATTTCTGTTATTACAATATCTGTATCTGTTTCTTCAAATCCATATATTTTTTCTTTTATTTCATTTGTAATATGAGGTATTACTTGTACTGTTTTTCCTAAGTAATCTCCTCTTCTTTCTTTTTCTATTACATTTGAATATACTCTTCCCATTGTTACACTTGAATTTTTTGTTAAGTTTTCATTAATAAATCTTTCATAATGTCCTAAATCTAAGTCTGTTTCTGCTCCGTCATCTGTTACAAATACTTCTCCGTGTTCATATGGATTCATTGTTCCTGGGTCTACATTGATATATGGATCAAATTTTTGAATTGTTACTTTATACCCTCTATTTTTTAATAATCTTCCTAATGATGCTGCTGTAATTCCTTTTCCTAATCCTGATACTACTCCTCCTGTTACAAAAATATACTTAGTATTCATTTTCTCCTCCTAACTAAAAAAAGATTAAAAATTCCCCCTACAAAATAGGTTTTTTTTTAATCTATAATTATTTTATCATTTATTATTAAATAATACAAGGCATTTTTTGTAATAAAATAAAAAATTAAAAGAGAGCAAGAACACACTTACTCTCTTTTGGCTATCATTTCATTGCTCTACTGAATTATAATACCCTTCATGCGATAAATTTTACTACCATCTTCAACTTCGGTAATTTCGATATCTGGTATAACAACATATCGATTTCCTAATTGGTAGTATAGTCTTCTGACAATGAATTGCGGGTTTAATTCTTCATTCATTAGTTGCAAAATTTCTTTTTTAATAACATGATAATTTGGATAAAATATAGCAATAACTGTTTTTACTTCAATAAAATATTTTTCGTCATTCTGTATTATCCAAAAAGTAATAGAGTTATACTTCTTTTCTTTAGACAACTTTATTTTGCAATTTTCTTCTAAGCAAAGTTGCTTAATCTCCTTATCATCAATTAAGTGTAAGAACCGCAACAATCTATATTGCCATTTTGTTTCTTTCATGATAGCTTCTCCTTTCCTGATTGTGCTACATTGCTACATTTTCATTTTATCAATTTTACATAATTATGTCAAATATTATATGACAAACATGAAAATCTAATTAATTTATAAAACAAAAAAATATAAAAATATTATTATCTTAGCTTATTTTAATATTCATTATAAATTTTTGCTTTTTTTATAATTTATTGTTATACTAAATTAAATTTAGAAAATACTATTAAATTAAAGGAGGAAATTAACATGTCAACACCACATAATACTGCAAATAAAGAAGAAATTGCAAAAACTGTTATAATGCCAGGTGATCCACTAAGGGCAAAATATATAGCAGAAAATTTTTTAGAAAATTTTAAATTAGTTAATGAAGTCAGAAATATGTTTGCTTATACTGGAAATTATAAAGGGCATAAAATTACAGTGATGGCTTCTGGTATGGGAATGCCTAGTATGGGAATTTATTCTTATGAACTTTACAAATTTTATGATGTTGAAAATATTATTAGAATTGGTTCTTGTGGAGGATATACTCCAGATTTAAAATTATTTGATATTATCTTATCTGAACAAGTTTTTTCTGAAAGTAATTTTGCATTAAATGCAAATAATGAAGATTGCCATTTAGTACAAGCTTCTAAAAAATTAAATGAAATAATAGAGCACACTTCAAAACAAATTGATATTCCTATTGTAAAAGGTACTACTACTTGTACAGAATGCTTTGATTTATATATGACTGATTTAGACAAAGTTTTAGCTAGAATTCCAAAAGATTTAAAACCAATTGGTTCTGAAATGGAAGCATTTGCATTATTTTATATTGCTAAAATGTTAAATAAAAATGCTTCTTGTTTAATGAGTGTTGTTGATACTAATGTAAATTCTGATTTACCAAAAGCCAATGCTTCTGCTGAAGAAAGACAAAATGGATTAGATAAGATGATTAAATTGGCTCTTGAATCAGCTATAAATATAGATTAATTCTCGTTTTTTATTGTGTGCTTTAACTACTAAATATACTTAATTGTAAAATAAAAAAATAGGAAATTCATAAGAATTTTCCTATTTTTTTATAGATAATATTTTATATTTCATAGTTCCTGCTGGTGCATTTACTTCAATAACTTGATTTTTCTTTGAGCCTAGTAATGCACTTCCTAATGGTGATTCATTTGATATTTTATTTTCTGCTAAATTTACTTCTGTTGAACCAACAATTGTATATTCTATTTTTTCATCAAATTCCATATCTAGTACTTTTACAATATTTCCTACTTGTACTATTTCTGTATCTATATCTTTTTCATCTATTATTTTTGCATATCTTATCTTGTTTTCTAATTCTGCAATTCTTACTTCGTTTTCTGCTTGTGCTGTTTTTGCTTCATCATATTCAGAATTTTCTGATAAATCTCCAAATCCCAATGCAATTTTAATTCTATCGGCTATTTCTGTTCTTTTTTCTGTTCTTAAATAGTTTAATTCTTTTTCTAAATTATTATATCCCTCTTGCGTTAATAAAACTTCTTTTTCTTCCATTGTTCGTTTCCTCCTCTTTTAAGTTTATATATTTGTTTTAAAAGCTTTTTTTAATATACGGCAAAAAATTATTTTTGTCAAGATTATTTTATAATTTTTCGCGCTCCTTTCATATAATCTATACCAGATAAAACTGTGGCACATGTTTGAATTAACATCATAATTGTTACTGCAATATTAAAATAAAGTTCTACTCCTTGTAAACTTCCTGTAAAACATTCTCCAAATGAATTTAAATCAATAAATGCTAATATAATTGCAATCATTTGCGTTACTGTTTTTAGTTTTCCCCATTTGGACGCTGCAATTACAATTCCTCCTTTTTCTACTGCTATTAATCTATATCCTGATATTGCAAATTCTCGTGTTAACACTATAATTGGTATCCAAGCAGGTAATTTACTCATTTCCACTAGCATAATCATTGCTGCTAAAACTAATATTTTGTCTGCTAGTGGATCTAAAAATTTTCCGAATGTTGTTACTTCATTATTTTTTCGTGCTAAATATCCATCTAGTTTATCTGTAATCGATGCTATAATAAAAATTATATCTATTAAAATATATGTTATTGGTATTCCTAATATTTCACCTTGCATTCCTATAATTGGTATTATTACCATTATTGGCACTAAAATCATTCTAAATATTGTTAATTTATTTGGTAAGTTCACTACTTTTTCTCTCCCCTTATTTAATTAAGATTATTTTAACATTTCAATTGCTTTTTGTAGTTGTGTATCATCTTTTTCTTCTACGTTTAAGATATTAGTAACTGTATCTGGCAATTCTACCTTTTCATCAGGTTCAATTCCTATTTTATTAATTTCTGTTTTATTTGGTGTTAAATATTTTTCAGATGTTATTTTTAATCCACTACCATCTGGCAAAGTTAATAATTGTTGAATTACACCTTTTCCATATGTTTTTGTACCTACTATTTTTGCTTTTCCTAAATCTTTTAGTGCTCCTGATAAGATTTCTGATGAGCTTGCCGTATTTTCATTTGTTAAGATAATAATTGGCATATTAATAATTGGATCATTTTTTGATTTTTTAATTTCTTCGTTGTTATCTTTATCTACTTCATATAGTAAAACAGATTCTTTTTCACATATATAATCTGCTATTTCTAAAGCTTCATCCACAATTCCGCCACCATTATTTCTTAAGTCAATAATTAAAGATTTTATTCCTTGTGCTTCTAATTCTTTATATTTATTTTTGAAATCTTCTGCTGTTCCATCATCAAAAGATGTGAATTGGATATATCCAATATTATTTTCCAATTTTTTTCCTTCTACTGGATTTGTTTTTATGTTTTCTCTTTTTAGTTCAAATGTTTTTGTTTCTGTATCTCTTAATATTTCTAATTTTACAGTAGAACCTACTTCTCCTTTTATTTTGTTTGCCATTACTGACATATCATCAGCTGAATACTGTACTCCATCAACAGATATAATTAAGTCTCCTGGTAAAATTCCTGCTTTTTCAGCTGGACTATCTTTAATTGGTGATAATACCATAACTTTATTACTATCTGTGTCTTTTACCATATAAATACCTATTCCTACAAAATTTCCAGTTGTGTCATCTAAAAAGTCTTGCATATCTTCTTTTGATATGTATTCAGTGTAAGGATCGTCTAGTCCTTCTATATATCCTTTTATTGCTCCTTCTTTTAGTTTTTCTTCATCTACTTCTCCTAAATAATATTTATCAATAATTGATTTATATTTATTAATTTTGTTTATTAAACTATTGTTTTCTGAAGAAATACTTAAATACTTTCCTGCATCATTATTACCTGTAAAATATTGATACATTCCAACAGATGTGATTAAAAATGTAATAAACGCTACTATTGCAATTAGCATAATTATTTTATAAATTTTAAATCGTTTTTTTTCTTCCATATAATTTCCTCCAATAACCTTATGTCTTTATTATACAAATGGAAAAGTCCCTATTGGGACATTCCTATTTAAATAGTATAATTTTTTAAATTTCTTCTCTATAATATTTATATGTAATTACTTTTTTATCATAACTATTTATAAGTAATTTAATGGATTTCTTCTATTTGCATATAATCCTGGGCTTACTCTTACTTCAAAATGTAAATGAGGTCCTGTAGAATTACCAGTTGTACCTACTCTCATAATTTGTTGTCCCT
Source organism: uncultured Clostridia bacterium (assembly GCA_947625295.1). Taxonomy (GTDB): domain Bacteria; phylum Bacillota; class Clostridia; order TANB77; family CAG-508; genus CAG-269. Next base: position 71,595 of record CANQNU010000001.1, on the reverse strand, counting down.
GTTTTACACGTTGTCCTACTGATACTGTTCTTGAACCATCCTGTCCATGAGCATATAAAGTAAATAATCCATTGTCATGCATTATAATAATATAATTTCCATAACTTCCTTGTAATCTTTCTGATACAATAACTTCTCCATCTGCTACTGCATAAACTGGCTGTCCATTAATTCCTCCACTTCCAAAATCAATTGCTCCATGATATTGTCCACTTGAATAATACATTCCGGTAGTTACTTTCGCATAGGCAGATGGAACTGGATATATAAATCCACTTGAACTTGGAGAACCGCTACTTTGTGTTGCTCCTGATGTTCCATTTGATGATGTTGCATTATTTTTCTTTCTTTCAGCTTCTATTTGTGCTTGCATTGCTTTAATTTTAGCATCTATTGATTTATTTGCTTGATTTAATTCTTCAATTTGTTGTTGTAATTTTTTCTCTTCTCCTGATAATTCCTCTACTTTAGCATCTTTTTCTTTCTTTGCAGTTTGTAATTGTGTAGATATACTTTGTTTATTTGCCTTTGAAGTTGCCAATTCTTGTTTACTATTTTCTAAATCTTTTTTTGCTTTTTCTATTTGCTCTTTTTGTTCTTGAATTTTATCTAGTAATTCTGAATCGTTTGTTGCAAGTTCTGTAACTAAATAGTAATTAGATATTAAATCTGTAATACTTTCTGAAGATAAAATAACATCTAAATAAGAAGTTTCTCCTGCCTCATATGTAGCAACTAATCTAGCATTTAATAATTCTTCTTGTTTTGTATAATCTTCTTGAGCTTTTTGTAATTCTGCTTGAGATTGTTCTATCTTTTTATTTAATTGTGATATTTGTCCATCTAATTCGTCAATTTGTGTTTCATAATCTGTAATTTGTGTTGATAATTCTTCCACTTGTTTTACTGTTTCTGTTTTTTCTGCTTGTACTTCATTTAAGTCAGATTGTGCTTCATTAATCTTTTTATTATTTTCATTTTGTTCACTTTTTAAATCTGTTGTTGATGTTGCTATAACAATGTTATATTGTAATATAAGTATTGCTATTAATATTGCTCCTATTATTTTAAAACTTAATTTTTTCATGAGTTTTCCTCCCTATTATTTCAATATCTAATTAGTTGTATTATTAGTGTTATCATTACTTGTATTTTGTTGATCCTCATTTGTACTTTTTGGAATTACTCCATTAGTTATATATGGCATTGGATCTGTTACAACTCCATTAATTCTAACTTCAAAGTGTGCATGTGGACCTGTTGAATATCCTGTTGAACCTACTTTTAATATAGCTTCGCCTCTTTTTACTATCTGTCCTACTTGAACCAATATCTCTGATCCGTGTGCATATAAAGTTGAAATTCCTCCACCATGGTCAATTATAACCATATTTCCATATGCTGAATTATATCCTGCTTTTGTTACTATTCCATCATTAGCAGCTATAAAATTTGCTCCCATTGGTGCACTAATATCTGTACCTGTATGTAATTTATAAACTCCTGTAATAGGATGTGTTCTCATACCATACTTTGAACTGATTCTTGTATAGCCTGGAACTGGCCATGCAAGTTCTCCTCCGATGTATTTAGTATCTAATCCTTCCATTGCTAAAGCTAATATTTCTTGATTAACTTCTGTAAATCTTGCATTGTATTCATCTATTTTACTTTGAATCTCTTTTTCTTGATCTGATAATTTTGAAATGTAATTTTCTCTAACACTTTTTGTATTTTCTAATATCTTAGCTGTTTTTGTTTGATTTTGCTTAATTATTCCTAATTGTTCCCTGTCTTTGTCCAATTTCGTTTTTGATAATTCTATTGCATTCTTTTTTTGTTCCATTTCTTCTAATAATTCTGTGTCATATTTTGTTAACTCTGTAATTAGGAAATAATTGGATAAAAATTCAGAAATACTTCTTGAACTCAAAATAACATCTAAGTATTGCATATCTCCTGATTCATACATAATTACAATTCTTTGTTCTAATACTTCCTTTTGTTTATTATATTTTTCTTCTGCTATATTTAGCTCTTCTTCAATCTTTTCAACTGAATTTTGTAATTCTGTCATTTTAGTATTTAACTCATCTAATTCTGTTTGTGATTCAGCTATTCTTTCATCTAATTTTTGTACTTGTTGTAAATTATCAGATAGTTCATTTTGTACATCATCTAACTCTTCATTTGCATCTTGAATTTGTTGTTGCAACTGTTGTTGTTCTGTTTCTAAATCTGTTGTAGTTGTATTATTAGTTGTATTCGTTGTTTCATTATCTTCTGCTAATACATATGTGATTATACTAAAACTACTAATTACAAAAGCTAAAACAATACATAAAATCTTACGCATGTCTTCTCCTTTATACTTTTAAATATTTTCTCATAGAAATAACACTTCCGCATTGCTCCTATACCAATACCTAATAACATATATACAAATATAATAGAATTGAACATTTCATTAAAGCTTACTAAACTCATATTAATTACTTGCATAAAATCTGAATTTACTACTTGCTCAGCTATAAAACTATATGCTCCTCCAACTAATATAATAGATATCGCACTTGCAATTATACCTATAATCATACCTTCTACAATAAATGGCCATCTAATAAAACCATTTGTTGCCCCTACATATTTCATAATTGAAATTTCTTTTCTTCTCGCATGTACAGTAAGTTTTATAGTGTTTGCTATAATAAATATTGAAATTACAACTAGTAAAATTAAAATAACTCCAGTTATAATTTTTACTCCATTTGCAAGATTAATTAAAGTTGATACTGTTTCATCTTTACTTGTAATTTTTTTTATATTTTCAAATGTTAAAATTTGATTTTGTATATCTTTGCTTTTACTTAAATCTGTTAGTGTAACGACATATGAAGCTGGAAAAATATTATTTTCTTCGTATCCTGCTAATAAGTCTTGCTTATCACCAAATCTTTCTTTCATTTGATTTAAAGCTTGCTCTTTAGATACAAAATCTATTGTACTAACTCCATCTAGATTTCTAATTTTTTCTCCTATTTGTTCTATCTGTTCTTGAGTTGCATCATTATTAATAAATACTTGTATTCCTTGTGCTGATTCAACTTCTGATACAAAATGATTTATATTTTCTCCTAATATAAGAAATGTTCCAAATATAATCATGGTTGCACACATAATCATTAATGATGCACCTGTAGATTTCTTATTTTTAAATACATTGCTGAAACCTTCTCCTATTAAATATCCTAATCTGTTATATTTCACAATCATACCCACCTTTTTTATCATCTCTTATAATTTTGCCTTTACTTATATGAATAACTCTTTTTTTCATTTTATCTACTATATCTTTTGCATGTGTTGCTACTACAACAGTTGTTCCTCTCATATTAATATCATTTAATAAATTCATAATTTCCCATGCAGTATCTGGGTCTAAGTTTCCTGTTGGTTCGTCTGCTATTAGCATAGATGGATTATTAACTAGCGCTCTTGCTAATGCTACTCTTTGTTGTTCTCCTCCTGATAATTCATGTGGATACATTTTTGCTTTTCCACTTAATCCTACTAAGGATAATACCATAGGAACTTGTCTTCTAATATGTCTTGGAGTTGCTCTTACAATATACATTGCATATGCAACATTATCATATACTGTTTTATCTGGTAAAAGTCTGAAGTCTTGGAATACAACTCCCATACTTCTTCTTAAATATGGTACTCTATTTGCTTTTAAAAAGGTTGTGTCTTTTCCATTGATTATAATATTACCTGAAGTAGGTTCTTCTTCTTTTAAAATTAATTTTATAAGTGTTGATTTTCCACTTCCAGATGATCCAACTAGAAAAGCAAATTCCCCTTTATCTATAACAAAATTGGCATTTTTTACAGCATTTGTTCCTGTGTCATACGTCTTTGTTACATTTCTAAATTCTATCATTAATTTTTCTCCTTAATATACTATTTTTGCATTATATTTTATTCTATTTAATCATAACAATAAAGTTCGTTTTTTGCAATACTTTTTTCGTAAAAAAATGATAGAAAATGTTGGTTTTTTTGCATTTTCTATCATTTTTTTGCTTTTGTAATCTTTAATTAAATCTAGATACATTCAAAATTCATTTATGAAGCTTGTTTTTTTCCAAATGTTATTTCTTGAAATAAAAAGTCACGTACTTTTCCCCATGTAATGTCTTGATGTAAAAATTCATTAACTTCATCTTCTACCTTTTGTTGATATGGAGTTAATTCTACTTTAATTTCTTTGTTCCAATCAATTTCTTGTAACCAAAATGCTTTAAAATTTGACCAAAAGCCTTTTTTTACAGGTAAATATTCATTTCTAATTGTTCCTGCATTTTCTACTGCTGTTTCTTGGTTTTCTAATTCTACACCACCAAATACACCTGTTACTTTATTTTCTTCTCCTAAATCTGCCATTTTGCTTCCTCCTTTGTTTTTATTCGCTCTTTTATATTTTTATTTATACTATAAATTTTCTTATTTATCAAGTAAAATACTTAAAATAAATATTAAATGTTTATTACACAGTTGTTACAATTTGATTACACGAGCAGAAGATGAATTTGGAGACGGATGAAAAAATCATCCTCCGTTCCCAAATTCATCCAAATTGTCTTAAATCTTTGCAAATAACTGTTACTATTTTATTTTCCAATTTTTCAACTGTCTCATAATGTATTTCAATATAATTTTTTGTGTGTCCACTATAAATACCGTCTTTTTCTTCTTCAAATAATACTTCTAACTCTTTGTTTAAATACTGTTTATTATAATCTTCTTGATTTTTATTTGATAATTCTATTAGCTTTTTACTTCTTTGTTCTTTTACTTTTCCATCTATTTGATTTGGCATCGTTGCTGCTTTTGTTCCTTTTCTTGGAGAATATTTAAATACATGCATTTTATAAAATTTAATTGTTTTTAAAAATTTGTATGTTTTTTCAAATTCTTCATCTGTTTCTCCTGGAAATCCTACAATAATATCTGTTGTTAAAATTACGTCATCATAATGTTTTCTTAATATATTTGTAATTTTTTCAAACTCTTCTGTGGTATATTTTCTATTCATTCTCTCTAAAGTTTCATCACATCCACTTTGTAATGATAAGTGAAAATGATGGCATACTTTTTCTAACTTTTCTAATCTTTTTACAAATTCTTCTGTGATTAATAGCGGTTCTATTGATCCTAATCTAATTCTTTGTATTCCTTCTATTTCATTGATTTCTTCTAATAAATCAATTAGTCTATATTCTTTTTTAAAATCTTTTCCATATGATGCTATGTGAATTCCTGTAATTACTACTTCTTTAATTCCTTTGCTTGCAATATTTGATATTTCTAATATGATATTTTCTGGCTTTCTACTTCTTACTCTTCCTCTAGCATATGGAATAATACAGTAAGAACAAAATCTGTCGCATCCATCTTGTATTTTTATAACTGCTCTTGTTTTTTCTGTATATGTAATTTTTCCAAAATCTGAGTACTCTTTTTGTTGCATTATATCTTGTATTTCAATTTTGTTTTCTTTCTCATTAACATATTTTTCTATATATTCTACTATATTATTTTTTTCTTCATTTCCAAGAACTAAGTCTATTTCTTTCATTGCTTCTAGTTCTTTTTTAGCAACTTGTGCATAACATCCACATGCAACAACAATAGCATTTGGATTTAATTCTCTTACTCTTCTTAACATTTGCCTTGATTTTCTATCTGACATATTTGTTACTGTACATGTGTTTATAATATATATATCTGCTTTTTCATTTTCTTTCAAAATTTGATATTTATTTTCAATAAATTTTTGTGTCATTGCATTTGTTTCATATTGATTTACTTTACAACCTAGCGTAATAAATGCTACTTTTTTCATTTTTTTCTCCTTCATTTTACTTCTTTTTATAAATTTTATTATGTCATATTTTTTCTTGATTTTCAAGTTCGTGTAGATAATTATAAAAGATCTTAAATTATATTTTTTAGTATAAAAAAACTCTTAATCTTATTTGACTAAAAGTTTTTATATAAATTTATTTTAATACATCAAAATTATCTAATGCTTTTCCTGTTCCTAATGCTACACATGATACTGTATCTTGTGCAATCATAACATTAATTCCAGTTTTTTCTTGTAATAACTTATCTAATCCATCAATTAAACATCCTCCACCTGTCATATAAATTCCTCTATCACTGATGTCGGCTGCAAGTTCTGGAGGAGTTCTCTCTAGTACAGAATGTACAGCATCTACAATCATCATTGCTGGCTCTATTAGTGCTTCTAGCATTTCACTTGAATGAACTCGTAATGTTTTTGGGAGTCCTGTTATTAAATCTCTTCCTCGTACTTCCATATCTACATCTTGGATTTTTGGAAATACACATCCTATGTTTACTTTTAAGTCTTCTGCTGTTCTTTCTCCAATCATAATATTATGTTTTTTCTTAATATATTTTACAATATATTCATCAAATTTATCTCCTGCTACTTTAAGAGAAGTACTTACCACAGATCCTCCTAATGATATTACTGCTATGTCTGTTGTTCCTCCTCCAATATCTACAACCATATTTCCACATGGCTTAGATATATCTATTCCTGCACCAATTGCTGCTGCTATTGGTTCTTCTATTAAACATACTTTTCTTGCACCTGCTTGTGTTGCTGCATCTATAACTGCTTTTTTTTCTACTTCTGTTACTTGTGAAGGGATACATATCATAATTCTTGGAGCAAATATAAATTTTCCGCATACTTTGTTGATGAAATACTTTAACATTTTTTCTGTTACTGTATAATCAGATATAACTCCATCTCTTAGTGGTCTTGTGGCAACAATATTTCCTGGTGTTCTTCCGAAGCATTCTTCTTGCTTCTTGTCCTACTGCTAATACTTCTTTTGTATTATTATCAACTGCTACTACTGATGGTTCTCTTAATACAATGCCTTTTCCTTTTACATAAGCAATAACTGTTGCTGTTCCTAAATCTATTCCTATATCCTGTCCAAAACCAAATTTAAACATGCAAATCTTCCCTTCTATATTTTTATTTCTTTTTTGTTACATTTGTGTTACGATTATATTACAATTTTAAAAATATATCAACCCTTTTTTGTATTTTTTAAAAAACTAAAAGAAGAACTTAAATATTAATAAGATAATCTTATTTAATGTTCTTCTTTTTCACATAATTTATTTACTTTTTACAGGTTTATTTTTGTTTTCTATTAAATTTTAGAACTTTTTAACTAATTTTTTTTCAATTCTTTTTAATTATTTTCTATTTCAACTATTCCATTTTTTATTTCTACATTAGACATTGGAATTGAAACTATAGGACGGACTCCATAATTGTCAGCGTTACGATTTCCAGTCCATATATATCCGTCTTGAAGTACAGTACACATGTCATAATAATTATTTCTTGCAGGTGAAGCCAACCAATAATTATTTCCGTTATTATACAGACCATCTAATATATCTTTTTGTATTGGATATGGATTTATTGTATGAGATAGTGCAGTAGGCTTAGCTAAGAAATATCCGCCAATTTCAACATCGCCGCTTTCCCATACTGCAGTCGTCTTTGGTGCATTTGCTCCTCCGTTTTTCACTGCTTCATTCCATGATAAAACTAATAACTCTTTTGTTGGACTTCCTACTGCATATGTTCCATTTGGTGCATTAATCGCTACATATTTCTCCCAGTTCTTTTCATCACACAAATACGCTGTTGCTTTTGATCTTTCATCTAAAGTTGTTGGATTAGTTGCTCTCCACATACTATTGTATGTTTCTCCATAACCAGTTTTAAAAACATCTTCATATTTACTATAATCAGTATCATTAAATTGTATAGGTCCATTTTTTGTTGTATTTGATGATATTAAAAACATTTCTGTATTACTTGCATAAAATATTCTCCAACTTCCAACTTCTTCATTTACTTCTTCACTTACTTCATAATCTACTTTTTGACCTATAAAAGCATTTACTTCTTCTGATGTTAATAATCGATTACATGTCTCATCTTTTGATATTTTAAAATCATATCCTTTATAATTTAATATCCATGGTAAATCTCCTGAAATACTGTCTGTACTTATTCCTAATTTTTCTAATTCTTCTCTTAGATTTTCCTTATCTAATGCTCCATCTTGATTTACCTTTGATGCCATTATAGCTAAATTTAATTCTTCTTCTGCTTGTGCTTGTAATGTTTTTTCTCTTGCTACAGTTGTTCTTTTTAGTATCCCGTTTTCTCCTGTTATACTTGCTATTGTTACTCCTACCAAAATCAATAATACAATTATTGTTATTACTAGAGCTATTAATGTAATTCCCTGACTTTTCTCTAATTTATCTTTTTTTGATTTTTGTTTTTCATCTTTTATTACCCTTTTTCTTGCTTTTTCCATTATTTCTACCTCCATTTTTCTTTTGATTATTCTTGACTTTTCTTTAAAATTGTTCGCCATGTTTTTATTTTATCTAATTAGTTTTTTGTGTTCAATAATTATAAAGCTTTTTGATAATAACTTTTTTACATAATTCTTTTATTTTAAAAAAATTTTTCTAGTATATTTTAACATCAGTTTATACATTATATAAATTGATAAAAATTCAAATTAAAAAGTTAATAAGACCTAAAACTAAAACTTTTCATAAGTTAATTTCATAGGGTGATCTTATCACAAGTTATTCATATCTCAATAAACTCATTCTTGAATAATACTTCTTTTTGTATTATAATATCACTAGAAAATAAGGAGGGAACAATGAAACAATATCAGTTTATTTCACATAATGAAAAAGAAACTATAAGTTTTGCTAATAAATTAGCAGGTAATTGTAATTCTGAGGATATTATAGTTTTAACTGGAGATTTAGGCTCTGGAAAAACAAAATTTACAGAAGGTTTCTTAAGTTTCTTTGGCTTAGAAAATGAAATCTCTAGCCCTACATTTACAATTGTAAATGAATATTCTAATAATGATATTAAAATCTATCATTTTGACGTATATAGATTATCAGATTCCTCTGAATTTTATGAAATAGGTGGAGATGAATATTTTTACAAAGGTATTTGTTTAATTGAATGGGGTGAATTAATAAAAGATGCTTTGCCAAATGAATACACTCATATAACCTTTGAAAAAGATTCTTCTGATGAAAACATAAGAATTTTAAATATACATACAAATTGTGAAAGGTTGGTAAATTATTTTGAAAATATTAAGTATTGATACAGCAAGTAATGTTTGTGGTGTTTCTATTTTAGAGGAAAATAAATTAATTTGTAATTTAGATTTAAATACTGGAAGAACTCATTCTGAAAATTTAATGCCTATGATAATAGAAGCTTTTACAAATACTAATTTGTCTATAAAAGATATTGATTTAATTGTTTGCGATATTGGTCCAGGTTCTTTTACTGGAATTAGAATTGGAGTTGCTACAGCAAAAGCTTTTCAAGATAGTTTAGGTATTCCATGTATCGGCGTTAGTTCTTTGGAAAGTTTAGCTTATAATGAAAAAGAAAATTTATCTAATGATGATTGTATTTGTAGTGTTATTGATTGTAAAAATAATAATTGCTACTATGCAGTTTATAAATTTATAAATAATAATTTTCAAGAAATCGTCGCTCCTAAGGCTGATAGTGTTGAAAACTTAAAAAAAGCAGAATTCGAATATAAAAATATTACTTTTGTAGGAGATGGAGCTAACATATATCATCAAGAACTTTCTTCTGCTTTTCCAAAATCTACTTTTTCATCTAATTGTATTCTTAATTCTTATCAATTAGGATTATGTGGGTTAAATAAATTTAAAACAAAACAATCTGATAATATATTACCTTTGTATTTAAAAAAGCCTCAAGCACAAAGACAATTAGAAGAAAATTTATTGAAAAAACATAATTAAAATTTTCTAGTTGATTCTTTACTAAAAAAATTTAGAAAGGATTTTATATCTTTATGGAAATACAAATATCTGAAATGTCTATATCTGATTTTAATGATATAAAAGATATTTTAACAACTGAATTTGATAATTTTTGGAATGAAAATATTTTAGAAGAAGAATTAAATAGTCCTTCTTCTAAATATTTAGTGGCAAAACAAGGAACACAAATTGTTGGTTTTGCAGGCTTAAAAGTAGTTATTGATGAAGCAGATATTATGAATATAGTTATAAAAAAATCTTATAGAAATCAAGGTATTGGTTCTTTATTATTAAAAAATTTAATAAATCTTTGTAATAAATTGAATCTAAATTTAATTACACTAGAAGTTGATGAAAAAAATTATAATGCTATTCATTTGTATAAAAAGTTTGGATTCGAAAAAATTGGTGCTAGAAAAAATTATTATAAAGATAGCACTGCCATCATTATGAAAAAAGAAATAAAAAGATAATTTTAAGTTATACAAAAAATTATCTTTTTATTTTAGTAAAATATTTTTCTAATATATTAGAATGTATTGTTATATAAAAATTTCCCTCTCTATTTTAAATCAATTATTATCTGTTTGTCTTTTTTTAAATTAATTTTATTATATTTTACACCACATTCATCAAATAACTTTCTAGAAGCAATATTATTTTCGGCATCTTTATATTTATCTGATAGATAAATTATTTCTTTAATTCCAGATTGAATAATAATTTTTGCACATTCATTACATGGAAATAAATCAACATATAATTTTGCATTTTCTAAATCTTTTTTACTTCCTCTATAATTTAAAATTGCATTTAATTCCGCATGACATACATATGGATATTTTGTATCCAAATTATCTCCATCTCTTCCCCAAGGGAATTTTTCATCACTAAATCCATTTGGTGCTCCATTATATCCAATTGATAAAATTCTGTTATCATTACTTACAATACATGCTCCTACTTGTGTTGAAGGATCTTTACTTCTCATTGATGATAACTTTGCTATTGCCATAAAATATTCATCCCATGCTAAATAATCTTTTCTTTTTTCTCCACTCATATCTTTTAACATCCCTTTCTAGATATAAATCCAAGTATAAAATTACATTTTTTTCTTTATATTATTCATACCATTCTAATTCCCAATCTGCAATAATTACAGTATCTCCTTCACATATTCCCATTTCTTTTAGCCTTGCTTCAATTCCCATATTCTTTAAGCTTTTTTGTAAGTAGTACATTGATTCGTTATCTTCTATATTGACTCTTCCCATTAGTCTTTCTACAGCTTTTCCTGTAACTATAAATACATCTTCTTGTTTTTTAATTTCCCATTGTTGTTTTTCATCTTCTAATGTATATACTATTCTATCTTCTATATCAATTAAATCTTCTTTTGGCAATGTGTCTAGTATTTCTGATACATGGTCTATTAATTCTTGCACTCCTTGTTTTGTTACTCCTGATATTTGGTAAAATTCCAATCCTTCTTTTTTTGCTAATTCTTGTACTTCTTTTAATAATGTTTCATCTTGCATTACATCTATTTTATTTGCTACAATGATTTGTTTTCTTTTACTTAGTTTTTCACTATATTTTTTTAATTCTGCATTAATTGCATAAAAATCTTCAACTGGATTTCTTCCTTCTTGTCCTGAGACATCTAAGAAATGTAATAATAATCTTGTTCTTTCTACATGTCTTAAAAATTGAATTCCAAGTCCTACTCCTTCACTTGCTCCTTCTATAATTCCTGGTATATCTGCAATAACAAAACCATCTCCATTTTTTGTTTTAACAACTCCTAAATTTGGCTCTAATGTTGTAAAATGATAATTTGCAATTTTTGGTTTTGCTTCTGTTACTGTTGCTAAAAAAGTAGATTTTCCAACATTAGGAAATCCAAGTAGCCCTACATCTGCCAATAATTTTAATTCTAAAATAATCTCCTTTTCTTCTCCTTTTTCTCCATCTTCTGAAAATCTAGGAGCTTGTCTTGTTGCTGTTGCGAAATGAGAATTTCCTCTTCCGCCTCTGCCACCTTTTAGTATCAATTCTTTTTGATTAGGCTCTGATAAATCTACTATTACTTTTCCTGTTTTAGCATCTTTAACAACAGTACCTCTTGGAACTTTTATATTTAAATCTTCTCCATATTTTCCATTACAATGATTTCCGCTTCCATTCTCACCATTCTTAGCCTTGAACTTTTTATTATATCTAAAATCAATGAGTGTATTTTTATCTTTGTCTACTTGAAAATAGATATTTCCTCCATTTCCACCATCGCCACCGGTCTGGTCCGACCTGCAGCTACATATTTTTCTCTACGAAATGTAGCAGCTCCATTTCCACCATTACCTGCTTTAATCACTATTTTTGTATAATCTGTAAACATACTTTTCCTCCGTCCCCAAAATCATCCGTCAAAATTATTTTTCAAAATAATCTAGTTTCATTGCTTGTTTTACTTTTTTCATTGTTTCTTTTGCAACTTCTCTTGCTTTTGTAGTTCCTTCTATTAATATTTTATCTACTTCTTCTATATGTTCTTCATAGTATTTTCTTTTTTCTCTTATTGGTCTTAATTCTTCTATTATGTTTTGTGCTAATTGTTTTTTACATGCTACACATCCTCTTTTTCCTGCTTTACATTCTTCACATACTGCTTTTACTTCCTCTGGTTTTGTAAATAAATTATGATAATAAGCAACCATGCATATATTAGGATTTCCTAAGTCGTCTTTTTTTATACGGTTTGGGTCTGTTACCGCACTCATGACCTTTTTTGTTATTTCTTCTTCACTGTCTGATAGATAAATTGCATTGCCTAGAGATTTTCCCATTTTTTCATTTCCATCTAGCCCTTTTATTCTTTTTCCTTCAGATAATTCTGCTTTTGGTTCTACTAAAATGTCCCCATAAATAGAATTGAATTTTCTTACAATTTCTCTACATTGTTCTATTAATGGTAATTGATCTTCTCCTACTGGTACAACTTCTCCCTCAAATGCTGTTATGTCTGCTGCTTGACTTACTGGATATCCTAAAAATCCATATGTTACACTTTCTCCAAATAGTTCCTTTTTTTGTGCAATTTCTGTTTTTACAGTTGGATTTCTTTGTAATCTTGCTATTGTTACTAGGTTTGAATAAAATACTGTTAGTTCTGCTACTTCTGGTATCATAGATTGAATATATATTGTTGTTTTTTTAGGATCTATTCCAACAGATAAATAATCTATTGCAACTTCTCTTACATTTTTTCTTACTTTTTCAGGATTATTAAAATTATCTGTTAATGCCTGAACATCTGCAATTAATATATATGGATCATATTTTCCGCTTTCTTGTAATTCAACTCTTTTTTTTAATGATCCGAAATAATGTCCTATATGTAATCTTCCTGTTGGTCTATCTCCTGTTAATATTCTCTTTTTCTGCATATTATTCATTCCTTTCTCTATACTCTTTTTAATTTTTAAATTTTATATTTTTTATATTTTATCATATTTTTTATTTTGTGTATAGTTTTACTATAACACAAATAGTTCTCCTAATGGTCTTTCTTCATTAATTCGTTTGATAGCTTGTGCGAATAATGGTGCTATAGATAATACAGTTATGTTATCTAGTCTTTTCTTTTCTGGTATAGGAACAGTATTTGTTAATACTATTTCTTTAATTCCAGAATTTTTGATTCTTTCAATTGCAGAACCTGACAAAACACCATGTGTAGCACCTGCATAAATATTTTTAGCACCAAATTTTTGCAATACTTTTACTGTTTCCATCATAGAACCTGCTGTATCTATTTCATCATCAAATATAATTGCATTTTTATCTTTTACATCTCCAATAATAGTACTAGCAATAGCTCTATCATCATTTCCTTCTCTTCTTTTATCTACCAAAGCAATTGGACATTTAAAAAATTCTGAATATTTATATGCTTTTTTTGAACTTCCTGCATCAGTTGCAACAATTACCATATCTTTAAGATTTTTTTCTTTATAATATTTTTCTAATAAATATTCTGCTGTCAGTTTATCACAATTAATATTAAAATATGCTTCTATTGCTGGATTATGAAGATCACAACTAATTACCCTTGTTGCTCCAGCAGCTTCTACCAATTGTGCTATTAATTTAGCCGTAATAGGTACCCTTGGTTGATCTTTTTTATCTGACCTTGAATAAGGAAAATATGGCAATACTACATTTATATTTTTAGCAGATGCTCTTTTTATAGCATCTATTGTTATTAACATTTCCATAATCCTTTCATTTATTGGAGGTTCTGTTGTTTGTACAATATATACATCTTTCTGTCTTACTGTCTCCAAAATCTGTACAAAATTATTGTCATTTGAAAATTTTTGATGGTTTATTTTTCCCATTTCTATTCCTAAACAATCGCATATTTCTTTTGTGAATTTTTCTGCTGTTGGACAAGCAAATATTTTAATATTTTTCATAATTATTCTCCTATTATAATAATTTTACAATTTAATTTTATATTACAATAATAACATACTTTTTTTGTTTTGTGTTATGTTTTATAAATTTTTTACCTGCTTTCACTATAACAGACAAGTAACTTTTTAAAAAGTTTCAAATTTTTAATATTTTTATAAAATATAAGTATTAAAATCACAAATAATATATCATTTTAATCTCAGCGACAACTTACCAACACAAATTATAGTTTTTCATTTCATTTATAAAAAAATATCATAAAAGAACCAGAATCTTACTCTCCTAGTTCTTTTTCATTTGATATCATTTTATCTTTTCTCTCTTGAAATAATTGATATGCTCTTTGAGTATATCGAATTTCTTCTGTATTGGCTCTACCTACAACCCTTTGCAATTTTGTATTCATCCAACATTCATAATATTCTAAAATATTTTCATTTTCTAACTTTTCTAAATTAATTAGTATATTATAAATTTGTTTCGTCCATCCCTGTTCTCCCAAAAGGCCTCTCCCATATACATAATAAGGCATACTATTTAATCTTTGTGACTCTTCTCTTATAAAAAATATTCCAGCTTTTGTATTAATCATCTTTCCTGATTCTAGTAATTCTTTAACTTTTTCTTGTAGTTCCTGATTTATTTTATTATAGTCAACATTAAAATTACACCTATTATACTCATCATTTAAAATAGAAAAACGATAAAATTGTCTATATCTACTTGTAGCCAAATCTATTATTTCTTTTATTATCATTTCATTAGATATTTTATACCAATTTTCATTTTGGTGTTTTTCATAAATTTCTCTAGAAGAAAAATATAATATTCCTTCTTTCATTTCTTCTTTATTTTCTATTCCATGATAAAAAAATCTTTTGTATGTCTCACTTTTTAATAAATCCATATATATTCAACATCCAATACTTTATTTTTTTGTATTTAGCTCAATTACTTTAACCAATCAGGGTTTTCTAAATACCAATCGATTGTTTTTACAATTCCATCCTCGAATTTTGTTTTTGGATACCAACCAAGTTCATTTTTAATTTTTGTTGGATCAATTGCATATCTATAGTCATGTCCTTTTCTATCTTCTACATATTCTATTAAATCTTCTGATTTTCCTAATCTTTGTAAAATTAATTTTACAATTTCTATATTTCTTTTTTCATTGTGTCCACCTATATTGTATCTTTCTCCAGATACTCCCTTATGAAATACTAAATCTATTGCTTCACAATGATCTTCTACATATAACCAATCTCTAATATTTTTTCCTGTTCCATATACAGGCAATTTTTCGTTATTTAGAGCTAATTTAATCATATGTGGAATTAATTTTTCATTATGTTGATATGGACCATAATTGTTTGAACAATTTGTTACATTAATATTCATTTTATATGTTTCTTTATATGCAAGTGCAATTAAATCTGAACTTGCTTTTGATGATGAATATGGACTACTTGGTTTTATAGGTGATGTTTCTGTAAAATATCCGTCTTCCCCTAATGAACCATACACTTCATCAGTAGAAATATGTACAAATTTATTAGGACTACCTTCTCCCCATTTTTGTTTTGCAGTTTCAAGTAATGTATGTGTTCCAATTACATTTGTTTGTGTAAATACAAATGGATTTTTAATACTATTATCAACATGTGATTCTGCTGCAAAATGAATTACTCCATTAATATCATATTTATCAAAAATTTCTTTCATTTTTTCAAAATCACATATATCTGCTTGCACAAAAGTTATCTTATCTTGTACTTTTTTTAGATTGTCCAAATTTCCTGCATATGTTAATTTATCTACTACTATTACCTTATAATCTGGGTGCTTATTTACAAAATACTCTGCAAAATTTGCTCCTATGAAACCTGCTGCTCCTGTTACTAATACATTTTTACTCATTCTTCTTTTTCCTTTCTTTTCCTTTAGGAATTTAGGGACAAACCTTTGTCTTTTTTCATTAAGAATGAAATCCCTTTTTCCTTTTTAAGATAGATTTTAAGAAATGTCTTCTATAATCCCTTAAATAAATCTGTTTCTTTTAATTCTTTTAGTGATGGCCATTTTGCATCTTTTTCAGATGTTAGTAAGTCTGCTACTTTAATATCTCCTAAAGGCCAATCTATACCTACATCTGGATCATTCCATGCAAGTCCTCCTTCTGCTTCATGATTATATATATCATCACATTTATAAGTGAATTCTGCTTCATCTGATAATACTAAAAATCCATGTGCAAATCCTCTAGGTATCATAAACATTTTTTTATTTTCTTCAGATAAAATTACACCTTCCCATTTTCCATATGTCTTACTTCCTGGTCTTAAGTCTACTGCAACATCAAATACTTCTCCTTTTATACATCTAACTAATTTTGCTTGTGTGTTTTCTTTTTGAAAATGTAATCCTCTTAAAACTCCTCTGCTAGATTTAGATTGATTATCTTGTACAAAATTATAATTTAAACCAATCTCTTCAAATTCAGCTTTACTATATGTCTCCATAAAATATCCTCTATTATCTCCAAATACAGATGGTTCAATTACATATACTCCGTCAATTGAAGTCTCTATTTTTTTAAACTTTCCCAATTTTTTCACTCCTTCTTTGTTAATTTTAGAATTTGTTTATAATTTAGACGAATTCTTGAACAAATTTATTATCTATCATTTAATAATTTTTATTCGTTGTCAAAAAGGCCCGTCCCTATTGACATTATTCGTTGTCAAAAAAATCCGTCTCTATTGACATTGTAGCTAAATCTTTTAAATATTGTCCGTATTCTGTTTTCATGTATTTGTCTGCTAGTTCTGATAATTTTTCTACTGTTATCCATCCATTTTTATATGCTATTTCTTCTGGACAACTTACTTGCATTCCTTGTCTTTTTTCTATTGTTTGTACAAAGCTTGCTGTTTCTAATAATGCATCATGTGTTCCTGTGTCAAACCATGTCATTCCTCTTCCTATTTTTTCTACTTTTAGTTTTCCTTTTTTCATGTATTCGTCATTTACTGATGTTATTTCTAGTTCGCCTCTTGCTGATGGTTTTACATTTTTTGCAATTTCTATAACGTCATTAGTATAGAAATATAGTCCTGGTACTGCATAATTTGATTTTGGTTTTTCTGGTTTTTCTTCAATTGATATTGCTTTTCCGTCTTTATCTATTTCTACAACTCCATATGCTCTTGGATCTTTTACATAGTATCCAAAAATTGTTGATTCGTTTTCTCTTGCATTTGCTCTTTTTAGAATTTCTGGTAAGTGTGATCCATAAAACATATTATCTCCTAATATCATAGCAACATTATCTTCTCCTATGAATTCTTCTCCTATAATAAATGCTTCTGCTAATCCATTAGGTTTTTCTTGCACTTTGTATTCAAAGTGCATTCCCCATTGGGCTCCATCTCCTAATAACTCTTTAAAAATTGTAATATCTCTTGGAGTTGAAATTATTAATACTTCTCTAATGTTTGCTTCCATTAGAACTGATAATGGATAATAAATCATTGGTTTGTCATATACTGGCATTATTTGTTTTGATATTGCAATTGTTAATGGATATAGTCTTGTTCCACTTCCTCCAGCTAATATAATTCCCTTTCTGTTTTTCATTTTTCTCATCCTTTCTTACTGCGTTTTAGTTTTAAAAATTATTTTTCAATTTTGCCTTCTTCTTGCAAATATCTTTTTAAAGCATCTTCCCAATCAGGTACTGTAATACCTTGTGCTAATAATTTTTCTTTTGATAATTGAGAATTTTTTGGTCTTTTGGCTTGAGTAACTTTCATCATTTCAATGTATTCTTCTGTTGTAACTGGATTTACTTTGCATATTATACCTGCATATTCAAATATTGCCTTTGTAAAATCATACCATGTTGTATATCCTTGATTTGTTGCATGATATATACCATATGGTATTTTCTTTTCAATCGCTTCTCCTATTATATTTGCTAAATCCTCTGCATATGTAGGAGATCCATGTTGATCACATACTACACTAATTTCGTCTTTTTGCTCTCCTAGTTTAAGCATTGTTCTTACAAAGTTATTTCCGTCTCCATATAACCATGCTGTTCTAAATATATAATATTTATCAGTATTTTCTTTTATTTTTTCTTCTCCGTGTAATTTTGTAATTCCATATGCTGTTACAGGTGCTTTTGCATCTTCTTCTTTGTATACTTTTTCAATATCTAAATTTCCTCCAAATACATAATCTGTACTAATATGTATTAGTGGAATATCTATACTTTTTGCAGCTTTTGCCAAATTTTCTGGTCCAATTGCATTGATTTTTTCTACAATTTCTCCTGCTTCTTCTGCTTTATCAACTGCTGTATATGCAGCACAGTTAATTATATATTCTGGTTGTTTTTCTTCTACAAATTTTAATACAGCATTTTCATCTGTTATATCTAAATCTTCTACATCAGTACAAATTAATTCATTTTTTTCTAATCTTTTTCTTACAGATTTTGCAAGCATTCCGTTTGCTCCTGTAATTAGTATTTTCATACTTACACTTCCTTTCTAATTTCACGTGTATATAATATCATTTAAAATAAAAAAGTACAAGCTTTTTCTTGTACTTTTTCTTATTAATTCTAATATTTTTTATATCCTATATTTACATCTACATTCCCTGAAATTCCAGATATACTTCCTGAACTTGTATATTGCCACATATGATATTTATACTTAAAGTCTGATAATTTTGATGCACTTCCTGTATAATGTGCTAACCATATATCATATTGAGAAAGTCTTGAATAATCTAAGTTATTGTAATACCAATCTCTACTAGCATATACCATTGGTGTATATCCTTTTGCTTGTATTGCATTGCAGAATGCAACAATTGTATCTGTTCTTGTTTGTTTATCTAGTTTATCAGCTCTTCCTGTTGCGTCATTTAGTGCTGTTTCTGAATCAATTGCTACTGGATATTTAATTTTATAGTCTTTTAGTAAATCTGCTACATAGTTTGCCTCTTCAACTGCTTCTGTTACATTTATTGATGCTGGGAAGAAGTATACTCCAACATTAATTCCTGCTGCTTGTGCTCCTTCAATATTTTTCTTAAAGCAATTGTCTACATATAATCCACCTGATGTAGCTCCTCTATATCCGCATCTTATCATGACGAAATCAATTCCAGAAGCTTTTACTTGTTTCCAATTGATATTGCTTCCATTCCATTGACTTACATCAATTCCTTTATATTGTCTTTTATATTTTGAAACAATTCTAATTTTTATTGCTTCTAGTCTTTTACCTTGTCCAACTGTTCCTGCTGTTTCCCCATCAATATACCATTGACTCCAACCATAATCTTGAATATGTACTTGATATTCTACTGTATATTGATCTAACCCTTGTAGTCTTATTTGAATTGCTTCTAATCTTTTAGCTTTACCTTCTGTTCCTGATAGCTCTCCATCTGATTTCCATTCTTGCCATCCAATATCTTGAATATGTGTCTTATATTCAATTTTTGCTCCACTTGGCACATCTTGTAATTGTATTCTTATTGCTTCTAGTCTTTTTGCTTTACCTTCTGTTCCTGAAAGAAATCCTTCTGTCATCATTTGTTGCCATCCAACATCTTGAATGTGTGTTTGATATGTAACTTCTGGTTCTACCTTTTCTAAATTTGAGTTTACAATTCTAATCTGGATTGCTTCAACACTTCTTGAACATCCTGTTGTACCTGCAATTTCTCCATTCTTTTTCCATTTTTGCCATCCATATCCTGATACATGAACTCTATATTCTACACTATATCCTGACATATTTTCTAGTTTAATTTTTATTGCTTCTATTGCTTTTGATTTTCCTTGTGTTCCAGCTAAGGCTCCATTTGATACCCAATTTTGCCATCCTATATCTTGAACATGAGCTTGATATGTAATTTTACCTCCTGCTGGCATTTCATTTAATGTAATCTTTATACCTTCCATATTTTGAGCTTTACCTGTTGTTCCTGCTATGCATTCAACTACTTTTTCTTGCCATCCTACATTTTGTACATGTGCTTGATATTGTACTTCTGGTTCTTGAGTTATTTCAGATTTTTTTGTTATTTTTATTTGAATAGATTCTATTCTTGCATTTTCTCCAACTGTTCCTGATTGTTCCCCATCTTTTTTCCATTTTTGCCATCCTTGACCTTGTACATATGTCCTATATTCTACACTATAGTCAGATACATTCACAAGACGGATTTTTATAGCTTCAATTCTTTTTGATCTACCTTCTGTTCCAGACAATGCTCCATTTGATGCCCAGCTTTGCCATCCTATGTCTTGAACATGACTTTGATACTCAATCTTTGCATTTGCTGGTCCATTTAATAGTTTAATATTAATAGCTTCCATTCTCTTTCCACTGTTAATTTTTCCTATTGTTGCTCCATCTTGAGCATAATCTGACCATCCACTGTCTTGAATATGAGCTCTATATTGAACTCCTATTGTTTCTTGTGTACTTGTTAACATTATTCCTGAATTTATTGATTCTATTTGTTCATCTTTATCTGACACATCTGTAGTATTTTGATTAATTGAATTTTGCATACTATTTACTGTATTTGTATTAATATTATTTTGTGTGTTATTGGTTGTTGTATTTGTATTATTTGATGAAATATTAGTGTTATTTGTATTAGTACTATTAGCTACATTTGTGTTATTGTTTTGTGTACTATTCATTATATTTGAATTTGTATTAGCACTTTCTGTATTTTGCTTTTTTTCATTTTGCAGCGTATTTTCTACACCTTCTTTTACTTGTGTAGTTTCTGCGTTACTAGCAAAAACTAATACAGATACTATATTGAAGATTAAGATACCCAATATTAAACTTGATACGAATTTAAATCTTTTCATTATTAATAATCAACCCTTTCAAAAAATACAATTATTATTTAAATTTATTTTCAATTTGTTCCTTTTTTATTTTATATTTTTCTACATATTTTGTCAATAAATTTTATACAGCCAATTATTGGAATTACAGCTATTTTAGTATATATATATTCAAGTATGTTATAAATCTACATTATTTTTCAATATTTATTTTTTTGTCAATAACATACTGCGGTCTTCCTTTGGCTTCATCATAAATTCTTCCTATATATTCAGAAATAACCCATAATGATAATAATTGCACACCTGCAAAAAATGTAATCGCCACCATAATAGAAGTCCATCCAGCAGACAAATTATTTAACTTAAAAGCATAAGAAATCAAGGCATAAATCAATATAATAATAGAAATAATTATTGAAAATATACCTAAAGCTCCTACTAATTTAATCGGTTTTCCAGAAAAGCTGATAATCCCATCAGATGCTAATTTTAACATCTTTTTTAATGGATATTTTGTTTCTCCTGCAAATCTTTCTTGTCTTTCATATTCATATGCATATTGTTTATATCCAACCCAACTAAACAAACCTCTTAAAAATTTATTATGCTCTGGTAAATCATTAATTGTATCTACTACTTTTCTGTCTACTAAACGGAAATCTCCTGTATCTTTTGGAATTTCTACATCTGATAATGCATTTAACATATTATAGAACATTTTTGCTGTTAATAGTTTAAATGCTGATTCTCCTTTTCTGGTTTTCCTTTTTCCATAAATAACTTCATTTCCCTCTTCCCATTTTTTTAACATATCTGGTATTAATTCGGGTGGATCTTGAAGGTCTGCATCTATAATTATTATAGCATCTCCTGTTACTTCTTTTAATCCTGCTGTAACAGCTGCTTGATGCCCAAAGTTTCTAGAAAATGATATAACTTTTACTTGTTTATCATTTTCTGCAATTTGTTGTAATATTTCTAATGTTTTATCTGTACTTCCATCATTAATAAATATAATTTCATATTCATAATTTTCTAATTGTTTTAGAATATTTACTACTCTTTTATAGCATTCCTCTACTACTTTTTCTTCGCAATACATTGGTATAACTAGTGATACTTTTTTCATATTAAACTCCTACATTTTATTTTTTTGTTTTAAATATAACTAATTTACTTAATAAATAATTTGTAATAATAGTCATAACTTGTGTAATAAATTTAGATATAATATCATTTATATGAAGAACTTTGACCATTACTGCAAAAGTTCCTACATCAAATAAGATTCCAGATGCTATTCTTGCTAAAAAAAATGACACCATCTCTTTTATTAAAAATTTTATATTATCTGTATGTTGATCAAATACTAGTAATTTATTTGTTATGTATGCAAATAGCACTGATATAAACCAAGCTAATATACTGCTTATAACCTCATCTATCAAAAATATTCTTGCACAAATATAATAAGATACAAAATTGATAACTGTTGTTAAAAAGCCAAAAATCAGATAATTAATAATTTCTTTATATTTTTTGTATATTTCTTTTATTTTTTCCATTTTCAGTCCCTTCAGTTTGTTTCTATTAATAGTATAACCTATATCTTCTTTTCTTCTAATATTTTATATAATTTTAATTATTGTGTTCTTCCATATAAATATACTAATAATTTTCCTAGATGTATCTTATGAAATTTCATAACAGTTGCAATAATTAATCTTATTTTTAGTCTATCTCCTTTTGATAATTTCCAATATTTCATTTTTTTATAATTTGGAAAATTTTCTTCCATCCAATTGAATAATTTATCATATATTTGGCTAACTTCTTTATATGTTGATTTATTACTTGTCCATTGTAAAAATTGTATAATTAAAAGTAAAAAATATAATTGGATAATATCGTAGTTTTCATCAGTTATGCTATTTTTTTCTTTTAAAATCCCAAGGTGAGTATTTAATAATTCGATTATATCAATTTTTTTAATTTTATTTGTTATTGTATTTGTTACACTTATACTATTTTGATACCAATTGTAACCTTCATATCCTATAATTTTTATTTTCTTAGCCAAGGTATTTGTTTGTAAATTAAAATATATGTCTTCTCCAATAGGAGTTTTCAAAAATTTGATATCATTATCTTTTAAAAATTTTGTTTTATATAATCTTCCCCAAGGTGCTATAGAAATATATCTTGACCATGGATATTCTTTATCAAAATGAACACTAAATTGTGTTGATGTATCAGTTACTCTCTTATATCCTGATAATATCATATCATAATCATCATTTTCTAATTCTTTTACATGCGAATATATATAGTCATTATCTATAAAATCATCATTGTCAATAAACATCACATATTCACCTGTAACTTTTTCCAAAGCATTGTTTCTTGCCATTCCAATTCCTTGGTTTTCTTGTAATATTGGAAAAAATATATCTGGATATTTTTCTTTATATTCGTCAAGTATTTTTTGTGAGTTATCTTTTGAACCATCATTTACAGGTATAATCTCTAAATTACTATATTTGTTATTTAAAATACTTTCAAAGCACCTATGTAAATATTTTTCTGCATTATATACAGGAATTATAATTGAAATTTTTGGTTCCATTTTTCTCTCCTTTTTATTACTTTTTTATATTTTTAGCTCTTATTTTCATAAATGTTGGTATTAATGAATTGATTATTTTATATCTTAATCCGTGGAAATGGTTTTGTTACAAAATTAAATATATCCCAACAAATAAAATATAAATTCCAGCCTTCTTCGTAATTTTGTCCTTTCCATGGAGTTTTATCTAAATATTTTATATAATCATTTTTATATTTGTGGTGATTTCCTTTTCTCCATGGTCTTTCTTCTCCTAAATAGTGAATTATTATAGGTTCTTTTACACAATTTATAAATTCTTCATATTCAAAATATTTTACTGGATTCATTAATTTTTTTAAGAATTTATAAGAATATTGATAAAATATATTGTAAAAATTATATTTTGGTAACAAAGTATATATTTTTCCTACTAATGATCCATTTATTGCATCTTGATCATTTGCAAATAATTTACCATCATTTTTTTTGTAAAAATCTAATATTGCTTTTCCTACTTTTTCTTCTCTCCACTTTTTTAAGTTTACTAATAAAACTCCTGCATTATAATATGGATATTTTTCTAATCCTAAATCATTTTTTCTTTTTTTATCAACTGTTGGTTCTATGCTTGCTGCTAAGACATAATCTTTTAAATCTGTATTCCATAATTCTTCTAAACTACCTCTAACAATTGTATCTCCATCTAAATATAACACTTTTTCTACCTCATTTGGCAAAAATTTGTCTAAAATTAGTCTTGCAAGTACTATTGAATTCCATCCAGTAGTGTCAAATTCAAAATCAAAATATTGATTAATGTCACCTAATTCTTTTATTATTACATCCCTATTATAGCTTTTTCCAAAATCAATTAGCTTTTTCTTATTTGTTTCTGATATCTCTTTAGATATTAAATAAAATGTAATATTATCCATTTCTTTATTGTTTTCACAAACTGAGCAAATTCCTGCTGCTACTTGTGGTACAAATTTATCATTTAATGTGTATAGTATGTTCATAATTACTGATTCTCCTTACTTGATATTGCTTGTTTTTTATTTATAATAAACATTGATACTATAAAGAATGTAATAAAATATATAATCATTGTAGCAAAATAAGCTATAATTGCTCCATTAATTTCTAGTCTGCTTACTAATATATTACATAATAAAAATTCCATAATAGAAATTGCCATATATATAATAAATTGAATTTTAGTATATCTCATTGTTACAAGTATTGGTGAAATAATTCCTGCCATAGTGTAAAATGTTGCTGCAACTAATATTGCAAGTAAAGCATTTTTGTATAATGTAAGATTTAATCCGTATATAAATCCTAAAACTTGTGTTCCTAATAGATATCCTGCAAGGGAACATATAACTCCACATCCAAAAATAACTAAAATAATTCTATATAATAATTTTTTTAATTTTCCATATTGATTTGTTTTATATAATTCAAATATTTCATTTAAATATGGATGTATTATAAATTGTGCAAGTAATCCCATAACCGTTGCTGGCATAACTATTATTCCAAATATTGCTTGTATATCTTCTGTTAGAAAATTATCAATAGCATATTTTGGAGCATTTGTTATATATAAACCTAAAAATGCTATTGCAAAAGTAAAAAATCCACTCTTAAATATTGTTATTACATTATTAGCTACTACTTTAGTGTCTTTATTCATGATTTTTCTTGTTATTTTTATATCATAAAATATAATTATACTTAAGAATGTAATAACTATTGAAAATGATGCTAAAACTAAATTATGTGTTAGGCAATCTATTATTGTAAATATAATTACACTTATAAATGCCTTCATAAATGTTGATTTTCCAGCTTTTTCTAGTAGTTCTTGTTTTTGCATTATTCCGTAAAATACATCACTAAATGCTTCCAAGGCTTTATATGTAGCTAAAATAATAAATATACTTGATTTATATATGTCATACTTTCTTATTATTACAAATACTATACTTATTATAATTATTGCTAAACATGATATTATTCTGTTTACTATATAATCTTTGTCTGCTATGCTTTTGTCATTTTCAGTAACTTGATATATACGTCCTGCGTAAATTCCAATCATATATAATATGCATGCTGTGGAAAATGCTATTGTAAATATTCCTGCATCTTCTAATCCATTAATTCTTGTTATTATAACCATAAAAAATAATGAGTTAAATGCATTAAAAGTTGTGCCAATTAAATTCCAAATAAAGTTCTTTTTAAATTGTTCGTTTTTTACCATATTATCTCCTATTAAAATTTTATATCTATTTTTAATTTATCTATCATAAAACGATATAATTTTATATATACAATGGGTATGTTCCATTTATATAATTTAGAAACTCCCCATAATCCAGTATGTGTAAATCCTTTTTTTAAGGAGTATCCTAATTTTAAATAAGGTGATTTCCTCCATGTTGAAAAATTTTCATCTAAATATTTTATTGTATCTTTAAGCATTTTTTTCATATTAATATTTTTATCATAAGAAACTCTATACATAACAGATGTTCCTAAATGGATAAACGCCATTAAATCTAAAATATATTTCATTTCTTCATATTTTTTTTCTTTTATGTATAAGCTTTTTAAATCTAATAAGTATTTTTTGAAGTTTTCAACGTCTTGTTTATTAACACTATGAATTTGAGAATCGTATCTTAAGAAATAATGATATAGTACATTTGGAACAAATGCTACTTTTTCAATTTTTGTATAGCTACTGGTTAAAAATATCATATCATTAAATCCTCTAAAGTTAAGGAATCTCAAATCTTTTACTTTTTCTAATTTATAAATTTTATTCCAAGGGGCTGGATTAATAAATAGCATAAAATCATCTTTAGAATTAATAGTTTTAACAGTATTTCCAAAATTAGTCATATTAGTTGATACCACTTTTCCTGTATCTAAATCAATTCTTTCAAATCCACACACAGCTAAGTCTGCATCATTTTCTTTTGCTGCATTATATAATTTTTCTGCCCAATCTAATTCTACATAGTCATCTGTGTCGACAAATGTTACATATTCTCCAGTTGCTCTTTCTAACCCATAATTTCGTGTAGTAAATTCTCCTCCATTTTGTTTATGAAAGGCTTTTACTTTATTTGGATACTTTTTTGCATATTCATCAATAATTTGGGGAGCTGAATCTGTTGATCCATCGTCTACACATAAAATTTCTATTTCTTGTAATGTTTGATTTACTAACGCATCTAAACATCTTGGTAAATAGTCCTCTAAATTATAAACTGCTGCTATAATTGATAATTTATATTGGCTCATTTTTTTCCTCCAATTAAAGGACTGTCCCTTTTTCCCTTCTAGAAGGGATTTTAAGGAACGTCCCCTATTCCCTCTCTTTTTCTTTTAAAGCAATGTAATGGTTTAAATCTTTTATTTTTTCATTTAGTGTTGATATTCTCATGTTGTCTATAAATGCTTGTATTAGTAAAAATCCTATTATTACTAAAAATACAAAATTTACTGGAGCCATGAATCCTAGTTTATTTGCTATCCATTCTACTGCATTTGCAAAGATACTCATGATTATTAATAAAATACTTCCTATCATCCATATGACTGAATTTTCTATTTTTAATTTTGATTGTTTTATTCTTGTAATACATAATATAAATGAAATTAAAGAACATATTATTAATATAACTCTTAGTGTAATTGTCATTTATATATTCCTCCTTTTTTTATTTTTTATCTTTCCTTGTCATAGCTCGTATAAATATAATTGAGAAAAACATGTTTATCATGTATTCTGCAGATTTTAATGGTTTTAAGTAGCTTTCTCCATATTCTCTTTCTCTCATTTCTACTTGTACTTCTTTTATCTTCATTTTTTTCTTTAACATATAAACTAATGTGTCTGGTTCTGGTGTTAAACTTGGATTTTTTATAAAATATTCAATTGCTTTTTTGTCATATGCTCGCATTCCTGATGTTGGATCTTTTATTTTTTGACCTGTTGTAATCTTAATTGCTAATGTTAATAATATGCTTCCAAACATTCTCATATTTTTTGGTTTCTTTTTATTTACAAATCTTGATCCAATTGCAATATTACAATTTCCATTTTCTATTTCTTTTACTAAGTCTTTTAAATAAGTTGCTTGATGTTGTCCATCGCCATCAAATTGGATAACAATGTCATAATTGTTTTTGTATGCATATTTCATACCAACTTGTATTCCACTTGTTAAACCATAGTTAATTGGTAATGATAAAATATTAAATTTGTTTTTCTTACATACTTCCTTTGTTTTATCTTTTGAACAATCATTAATAATTAAATAGTCATAATTTGTATTATCTTTTAAGTCTTTTATTGTTTTTTCTATATTTAATTCTTCGTTATATGCTGGTATTATTATTAAAGTTTTCATTTTTTTCCTTTCCTATATAAAATATTTCATCATTTCAAAAATAATTAATATATTTAAAATACTAGAGATACATATTAGTTTAATTTCTGAATTTGTTGTACATAAATTATATTTTTTTCTACATAAACATAATAACAATAATATATAAGTTGGTATATAATATCTACCTTGTATTCCTCCAATAAATTCTGCTCCAATAGGTGTAAATCCTACATATAAAGCGATTTGTGTTAAAGTCATAACTCCTAAAACTATTAATATAATCCATAATGCGTTTTTTAAATTAAATTGATATTTATGTTCTTCAAATAATATTGAAGCTAATAATAAAATTAAATAAGCTGTTATTACAATTTGTGCTGGATTTATTTCTAACCAACCTAATTCACTTCCAATTGCTGAGTTTATATAATAATTTCCCATATTGTAATAATCATATATAAATGCCTTTATAACATGTTTTGGACTACTTATCATAGTTTGTATCTGTTTAGAAGAATCTACATTCATATTTTTCATGTATTCTTTAGTAGATTCTGGTACCATTTCATATTTTGGCGATAATATAAGCATTCCAAATAATGCTGTTGAACCTAATAAAATAGTAATTGCTATTATTGCTACTTTAGTTTTTTTAGCAATATCCTTTCTTTTTATAATTAAGAATCCAACTCCTGCAATTAGTATATATACCATTTTAATAATACCTATAATAGGTGTAAGAATGATATAAATAAGCAATTCTCTAATTGATATTTTTTCCTTTTTAAAAATTAAGTATATTGAATGAGCTATATAGTATAATAAAATAGCATTTATAACAGCATCTGGTGAAAAAGAACTAGCTTGTTGTATACACATTGGCATTAAAGCATATATTGCTAATACTTTTTTTCCAAAAGGTATTTTTTTAATTGCTAAATAAAGCATAAAAATATAAAAACTTAAATTAAATAATCTTCCTAATATAATTCCATAAAAAATAGGTATATTTAAAATTCTTACTATAAAAAATGCTATCGCAGAAAATATATATGTGATAAAGCTATTTCCTTGTGCTGTTGATATAACTTTTTGGGTATCTTTGTAATTTGTTTGTGTTGAAGCTAACTCTCTTAAACTATAGTAATTATTCAATGCTTTATTATAATTTACCAAATCTTTTGGTACTGTAATAAACGATTCTCCATTAGCATCTATTTTTGTTATTAAGTTTCCACATGATATATCATACGCTTTATAAAAATGTGTATTTTCATCTGGTACATGTCCTGGTATCATAAATATAGCAAAGCATAATCCTATTGGTATTGCAATATTTATAAATAATCTTTCGATATGATGCTTATCTTTTATAAAATTATAAATTATGTTTATTACAGATATACTTAAATAAATCATTGTACCTAATAAATATAATTTATGAAAATATCCATTATATTTTTTAGTACATATTAACTGTACTAAAAAGAATAGACATATAATTACAAAAATAGCTTCTGTTAAATATCTTACTTTACTTAATTTTTTTTCTATTTTCTTTAATAATTCAGTCATATTTTAATTTCCTTTTAATTTAGATTTCACTTTTTTTGCTATTTTCCATAGCTTACTACTTCTCATTTTTTCATATTTATGAACAACATGTCCATATTGTGATTGATATATATTAAATTCCAATTCTTTTGCTTTATTTCTATAATTCATAAAATTGTATATATCAGAAATTTTATATTCATTATGAATGTTGTTGTATAATTTTAAATAATAATCTTGCATTTCCTTTAAATTTTTAAAGTTATATTCTTTAAATTTTTCTACAATATTTTTGTATTCTTCTTTGTTTTCTTTGATTTCACTGATTTTTTCTAATATTTTGTTTGAATCACTTGGAAAATCTAATATCCATCCTAGTTTATCTTCTTTAACTCTATCTCCTACAGCTCCTATATTGAATGTAAGTATTGGAATTTGTGCCATGTAACATTCTGTTAATGTATATGAATATGTTTCTGGCCAAGTTGCAAATATACATATTAAATCTATATCATTATTTATAAGTAACTGTGGTAATTCTCCTCGTTTATATGATCCATGGTTTATATAATTTGTCTTATTTTTACTTAATTCTTTGTCATTAGCTTTTCCAAATAAATGTATTTTTATATTTGAATTCTTGTTTTCTTTTATTAATTCTTTTAAGATATTACTTCCTTTATGAATAGCCATAGCACCAACAAAAGCAACATCAAAAGTTTCTTTATCAGTCTTTTTCTGTTTTTTATTAGTTGTTATAATTTCTACACCATGTTCTACAACTTCAATTTCTATATCTTTATAAATATTTTCAAATATCTTTTTTGTATTTTCAGATGGAACAATTATTTTATCAAATTTTTTTAGAACATTTTTACAAGTTTCTTGCCAATTTGATAATATATCGCTATTGACACCATATCTTGAATTTAAGCACTTTGAACAATCTTTATTTTCATCATACTCACAGTATTTATCTCTATATACCATATTTATTGATGGACATTTCATATATAAGTCATGTAGAGTTATTATTGAATATACATTTTTTTGTTTTGCTATATCTATTGCATCAAATGTTTGGAATAAAAAGTGATGTACATGTAATATATCAAAATTAAAGCTATCAAATAAATTTTCTAACATTTCTTTGTATGAATTATTTGTATATATTATTTGTCCATAACAATTAATATCTGTTTTATAGTTTGCTATTTCTTTTGCATATTTGTCTGTGTATAAATATAGTTTAAATTTTGATAAATCTTCTTTATATGGTGCTAATACAAAACTTGCTATGTTGTTTTTATTATTTGATTGGATAATATCTTTTATATGTAATGATGTTCCTCCTGTCATTTCCATATTTTCTTCCCATTCATTTACCAAATATAATATCTTTTTCTTGTTATATAATAATATATTTAAATTTACGTTTTCTTGAATATCGCGTAAAGGATTATTTGCAATAAAATTATCTGTTTTTTGTACATATATTGGATGCTTTTTTCTTAATAGATTCATATGTTCATCTATTAGTGCTGCTCTTGATGCAGTCATATTTTCTTTTTTAAAGCTTTGCGTTCCCTTATGATATATAAATGTATTATCGCATAAAACATTTATATATCCATTATCTAAGGCTCTATAACAGAAATCATTTTCTTCTCCATATCCTTTACCAAAAGTTTCTTCATCAAATAGTCCTAATTCATTTATTACTTTTCTTTTTATATACATACAAAATCCATTACCAGTTGTAAGCTCAGGATATCTATTTTTTGAAGTTTTTTCTATCATTTCTGCATATTCTTCTAATGTCATATTTTGTGGAAGTTCATTATCTATTCCGAAATTAGGAACAGAACATATTGTTCCATTATTAGTAAGAGGTGTTACTGTTGCTATATATTCATTTGAATATGCACATACTTGAATTTTTTCTATCCATTTTTTTGTGACTTCTGTATCACTATTTAGTAAAATTACATCATTTTCAGAATATTGCATACCTTTATTTACAGTTTTAACAAAACCCATATTTTGTTCATTGTCTAATACTACTATATTTGCTCCTTCATTATCTTTTTGATATTTTTTTAGCATTGGTAATATTTTTTCATCTGGGCTTTTATCATTTATTAATACTAATGTGTTTATATTTAAATCAGTATTTTTTATAATACTTTTTATGCATTCTTCTGTATATTCATATGCATTATATATTGGTACTATAATATCTACTTCTTTCATATTTTTCCTCATTTCAATCCTATTTTTTGTAATCTAAATAAAATTTATATTCTAAGACTTTATTGATATCCCTGTATTAGTTTTATCTAAATTTGGACTAAAATAAATGTCTCCTTTTTCATATTGTTTTTTCCATTTATCTTGTATCTTATCTTCATCTACTTTATCTATTTGTGATAGCTTTTCTACACATATTGAAATAATAGGATTTATTACAACTTGTTTTCCAAGTTCTAAAATTTTCATACATGTATCTATGCTTACACCTAAACCTGTAAATTCATCTGTGAATTTATTAATTTGCATGAATATTTCTTTATCTATCATTGCATATTTTACATATACACATGATACATTGTGTATAATTGAAAGTCTTTGCATATATGTTCCAACATCTTTTTGAACACCTTTATATAAGAAATCTCCTATTCCATTCATTCCTATAATTATTCCATTATGTTCTACTTCATCTTTTTTGTTATATAATTTTGTTCCTACTATTCCAACATTTTCATCTTGGCAGATACCTAGTAAATCTTCTATATATGATTTGCTATCTATTTTAATTAGATTTTTATCTACAATTATAAAATATTTGCCTTCTATTTCATTTACTGCTTGATTATAGGCTTCAAATATATTACTTTGTGGCTTTATTATTTTATCAACATTTTCTATATCTTTATTTGTAATTACAAGTATTTCATAATTTGTATATGTGGTAATTTTTACTTTTTGTATTAGTTCTTGTATTTTTTCATCTTCTAAATCTTCAGCGTCAATTATTATACTAACCATTGGATTATCTTTTACTTTATACTTTATTTTATAACTTCCAGGAGTTAATCCATCAGTAACTTCAACATCTGTATTTAGAGTTCTTTTTACATGATCTTTTATTACTTTCTTCCCTATTTCAAAAGCATATGGTTTAGAATCAGAATTTCCAGCAGTTGAATTTTGATGTACTCTCCAATGATATAATACTTTGGCTATATGTTCAATCTTATCGGTATTTTCTACTGCTCTTGCTACAATATCCCAATCTTGACTTCCATCATACTCACTTTTTAAACCACCTAGTTTGTCCATCAATTCTTTTTTAAATATACTAAAATGACATATATAATTTGCACTATTTAATGTGTATGGAGAAAAGTCTGGTTTAAAAAATACTCCATATCTTGGACCATTGGCAATTTCTAATTTATCTTCATCTGAGTATAAAAATTCTACTTTTGGATTTTCATTTATTGTTTTTACTATTTCATATAATGAGAATGGTGGTAATAAATCGTCATGATCAAGTAATCCAATATAATCGCCTGTTGCTAGTTTAATTGCTTCATTTGTATTTCCAGAAATTCCTTTATTTTCACCAATTATTTTATATACAATTCTTTTATCCCCTAAATATTTATTAATAAATTTTATAGGCTCTGGGCTTCCATCAGCTAAACATAATTCCCAGTTTGAATATGTTTGTTTTTTTAAGCTTTCTATTAATTCATTCAAAAATTTTTTAGGTGTATTATATAATGGTACAACTATACTAATTTTAGGTTGTATTTTAAATTTTGTCTTTTTTTGTTCTTTTTGTCCTTTTTTATTTGGTTCATTTTGTATTATCCACTTTTTATATGTTCTTTCTTCTTTACTATATTTTATATATATTTTTTTTAATATTTCTCTTGCTTTTGATCCTCGTATAAAAATTTTATCTATAAACATTTTTATTCCTTCCCAAAAAATCTTTTTCTTTCTAGTTTTTTTTCATATTGCTCGTTTTTTTCTTCAAGAGCTTTTATATATTCTTGTTTTTTCAAATTGTCTGTTTCAAGTGCTATTATATATTCTTGTTTTTTATTATTATCTTCTTGTACCTGTTTTATTACTTCTTCTGCTATTCTTTTATCATTTATTAAATTATCTATTGCTTTTATTTCTTTACAATATATTTCTTGATATAAATCTTCATTTATTATTGGTTTTCTTAATTCAGCATCTATTTTTTCAAAATCTTTTTTATATTGTAAAATTCCTAACTTTTCTAATAATTCATCAACATTTATCTTTCTTACTAAATCATAAGAATTTGTTATTGAACGATATATTATAAATTCAACAGGTAAATTTTCTGTTTCCCATTCTTGGTCAAAAAATATATATTTGTTATCTATATAGAAACAGTTTTTTGGAACCATATCCCAAAATGCTTTTTTCATAATATGTAAATTGTTTTCTTCATATACTTCACAATTTAATAATTTTTCCTTTATATCATTTAATATTTTTACTACATAATCTAAATTATTATAATTTTCTCCTAATATTTGATCTAGAGTTTTAGCATTTTTTATAAGTTTACTATATATTAAGCCATCTTTTTCATAATCTAATATATCTATTGAATATTGTTTTATATCGTTTATAATATTTTTCATATTATCTATTTGTTTTTGTGCTTCTGGCTCAGCTGGGATTTTTTTTACAATATCATCTGATATAATTGTTATTAACCTATATTCTGAATTTCTACAATTATTATAAGACACTAATTTTATATTTGTTTCTATTTGTTTTTTTGATGCTTCTATAAAGTATGAATTTGCAAAAAATTCCATCATTTCAGGATTATTTGATACTATGTTTTTTAATACCTTTGATTCATCAAATATTTTTATGTCGTTTTCTTCTATTGTTGGACAATATTTTTCTAAATAACTTTTTTCTATTTTTAAATTTTTATTTATTATTATTTCTGGCAATTTATAATTAGGAAATACATAAAAAGTATTTGTTTCTTCTAAAAAATTGTTTTCTAGTTCTTCTTTTATCTTGAATATTGTATTGATTTTCTTAGTATGATTTTCTAATTCATCAATACCGCTATATTTGCTCCAATTATTTATTCCTAAATCATTGTTTCCTACTAATAATAAGCTTCCTTCTTCATCTAAAACTTTTTTAGCTTTTTCAATTATATTTTCATAATTTTCACAACCATATATAAGTACATAATAATATTTTGTATTATTTCCTATTTCTTCAGGTTTTGAAATAACATCAATTTTTTTGCATATTTTCTTTAATTCTTTCGTGATTGATTCATTGATTCCTATTTGAAGTATTGCTTTATCCTCTTTAAATGGATACCACTTTATTATATTTGCTTCAAACATATTTAATATCATTTATATACTCCTCCATACTTTATATTTTAGATATAGTTATATCAGAATCTAATCTAAATAGTCCTACGCAGTCTTTGGTTGAAGTTATTTCTACTAATAAAGCATCATATTTTCTATCTAAAACTTCTAACTCTCCATTTGCATTAAATTTTGTACAACTGAAAGATAGTGTGTATTTATTTGGAGCTAAACTTAATTTTTGTTTAAACTCTGCTATTGCTGTATCACCTTTTTTAAATTTTCCTGTTGCTATTTTTTGTTGAACAGTATTTGTTCCAGTTATATCTAATCCTTTGAAATCTTTTACTGTCATTGTAAAAATAGGATCATTTACGTCTTTGTTGAACTTCACTTTTGATTTTAATATTACTTCTTTATCGTTTTCAATTGAAGTTATTATATTTCCTTCTTCGTCAAAAATTCCAAAATCTATTATTTCTGCACTTTCGTTTCCATATTGTATTAAATTTGGATTTACTTCTAGATAATCTTTCCAATTAGTATTTTCTTTTACTTCTTTTATTTTTTCTACTTCATCTTCTTTTTGGATAATTTCTTCTAAATTCTTTTCTTCTTTTTTATCTAATTTTACTATTATTTTCTTATATCTTTCTACTGCCTCTTTAACTTGTCCGTCAAATATTTTCTTTCCTTCATCTATAATTATTGCTCTTGTACAATTTCTTATTATATCTGTAACATTATGTGTAACAAAAAGAATAGTTTTTCCTTTTTCTTTGAATTGCTCAAACTTCTTAAAGCATTTTAATTGGAAGGCAATATCTCCTACAGATAGTACTTCATCTACTATTAAAATATCTGGGTTTACATTTATAGCACATGCAAATGCAAGTCTTGCAAACATTCCAGAAGAATACGTTTTTACTGGTTGATATAGATGTTCTCCTATATCTGCAAAATCTATTATATCTTGTTTTACTTCTTCTATTTGCTCATTGGTAAGTCCCATTACTTGTCCATGTTGATAAATATTCTCTATTCCTGTTAATTCCATATTAAATGCTGTTCCTAATTCTAATAATGAGCTGATTTTTCCGTTTACTTTTATACTTCCATTTGTTGGTGTTACAACGCCTGTTATCATTTTTAGTAATGTTGATTTACCTGCTCCATTTTTTCCGAGAATTCCTAAAACTTCACCTTTTTTTACTTTTAAATTAAAGTCTTCCATTGCTTTAAAAGTATGATGTCTCTTTGCAATTGGAATTATTGTTTCTACTAATCTATCCATTTTTTTGTCAAACATTTTATAGTCTTTACCTAAATTGTCTATCTCAATTACGTATTCTTCTTGTTCTTCATTATCTTTCACGTTTTTTCCTCCTTGCAGTTTGATTTTTTATAGAATTTCAAATTTTATTTAATACTTTTTATTAATTTATTTTTATAATGTTAAAGTAGTGTCTCCATTTTTTTCAATATAATGTTCTTTTACTCCTAACTCATCCATCCATTTTCTTGTTTCTATTGTCTTCCAAATCCCTGTGTTATAACCATTTCCCGAATCATTATCCCATAGCCATTGTGGTGTTGGCCATAAACAGATTTTAGCTTGTATTGCTTCATAAACTTCTTTTTCCACACCATTTTGTCCATGATGTGCAACTTGTACAATATCTGCTTTTAATTTATCTTTTTGTGTTTCTAATAATTTTTTTCCACTTTCTGCTCCTGTATCCCCTAAAAACACAATACTTGTTTTATTTATATTCATTTTTATAACCATACTGGAATTATTTACTGCGTTAACTGTTATTTCTGGATTACAAACTCCTAATATTTCACATTTTATATTATCAATATTAATATTTTCATTTTGTTCTACATATTTAATCTTTTCTTTTATTTTTTCATTTTGCAATATCTTAAAAAATTCTTCTACTTCTAATAGCCTTTCTCCTGCGTATTTTTGATACCAATTTAAATCATTTAATGTAACATATATGTTTTCTATTTTAATATCAGTATTATATACTATTTCCATAAAAGCTTGAACATGGTCCATATGTGGATGCGTTAAAAACCATGCATCAACTTTTCCTCCTAATTTTTTAATATGTTCTAAAAGATTAGGTTCATCTTCCTTTAATCCTCCATCAATTACAATTACTTCGTTTCCTTTTGTTTTTAATATATATCCCATCATTTGCCTTGGTGAATTATCTTTTAATTGTATTAATTCTGCATTTACAACATTGCAATTTAAATTTATTATTATACTTATAATAACTAAACATATTAGTATAAATACTATTTTCTTTATTAATATTTTATTTTTAGCTTCCATCTTTATCTTTTCCCCATTATTTTTAATATTACATATTTTATTTTGAATAATATTTTTCCAATTAATGGTATATTCATAATCAAAAAGTTTTCTATATAATATATAAGTGTTTCTGTTTTATATAGTTTATGGAATGTTTTCCAACCTCTAAAATTAAAATATTTTTTTTGTGATAATGTTTTAAAATATTCATATGCATCATTGTTTAATTTTTGTAATTCTTTAGGAAATTTTTTATTATTATCTAAATAAGCTCCAAAAACTCCTAATTTAACATCAATAAATAAATTTCTTACTTGTTCAAATTTATTAAATTTATGTGATATTTTGTCTGTTCCAATTTGATTATTTCCATGTTGTCTATACTTTATATATTTTTCAGGTATGTAAGCTAATTTGCCTTCTATTGATACAATAATTCCTAACCAATAATCATGTAGCATGTATTTTGTTGTTGATGGAAATGGTAGGACTTTTTCTATAAACTTTTTCTTTGACATTATAGTACAACCAGTTATACAATTATATAAATAATTTAATTTGTATGTATTGATGTATTTCTTAATTTTTCTATCTAATAGCATAAATTTATTGAATGATGGATAAATAGTATTTAAATTTTCATCTACTACTTCTAAGTCTCCAAATACTAAATCTGCATTTTCATTTTTTAATGTTTCATATGATTTTTCTATTTTTTCTGGTAGCCATACATCATCTTGGTCTGATAACATATATATATCAGATGTTACTTGTTTTAAGAGAAATTCAAAATTTTTAATATATCCTTGATTTTTTTCTTGGTAATATACTTTTATTCTTTCATCTTTTTGCTCATATCCTTTTAAGATTTCTCTTGTTCCATCTGTTGAATAATCATCTGAAATGATTAAATTAATATTTTGATATGTTTGATTTAATATACTATCAATTTGTTCTTTTAAATATTTTTCTCCATTATAGGTTGCAAGTAATACATCTATCTTTTCACTCATTTTTACCTATCCTATCTATATTTTTTAGTTTGAACGAATATAAAATTGTATATTTTATAATACATCCGCAAAATCTTTTTTACTCTTTTTAAAAATGTAATTTCCCCATATAAACATTACAATAGTAATTATCCAAAATACAATTGTATAAATCCAATTGTTTTCTGTTACAATATTGCTTGATATAAATGAATCTCTAAATCCTGATACTAAATAATTAAATGGAATGCATTTCATTATTGCTAAAATTATTGGATGATTTTCAAGCATTGACAAATTCCATACAACTGGCGTGAACCAGAAAAATAATTGCATTAGAATTCCTAGCAATTGTGAAAAATCTGGTACTAAAGTTGTAACTGCTGATGTGAATCTTGTAAATGCTATCATAAATGCATATGCTGCTATAATAATGTAAATTACTTGTAAAAAGTTTGGCACATAATGAAAAATACATCCAACTACAATTGCTACAACAAATAAAAACAATGCTACAAAACTACTGGCTATTATGGAAATAATTGGTATGATATCTACTGGAAATACTACTTTTTTTACTAAATAACTATAATTTCTAATTGAACTACTTGCATTTAGTATTGTGTCATTTATGCATTGCCACATTGCCATTCCTGGTAAAAACCATACGACATATGGATCATTTCCTGCACTTCCTGTTTTTAAAATATATTGAAATACAATTACATAAGTAATCATAAATATAAATGGTTGCAAAAATCCCCATATACTTCCTAAACTTGTATTTGCGAATCTATTTTTAAAGTCGTTTTTTCCTAATGAAAATGCTAATTTTCTATTTGTAAATATTGTTTTTATAAATTCCATATTTTGCTTTCCTCTCATAAATTTTCATACATTTTTATACATTGTATATTCTATCCTTTATTAGCCGTTTTGTCAATTATTCTAAGGCAATCGTTTAAAATTATTGCTGTGAATTTATAAATATAAATCACTTGCTCCCAGATAATAATATTTTTATATTTTTTCGTTATCCCCATTCTAAAAATTCTAACAAAAGTTTTTACAAACTTTTGGGAATTTTTGAACGGTCCCCACAATTTCACTCTCAAATATAAAAATATTATTATCTTCGCGCTATTTGTATTTTATATTATATCTTGTAATATTACATTTATTTTTAAAATTTCTAAAAAATGTTACAGAAATCAGCTTTTGAATTCTAAAAACTACAGAATTTTGTCAAATGACTTTCTATGCAATGAAATAGTTACAATTATAAAAATTTAATTAGTTTTAACAAAAAAATAGCAGTTAAATACATATAGTTTTATCTGCTATTTTTCTATTTATTTTCTTATTAGTTCATTATAAAAAGTAGAGTAACCAAATTTATATATAACATTTATTATTACTTTGCTGAAGTTGTAATTAAAATTCTATTTTTTCTTGAATCCAATTTTCAAGTTCATCAATTTTCACTCTTATTTGTTCCATAGTATCCCTATCACGTACTGTAACTGTTTCGTCTTCTAATGTATCAAAATCTATTGTTACACAATATGGTGTTCCTATTTCATCTTCTCTTCTATATCGTTTTCCAATAGAACCTGCTTCATCATAATCACACATAAATTTCTTTGAAAGTTTTTGATATACTTCGTCTGCTTTTTCTGATAATTTTTTAGACAATGGCAATATTGCTACTTTATATGGTGCTATAGCTGGATGTAAGTGTAATACTGTTCTTGTATCTCCTTTCGCAATTTCTTCTTCGTCATATGCATTGCACAAAAATGCTAGTACTACTCTATCTGCTCCTAATGATGGCTCAATAACATATGGTACATATTTTTCATTTGTTTCTGGATCTTGATATGATAAGTCTTGTTTTGAATGGTTCATATGTTGTGTTAAGTCGTAATCTGTTCTATCTGCAATTCCCCATAATTCTCCCCAACCAAATGGGAAGGCAAACTCTATGTCTGTTGTCGCTTTACTATAAAATACTAATTCTTCTTTAGAGTGATCTCTTAATCTAATATTTTCTTCTTTAATTCCTAAATTTAATAACCAGTTTTTACAGTAATCTTTCCAATATTTATGCCATTCTAAGTCAGTTCCTGGCTTACAGAAAAATTCTAATTCCATTTGTTCAAATTCACGAGTTCTAAAAGTAAAGTTTCCTGGTGTTATTTCATTTCTAAAAGCTTTTCCGATTTGTGCAATTCCCATTGGCATTTTCTTTCTTGATGTACGCAATACATTTTTGAAATCAACAAAAATTCCTTGTGCTGTTTCTGGTCTTAAATAAATTTCAGCTGTTGTATCTTCTGTTACTCCCTGAAATGTTTTAAACATTAAGTTGAATTTTCTAATATCTGTAAAATTTGTTTTTTGGCAATTAGGACATGGTATTTTATTATCAGCTATAAAGTCAATCATTTCTTTATCAGACATTCCATCTGCAATCATATCTTTACCCTGATCATGTGCCCATTCTTCTATTAATTTATCTGCTCTATGTCTTGTCTTACATTCTTTACAATCAATTAATGGATCAGAAAAACCTCCAATATGACCTGAAGCAACCCAAGTTTCTGGATTCATTAATATTGCAGCATCTAAACCTACAATATTCTTCTGTTCTTGAATAAATTTCTTTCTCCATGCATTTTTTACATTATTTTTAATTTCATTTCCTAAAGGACCATAATCCCATGTATTTGCAAGTCCTCCATAAATTTCTGATCCTGCATAAATAATTCCTCTATTTTTACATAAAGCAACTAAAGTATCCATTGATTTTAGCATAAAAATTTCTCCTTTTTAATGATAATTTTTTGGATAGAGAAAAAAAACTTTCGAGCCTAGCATAATAGCTAGGGACGAAAGTTAAGTTTCCGCGTTTCCACCCTAATTCCTAAAACATTTCTGTTTTAAGCACCTTAATTTTTATATTACTCCAAAGTTCCCCATACTAATTTATTATTGGTATTCCACCATCACCAATTCTCTATAAATAAATTTTATAGTATTTTTTCTTTTTCCTAGTAATCTTTATTATTTAATTTCATATATTGTATTATCAACTTCTAAAAAAGTCAATATTTTTTTAAAAAAATATTGATAATTTATTTTTTTTATGCTAATATATTATATGTATTTTAAATATAGGGGTATAGTGTTAATGGTAGCACATCGGTCTCCAAAACCGCCTGTGAGGGTTCGAATCCTTCTACCCCTGCCATAATAATGAAAAGAAGGATTTTTATAATTTCCTTCTTTTTATATTTATTATTATATATAATATTAATTTAAAATTTTATTCAATATTGATTTATTTAAGGAGATGATTTTTATTTCACAAATATTAAATAAGTTTTTTACCTTTACTATTCTTATTTCATTATTTATTTGTATATTTTTTATTCCTATCTTAAATTCAAATTCTTATTCTAACTCCAATATACTTGATTCTGAAATTATTGATTTTAATCCTAATGGATTTGTGTGGCCTATCCCAGGGTATACTAGAATTAGTTCTCCATTCGGCAAACGTACTTCTCCAACAAGTGGTGCTTCTTCTTCTCACAGTGGTATTGATATTCCTGCTCCTCAGGGTACAAAGTTTATTGCCGTTGCTGATGGAGAGATTACTTTTTGTCAATTTCTTGGTGCAGGTGGCTACACTATTACTCTTTCTTTTGATAATTTTAAGATAAGTTATTGCCATTGTGATCCTAATTTTATTGTTTCAGTAGGTAATAAAGTAAAACAAGGACAAGTTATTGGATGTGTAGGTCCTAAAAATGTGTATGGTGTAAAAGGTAATCAATATTTTGACTCTGAAGGAAAACCTACAAACGGTGCTACTACTGGTCCACATTTACATCTAGGAATTAGAATTGATGGAAATTACACTAATCCTTTAAATTATTTTTAATAAAATGTTATCTAAATATATGCTTCTTTGACTATTTCACAAATTCCATTATATAAAATTATCCATACATAAAAATAACTAAGGGCTACTCCCCTAGTTATTTTACATATCATCATCTTCTTCATCTTGTTCTTCATTGCTACAACCATGACAACCATGGCAATTACCTTGACATGTTTCTTCATCATGCTCATTTTCAATATCTCCTGTCCAGTCTAATTCAATAGTATTCTTACATTCTGGACATTCTATTTCTGTCTTATTTTCATCAAGATCAATAATAAATTCATAATTGCAATATGGACATACTATTTCAAAATCAAATCCATCTTCTGCATAAATATCCTTTTCTATATTGTCAATTATTTGTTGCATTTTTGACATTTTTTCATCTAATTCTTTTTGTGTATTTTCTAATTCTGAAATTTTATCTTCTTTATAATCCATAATATAGTCCATTTGATTTAAAACTACATCAACAAAAGATGAAAATCTTTCTTTGATATATTCTAAATCTTCTTTGTTCTTAATATTTTTTTCTATGTCATCTAAAAAACTTTTATATTCGTTTTTTAATAAACCCATTTTGTTAATCACCTTTCTTATATTCTTTCCATATATTCGCATGTTCTTGTGTCTATTTTTAAGATGTCTCCAATATTAACGAATAATGGAACTTGTATTTCTAAACCTGTTTCTAGTTTTGCTGGCTTTCCTGATGTTGTTGTTGTATTTCCACTAAATCCTGGTTCAGTATATGTAACTTCTAATTCTACAAATGTAGGTGGTTCAACTGCAAATATGTTTCCTTTAAATGAAAGTATTGTAACTTCCATATTTTCTTTTAGATATTTTAAACAATCTCCTAATTGTTCTTCGTTTAGTGGTATTTGATCATATGTTTCATTATCCATGAAATAATATAATCCTCCATCATTGTATAAATATTGCATTACTTTTTTATCAATCTCTGCTGCTGGATATTTATCTGATGGGTTAAATGTTTTTTCTAATGTTGCTCCTGTAATTACATTTTTTAATTTTGTTCTTACAAATGCTGATCCTTTTCCTGGTTTTACATGT
Organism: uncultured Clostridia bacterium; assembly: GCA_947625295.1. Classification (GTDB taxonomy): domain Bacteria; phylum Bacillota; class Clostridia; order TANB77; family CAG-508; genus CAG-269. The sequence goes on along the minus strand of CANQNU010000001.1, from coordinate 27,890 downwards.
TGGAACTCAACTATTCTATATACATTTCCTTCCATTTCGAATGTTGTTCCATTTCTAAAATCTCCTGCTGAATATACTGATGCCATAATTAATTCTCCTTTCAATTACTAAAACTGCTATATTTAGTTAATACAATTTTAGTTACAAATTATTAATCAATTTGTATTACTTTTTTATTTTTATATTTTAATATTATCTATTTTACTACAAACATTAAGAAAAATCAACTATTTTAGTATTATAGTTTTTCATTTATTTAATTATTGTTACAATTATTTATATAGTCAATATTTTTATAGTTAAATTTTATCAAACATAAATACAACTAAAAACACTATATTATAATATAATTTTTCTCAGATTTTGTTAAACTTATACAACCAAATTTTGTAATTTGAACTGTATCTTCAATTCTAATTCCAAATTTTCCTGGAATGTAAATTCCTGGCTCATTTGTTACAATCATATTTTCTTTTAATTGCGTATCTGATTTACTACTAATATATGGAGGTTCATGTATTTCCATACCAACTCCATGACCTAGTGCATGAATTAAATCATATCCATGTAATTTAAAATCATTTTCTACCATTTTAGTAAGTAATCTTGTACTCATGCCATCTTTCATTTCTTCTTGTGTTTGCAACTGATTTTTTAATACTAAATTGTATACTTTTTTCATTTCTTCGGTAATATTACCAACAAAAAATGTTCTTGTCATATCTGAACAATATCCATTTATTTTGCATCCCATATCTATTGTAATGATATCTTGTTCTTTTATTTTTCTATCTGTTGGTACGGCATGAGGCATTGATGAATTCTCTCCCGAAGCAACAATTGGTTCGAATGATAATCCATCTGTTCTTTGATTATAATATTCTTCAATTTCTTTAGCAATTTGTTTTTCCGTCATTCCTGGTTTAATATATGATAATAGATAAGAAAAACAATTGTCTGTTATCTCACACGCTTTTTGTACATTACTAATCTCTTCTTGATCTTTTATCATTCTTTGTTTTTCAATAATATTTTCTGTTTCAACTAAATGATTTATTTTGTATTTTCTTATTAATTCTTTATATCCAGCATATGTAACATAGTTTTCTTCAAACCCTACATTTTCGCAAAACATAAAAAAGTTTTCTTCATCATCTATTGAAACGTCATGTATATCATATACAATGATTTCGTCAAACAGTGTTAATATACTGTGTACATGTTCAATATATCTTCCATCTGTAATATAAATATTTTCTTTTCTTGTTAGTAATAATGTTCCTTCTGCATCAATATTAGTTAAATATTTTATATTGATTGGATTTGATATAATTAATCCTTGTAAATCTAGGCTTGACATTTTATTTCTTAACCATTGTAATTTTTCATTCATGCTTAACCATCTCCTATTTTTATCCTTTATATAGCCCTAAAGTAAATATTTGCATTAATAATGTTTTTATTTGCTCAAATGGTACATATATACTGATAAATGTTGCAATTACAATAAATGGTCCAAATGGTATATATTCATTTGATTTTTTTATCTTACTAATTAATAAAACAATACTAAGAATTGCTCCAATTAAAAATGAAACTAATGTGATAATAATAATATTTGAAAATCCAAAATATATTCCTAATGCTCCCATAAGTTTCACATCACCAAATCCCATTGCTTCTTTTCCATACATTGCTCCTCCTACTAATGTAATAAGCAAAAAGATTCCGGCTCCTGTTATCATTCCAAGTAACATATTAATTGTTATTGCTACATTAGATAATCCATAAAGAAATGCAAATATTATTCCTATTTCAAAAATAGTCAAGTTTAGTCTATTAGGTATAATTTGTAATTTATAGTCAATAATAAATGCTGATAATAACATTGGTGTTAATATCATAAATTTGACTAAATCTAAGTTAGCAATTAATGTCGTTTTTATTCCATATACATAAACTAATGATATATATATTATTGAAGTTAATATCATTAATATATAATTTGGTTTGAAATTAATTCTATATTCTGCAATAATCTCTTTTGATATGACTTTTTTATATTCTGGTAATCTTTTATTCATCCAATCTACTAGTTGACCTACTCCTAGTCCTACAATAGCTGCAACTACATAATAGATTATATGTACGTTATTGAAATACATTTTTTTCTCCTTTGTTATTACAATTTATTATTATATTTTATATTTCTTTTTATTTTGTTTTCTATTGGTCTTTTCCATGCTGTATACCAATAATCTTTTTTATTAATTGGGTCTACTAATATAGTAAACATATCACAGCGGTTTCCACCAATAATATCAGTAAAAATTTGGTCTCCTATTACACCAATATTTTCTGTTTTTTCATTAAGTTTTTTTTGCGTTTTTAGAAATCCTACTTTAAAAGGCTTTTTAGCAAAGCTAAAATATGGTATTTCTAATTTATTAGATACTTTTTCTACTTTATCTTTATGGTTTGTATTTGACAATAGATAAAATTTAATCCCCTGTCCTCTTAAATCTTTTACCCATTTTATAATGTCTTCAGATAGATTTTGTTGATAATCAATTAATGTATTGTCAATATCTAAAATTAATGCTTTTATTTTGTTTTTTTGTAAGAATTCAATCGTTATTTGTTCTACTTTGCTAAAATAGGCATTCGGATATAATTTCATCTTTTCCTCCTATTGTAAAATTCAAATACATATTATCAATTCCTATGTTTTTTGTCAAGCAATTCAAAGCAATCACTTAAATTTATAAATCTGTCTAAATAGTGACTATTAAACAATTTATTTACAAAATCTGTGTTTTCCAATAGTTACTGTCATAGGTCTTGACCAAATCCATTTATTAGTTGCTGTTGCTGGATTAAAATAATAAATTGCACCATAACTTGGGTCCCATCCATTTAATGCATCTTGTGCAGCTTTTTTTGCTGTGCTATCTGGAGTCATGTTAATTTGTCCATCTGAAACTGCATCAAAAGCTCCTGATTGATAAATAACTCCTGCTATTGTATTAGGGAAATTACTGCTTTTGACTCTATTTAAAACAACTGCCCCAACTGCTACTTGTCCAGTATAGGTTTCTCCTCTTGACTCACCATAAATTAATCTCGATAATAAGTTAACATTGTTTGAGTTACTAGCACTTGAACTCGAAGAAGAACCTGAAGAAATCCCCATTGCTTTTAAAGTATTTGGACCTGCAATACCGTCAGCTGTTAAACCGTTTTTTCTTTGAAAATATTTTACAGCTTCTACTGTTTTTGTTCCATAAATCCCATCAATACTTCCATTATAATATCCCCATCTTTTTAATTTTGTTTGTATTTGTGTTACTTCATTACCCCTTGATCCATATTTAGATAAAGCTTCAACAGAGTTATCTCTAAAAAGTACAAAAAATATAACAATTGTAATTGCTATAATTGCACCTATTGATATTATTATTTTATTTCTATTTTTTATCATAAAAAACCACCTATTGATATAATTTTCTTATTTGTATTTTTATCAATAAATGGTTCTATTATACATTTTTTATTTTATTTTTTGCAAAAAGAATTTTAAAGAAATTTTCTTTTTTAAAAATTTTAAATAATGTTCCTATATTCCGTTTTGAACAATATGCACATAAAATGCTCTCTAGTCCTACTTGTAAGTCTATTACTCCATTTTTGTATTCATAATCTAGGTCTCTTAGTTCTTGTAATACTTTTTTCAGTTCATCTTTTGTAAAATAACTTGCTTGCATTTTATATTTATTTATTAAAAATGTCTGATTTGCTTTTAAATTAATACTAGTTGCTATGTCTACTTTTTGTTCAATTGCCAGTTTAGTAAAGTATACTTTTTTAAAATGATTATATAATGTAATCAATATCTTTTGTATAGGTTCTTTGCTATATATTAAATTATTTAATACTTCTAATGCTTTTTCAACCTCTTTTTTTCCCAAATTGTCTGTTAAATCAAAAATAATACTTTCTATCTTTTTTGTTGCTAATTTATCAATATCTTTTTTCTGTATTGTCCCATTTTCACCAACATACTCTATTAATTTTCTAATTTCATTCATCAATTCTTGCATATTAGTTCCACAACATTCTATTAGATATTGGAGAGTATTTTCTTCTACTTGTACTTTATATGCAGTGCAAATTCTTTTTAATCTTTTTATAATTTGAATTGGCTTTTGAAATGAAAATTCACATATAGTACCTTGCTTTTCAATCGTTTTGTATAATTCTTGTTTTACATCTACTTCTTCCTCTACAAACACAAGTATATTACTTTGCTTTATTGTTTCCATATTTTTATTTAAATATTGATCTATTTTCTCTTTTAAAGTTGATAATTCCGTATTTTTTCTTTTTCCTTCTTTTTTTAATAGTCCTGTATTTCTTGCAATTACTAATTTTTTTTCATATCCAAAGGCTGGTGTTTCTATTTCAGAAAGAATTTGATTTATATTTGTGTCATCAATCGATATAAAATTGATTCCCTTAATGCACTCTCCAAATAAATCTTTTATCTTCTTTAATGCCATTTCAAGTAAGAATAATTCTTCTCCGTATAAAAGATATAAACTTTGTAAATTACCATTTTTTAATTCTTTTTCTAAATTTTCAATTGATAACATTTTTATCCTACCTATTGTTTTATAATTCTATTTGAAATTTATTATTTATTTAATACAATTCTAAGTATTTCTGCTACGCTCCATCCTTGTGCTATTGCACCTTTTGGCAATTGTGGTTTTGCAGAATCATAAATTTCAGCTATACTACCAATACATCCATTTGATTCTAATTCTTTTTTAAATGTTTTTCTTGTTTTTTCAACAAATTTATCTAATTTTTCCTGTGTTTCTTTTTTACTTTCTTTATCTTTTTCATTTTTTATTTTATTTTTTAATGAATTGTAATATAATCCTAAAAGCCATGGCCATGTAATCCCTTGATGGTAACTACTATCTCTTTTTAAACTATCGCCTTCATATATTTCTACATAGTTTTCTTCTTCTTTTGCTAACGTCTTTAATCCATATGAATTTAATAATTTTTTCTCCACTACTTTTATTATATTTTCTGCTTGTTTAGAATCTAAATCAACTATTGGATAACTTAAACTTAATGCAAATAATTGATTTGGCCTAATTTTAGAGTCTCCTAAAACATCATATAGACATTTTTTCTGTTTGTTATAAAATTTTTCATTGAAATAAATTTTACAATTTTCCGCCAATTCTTTATATTTCTTAGACTCTGTTTTATTTTCTAGTTTTTTTACTAATTCTTCCATAATTTTGTTAGCATTATACCACATTGCATTTATTTCAACTACTTTTCCATTTCTTGGTGTAATTGCTTTTCCATCACATTTAGCATCCATCCATGTATTTTGTGTACTATCTGTTCCTGATACAATTAACGCATCTGAATCTAAATAAATATTATTATCATCAACATCTATTCCTGTGCAATAGTTGTCTATTATTCCTTTTAATTTTTGATATAAATTTTTCTCAATAAATTTATAATCTCCTGTATATTCAATATATTTTTGAACCGCTTCAAATAATAGTAATGATGCATCTGCACTGTTATATAGAGGTCTATTGTCATACCCTGAATATCCATTTGGAACAAGTCCAAATTTAATATCTCTTGTCATTGTTAATAATACTTCTTTTGCTATCTCAAATTTTTTAGGAATCAATAGTAACCCTTCAAAACTAATTAAACTGTCTCTTCCCCAATCCAAAAACCATGGATACCCTGCCATTAATGTATGTAATCTAAAGCTTGGTCTATATGCTATAAAATTATCAGAAGAAATTAATAATTGCTTAGTTAATTCATCATCTTCTAATTCTTTCTTAGTCTTTTTTTCTTTTTTATAATCAATTAAACCTGAATCATTTATCATTTCTCCAAGTCTTACAATCTCTTTGTTAATAAGTTTTTTTACATCAATTTCTTCTATATTTTCTTCTAAAGAACATACAAATGAAATATCTTTCTCTTGTTTTGCTGGTATTTCAATTTCATAAACTCCTGGCACGCAATGATTTTCTTCTGGATAAAATCCTCTTTTCTCTTCTTCTATATAAAACATATTTGAAAATGTATCTTTTTCATGAGGAATATAACTGCCTTCTGATAAATTCATATAAATTGGTGTATGTGAATTACCATCTATAATTAGTTTAACTTTATTTTTAATATTTTGTTGTGTTAAATTAAAGTAACGATTTGTACTCATTGTATGAAAATCTCTAAAATTAATTATAGGTGCTAATGTTAATTTTGCTTTACTACTGCCTGTCTTTATTTTATAATAAACTCCTACTGTGTTTTTTCCATATTCCATACAAACTATTTTCGTAATTTCTGCTCCTCCTGCTTTATATTTAAAAACAGGTAAGTATTCTTTTCTAAATTCTTCTTGATATTTATATCCATGAGAAATATAATTTTGACATACATTTGTATATAAATCATATTTTTTATTTCTTATTTCTATACTTTCATCTATTTTTGAAAGTATTAAAAATCTTCTTGCTGGTGGTGTCAATGGTGCAATTAATAATCCATGATATTTTCTAGTATTTGCTCCTATAATTGTAGAAGAACTAAATCCCCCTATACCATTCGTAATTAACCATTCTTTCTTTAGTCCTTCTTCTAAATTTAATTTTTCCTTCGTAAATTTCATAATTTCCCCCAATTAATTATTTTTTAAATTACTATTTTCTAATTCTTTTATCATTTCTTCTCTTATCTGCTGTGGAGTCTTTTTCCTTCCTCTTGCACTTTTAGGTTTTGTTGTTTTTTCTGCTTTTTTAGTAGTTTGTGTTTTTGTTGTTTTATCTTTTTCTTTTATTTCCTTTTTTACTTTTTTAGCTACTTCCTTTTCAGTTTTAATATCTTTTTTCACTTTTTTAGCAGCTTCTTTTTCAGTTTTGATATCTTTTTTTACTTTTTTGGCAGCTTCTTTTTCCATTTTTAATCTTGCTTTTTCATCTGCTTCTTTAATAGATGCTATTCTTTGGCTATATTTATTACTAAATTTACTTGTATTTTTCTTATTTGATATTTTAACATTTTTTCCTTTTTTAGCCTTCTTTTCTTTTTTAGCCATGCCTTTTTTTATTTTATTAATTCTTTTTTCTTCTCTCAATTTTGTACTTAACATTAAATATTGAGGATCATTCTGTTTGTCTTGATATTTCAAATCATCACATATTAGTTCAATAATTGAAGATGCTACCAAATTTGGATCATGTCTTATATGATTGTCTGCTATCATTGATAAATTTCTTTGTATGAACTTAATTCCTTTTACTTTTTCAATATCTTGTTCTACTATATCTTGTCCTTCTAAGTTATATTTTTTAATAAATTCTGGTATAATCTCACCTGTATCATAAATACAATAATCTACAATACCTTGTCCACAATGTTCGATAATAGCATTTAAATGATCTGATACACTGAAGTTATCTGTTTGTCCAGGTTCTGTCATAATATTGCTAATATAAACTTTAATTGCTATACTTTCCTTTATAGCTTTTGCTACTCCATTTACAAGTAAATTTGGAATAACATTTGTATATAAACTACCTGGACCTATAATTATACAATCTGCATTTTTTATAATATCTATTACTCCTGGTGCTGGCTTACAATTAGAAGGGCTCAATAAAATTCTATTTATTTTTGTTATTTTTTCAGATACTATTTCTGGAATCTTTGATTTTTCTTCAACAATATATCCATTTGCAAGCTCTGCTACAATTTTCATTTCATCTAATGTAACAGGCATTACCTTTCCAATAATATTGAATATTTCATTACTTTTAATAATAGAATCTTCCAAATTTCCATGTATTTCATTCATTGCTGAAAAATAAATATCTGAAAAATGAATTCCTTGCAATTTTCCTTTTTTAAATTCATAATTCATTAATTTTTCTATTTCTTCATGCTTTGTAGCTAACGAAACTATGCTGTCTTTAATATCATTTAAAGGTAATAATTCTAATTCTTTTCTAGAATTTGTTGCTACTTCTCCGTAATCTGAAACTGTTACAATTGCAGTTACATTATTTGTGTAATTTTTTAGGCCTTCTAGAACAGTATTTAAACCTGTGCCTCCACCAATTACAACAATATTTGGTCCTTTATCATATACAGTTTTATTAAAAATAAGTGAATTTATATTTACATTATTTTTATTTTCCATTCTGTCATCTGTTGATTCTATTAGTATCTCTAATGTTCTTTTATTTAAGAATACTAAGCCTAATACAATTGAGATAAATCCTATTACAAATATAACTACTACTTTTCCAACTTCTTGAAATGAAATTTCTTCCATTACTAATATTTCTGCTAATCCATAACAAGCTAGTATAATTCCTATTAATATTAGGAAAATCCATCTTTTCATTTTATTGCTTGCTTTAAACCATTGTGACAAACCTTTCATTTTTTATTCTTCCTTTCTTATCCCATACCACGCAATTTTTTATTATTCACCTATTATTTCTATTTCTAATTCTATATCTTTATTAAATTTCTTTTTTATCACTTGTTTTATATGTGATATTAATTCTATTACATCTTTAGCTGTTGCATTTTCTTTATTTATAACAAATCCACTATGCTTTGTTGATACTTCTGCTCCGCCAATTTTAAATCCTTTAAGTCCTGCTTCATCGATTAATTTTGCAGTAATATAGTTTTCTCCTCTTTTAAAAGTACTCCCTGCACTTGGATATTCTATTGGCTGTTTTTCTTTTCTATATTGTTTATATTGTTCCATTTTTTCTTGAATTTGCTCTCTTTTTCCTTTATTTAGAATTAATTTAACTTCTGTTATAATATAGTTACTATGTTTTAAACTACTATTTCTATATTCAAATACCAATTCTTCTTTACTAAATTCATGCTCAATTCCATCTAAATCAATACAAGTAACAGATTTAATAATATCTTTTATTTCTTTTCCGTGTGCACCTGCGTTCATAATGACAGCTCCACCAATTGTTCCTGGTATTCCTGATAATTCTTCAAATCCTGTTATTTCTTCCTGCAATAACTTCGTTGCTATTTGACTCATTTTGGTTCCTGCACCTATTATAAGTTCTGTATTTTCTTTGTTTTCTATAATTTGTATTTTTTCTATTCGATTTAATGCAACAATACCTTTGATTCCTTTATCTAGCACTAATAAATTGCTACCATTTCCTATGATAGTAAAATTAATATTATTGTTTTTTACAATTTTTAATATTTCTAATAAATCTTGTTTGTTTTTTATTTTTATTAAGCATTCTGCTGGGCCACCTATTTTAAATGTTGTGTATTCTTTCATAGATTGATTAAATTTTATATTTTCTTGATTAATTGACAATTTAGATTTCAAAATTAAATCTTTTAAATTCAAGGTTTCACTTCCTTCTTTATTTCATTTGTCCTATTATCTTTTATTTATCTTATTTTATAATTTGAATAAAAATTACTTTTTTACTATATCATTTTTTGTAAAAAAATACAAGGTTTAAAATAAAATGCTATGTAATCAATTTTAATTTTTTTACTAAAATAATATTTACCTTGTTAAAAATTAAAACTTTTTATTGATTACATAGCATGTTTTATTTTTTGTGATTCTACTGTAAAACTTTTGATTCTAAATTTGATTGACTTAATTCTATCTTATATAGCCTTGCATCATAAGCATCATGTGCAATTTTATTATTTTTTAATTCTTTTTCAAATTCTTCGTTTTTCTTTATTTGCAATCTTTCTTTTGCTTCAAAATATTTAATAATTCCTCTTAGTTCTTCTGCAATTTCTTTTGTTTGTTTATCAAACATTTCTTGTATCTTTTTGTTCATTCGTTCTTCTAATGATATTAGTTTTCCATTTGTTTCCTCTTTTTGAGCTAGTAATTTTACATCCATTTGTTCTTCTAGTTCTTGCAATTTTGCATCCATTCGCTCTTCTAGTTTTTGCAATTTTGCGTCCATTCGCTCTTCTAGTTTTTGCAATTTTTCGTCCATTTTCTTTTCTTGTTCATCAAATCTTTGATTCATTTCTACTTTTAGTGATTTTATCTCTTGCAATATATCTATCAATGTAATTTCCATATTTTCACCTCCTTTAGATAAAAATAATATTTTGTGAAATTTAAGATTGAAACATTTGGTGTTACCCAAAGTTGTATTGAATTAAAAAACATGAACAAATTATACTATTTATTTTTTAAAAAAGCAATATAAAATTTATAAATTTTTCATATATTTTTATTGTTATGAATATATATATTAATTATAGGAATAATCATAAATTTAAATAGAAAAAAAGAGGTTGAAAAATGGTTTTAAAAAATAATTTTTATGTTATAAAATTGAAAAAAAGTTTTTTTGCATTATTATTTTTATTATTCACATTTTGTCTTTTATTGTTTTCAAAAAATAATTTATCAGCTGCAAAATCCGGGCTTACTCTTTGGGCTACTTCTGTTGTTCCTTCGCTATTTCCTTTTTTTGTTTCAACAGAACTATTGATGCATACTAATATTATTTACTATTTTGGTCGTATATTAAATCCGCTTATGAAACCTTTATTTAATGTCCGTGGCGAAGGTGCATTTGCTTTTTTGATGGGAATTATAAGTGGATATCCTGTTGGAGCAAAAATTGCTTCTGATTTCAGAAAAAATAATGTATGTTCTAAAGAAGAATGTGAAAGACTTTTAAGTTTTACTAATAACTCTGGCCCTCTTTTTATTATTGGTACTGTTGGAATTATTATGTTTAAAAACACTACTATAGGATTTCTTTTATTTATTACTCATCTTTTAGCTTGCATTTCTGTGGGAATTATTTTTCGCTTTTGGAAATCAAATTCTAATTCTAAAAATGAAAAATTTAAAACATTTAAACAAAATACGAATTCATCTGTTAATTTAGGAAACTTAGGAGAAATAATAGCTGAAAGCATTAATAATAGCATCTCTACAATTCTTTTAATTGGTGGATTTGTTGTTCTATTTTCTTGCATTATTTCTATTCTAAAATCAAGTGGATTTTTACATTTTGTTGAATTAACCTTTTCTCCTTTTTTCAACTCTTTAAATATTGATTCTGTATTTATTCAAGGAATCTTTACAGGATTTTTAGAAATTACAAATGGTATTAGTGTTATTTCCAATATTGCTTGTAGAAAATTATCTATTAACATTATTTTAACCGCATTTTTACTTGGTTTTGGTGGAATTTCTATTTTATTGCAAGTTTTAAGTATTACATCTAAAACAGACTTATCTATTAAACCATACATATATGGAAAATTATTACAAGGTCTTTTAGCTAGTATATATACTTATTTCTTTATAAATTTTATACCATTTTTTAATTTTGATTTGTAATAAACAATTTAGTATATTTTATTTTTCTCATCATATATTTATATAGGAGTTGGTAATTATGGAAAAAGATTTTAATGGATATTCTCCATATTTTATGGATTATAATATGCCTCCAATGGGAATGTCTATGGATATGAGTGAGTTATATAAAGATCCTATGTTTAATCCAATTATGCAATATGAACAGGCATATAGCTATTATAAATATTTATGTATGCAAATGGATTATAAAATTAAATGCAAAGAATATGATAAAATATGCAATACTTCTAATTCTTCTGCTGAAAAAAGAGAAAGAAAGATAGAATAATTTTATATTCTATCCTTCTTTATTTTTTGTTTTACAGTTTCATATATAATAATTCCTGCTGATACTGAAGCATTTAAAGATGTTACTTTGCCCTTCATTGGAATTTTTACCAAGAAATCACAATTTTTTCTCACTTTTTCACTCATTCCAGTTCCTTCATTTCCAATTACAATCCCAATTGCCCCTGTTAAATCCTGATTATAATAATATTTTTCTGTGTTAATATCTGTTCCACAAATCCATAATCCCTCTTGCTTTAACTTTTCAATTGCATCTGATATATTAGTTACTCTTGCAATTTTCATATGTTCTACTGCTCCACATGACACCTTGTTAACTGTACTATTAACAGATGCTGCTCTTCTTTTTGGTATAATAATCCCATGAACTCCAGCTGTTTCTGCTGTTCTTATAATGGAACCCAAATTGTGAGGATCTTCTATTCCATCTAATATTAATATAAAAGGCTCTTCTTTTCTATTTTTTGCTTCTTCTAAAATATCCTCTATTTCGCAATACTCAAATGGTGGTACAATTGCAATTACTCCTTGATAGTTTTCTGTTTGTGCCATTTGATTCATTTGTCTTTTATCTTTTTCTACAAGCATTATCTTTCTTTCTTTTGCAATAGCAATTATTTTGTTAATAGAACCATGCTTTTCTCCTCTTGATAAAAATATTTTATTTATATCTTTTCCACTTTCCAATAACTCAAGTACAGAATTTCTTCCTTCAACTTGATCATCATAATTTTTTTCTTCCTTATATTCATATTTTGGCTTTTCTACATTCTTATTTTTTGATTTTTGGTTATTATGTTTAAAATTTTTCATTTATCCACCTCTTATTGTAATTTTCCATTTAAATTGAGAAGCAATCATAATGATACTTGTCATTTAAACCCGGAACCAATGGCAACCAATGGCAAAATTATTCATCATCTAATTTTAATACTGATAAAAATGCTTCTTGTGGTATTTCTACATTTCCAATTTCACGCATCTTTTTCTTTCCTCTTTTTTGTTTTTCTAATAGTTTTTTCTTTCTTGTAATATCTCCTCCATAACATTTTGCTAAAACGTCTTTTCTCATTGCTGATATTGTTTCTCTTGCTATTATTTGTCCTCCTATTGCTGCTTGAATTGGTATTTTAAATAGTTTTCGTGGTATAACTGTTTTTAGTTTTTCTACCATTTTTTTGCCTCTGTCATATGCTCCGTCTTTATGTACTATAAAGCTTAATGCGTCTACAATTTCTCCATTTATATAAATATCTAATTTTACTAAGTTTGATTTTCTATAATCTTTGAATTCATAGTCTAATGATGCATATCCTTTTGTTTTTGATTTTAGGTTGTCAAAGAAATCATATATAATTTCATTTAATGGCATATCATAAATTAATGTTACTCTATTTTCGTCTAAATATTTCATGTCAATATAAACACCACGTCTTCTTTGACATAGTTCCATAATGTTTCCTACATATTCTTTTGGTGTTAAAATATTTGCTGTTACAAATGGTTCTTCTATATATGATATTTCTTGTGGTTTTGGTAATTCTTCTGGATTGTATAATTCTATTACTTCTCCATCTGTTTTATATACTTTATAAATAACTGATGGTGCTGTTGTGATTAAGCCTAAATCAAATTCTCTGTCTAATCTTTCTTCTATAATTTCTAAGTGTAATAGTCCTAAAAATCCACATCTAAATCCAAATCCTAGTGCCGCTGATGATTCTTGTTCATATTCAAGTGCTGCATCATTTAATTTTAATTTTTCTAATGCTTCTTTTAAATCTTCATATTGACTGCCATCTATTGGATATAATCCACAGTATACCATTGGTGTTACTTTTTTATAGCCTTTTAATGGTTCACTTGCAGGATTTTGTTCTAGAGTAATTGTATCTCCAACATGAATATCAGATAAACTTTTAATACTTGCTGCAATATATCCTACTTCTCCAGCTTTTATTTCATCTGCTGGCATATATGAACCTGGTATAAAATATCCAACTTCTGCAACAGTAAAAGTTTTATTTGCAGCCATAAGTTTTATTTCGTCACCAACTTTTACTTTTCCATCAACTACTCTAACATAAGCAACTGCACCTTTGTAATTATCATAATATGAATCAAATATTAGGCACTTTAATTTTGCATTTTCGTCTCCATCTGGTGCTGGTAAATCTGTTACAATTCTTTCTAATACTTGTTCTACATTTAATCCAGATTTTGCAGAAATACATGGTGCATCTTGTGCTGGTATTCCTATAATATCTTCTATCTCATTCTTTACTTCTTCTACTCTTGCATTTGGTAAGTCAATTTTATTTAATACTGGTAAGATTTCTAGATTATTATCAATTGCTAAATAAACATTGGCAAGTGTTTGTGCTTCTACACCTTGGCTTGAATCTACAACTAGTATAGCACCATCACATGCAGCTAAACTTCTTGATACTTCGTAATTAAAATCCACATGACCTGGAGTGTCTATTAAATTTAATGTATATTCTTGTCCATCTTTTGCTTTGTAAATCATTCTAACTGCTTGTGATTTAATAGTAATTCCTCGTTCTTTTTCAATTTCCATATTGTCTAAAACTTGACTTTCCATTTCTCTTTTTGAAAGTACACCTGTCATTTCTATTAATCTATCAGCTAGCGTTGATTTACCATGATCTATATGAGCTATGATACTAAAATTTCTAATGTGTTCTTGCCTTTTATCCATACTTGATATCATTCCTTCACTTTTTAACTTATACTTGCTATTTTAACATACACTAGAGAAATAATCAATAATATATCTTTTTAGTTTCAGTTTTTTTAGTTTCAGTTTTTAGCCATATACATCTTACATCTGAAACTTAAATATCTTCTTATATAAATATAAAGAAAAAACTCCTTACTCAATTTAGTAAGAAGTTTTTTCCATCATCACATATCTTTTGGTCTACTGGTCTACGATTTTGTAATTTCTCCTGTTTGCATATTTAACAAAACATAGAAATCCACTTTTGGTTCTCCGAACATTTTAGGCCGTTTTATTATTGCAAATCTTGCATATGGCACCTCTCCATTCATTTCTATTCCAAGTGATTCAATTTCTTTAGATTTATAATGCTTTCTTACAATTCCTGAAATTGTATTTTCATATTCACATGGAATAAATTTTACAGAAGATGAATCGTCTACCACAATGCCATATCCACTTTCATCATATTTATTTATTTCATATACATATTTTCCATCAGAATATGTTGGAGATGAAATAGAAGTGGCATTTAGTTTTACTTTTATCTCCTTTTTTGATAATAATGGAGATCTTCTTTCTGTTACCACTATTGTTTCTGTATTACTTTTAGGATTATAAGGAATTGCAATATCTCTAATTGGTAGAGCTACGCAAAATGCAAAAGCTATTACCAATATTGGTAATGCTATCAGAAAATATTTTCTTTTCATAAAAAGACATACATCAACAAATTTCTTAAAAATACAAATGGCTATTGGTATTAAATAACAATACCATATTTCTCGCCCATAAACCCATATAACCAAAAATGCAATAATTTCGACTAGCACTGCAACAATTTCCATAAGGTATCCTGTCAGACTTGAATCCCAAGATATTTCGTCCCTTTCTAATCCGAAGTATTCAAAAATTTTGTCATCATTAAGGGTAGAAATAATCATTGCTACAACCGTCATTACTAATATTTTCACAAAATGTACCATATCATTGTCCTCCTGTCTTTAAAATATTAGATATGTGATGAGACAAATAAATTTTTTTGTCAACAATTGTTATTACCTACATATTTAACATTGTCTCCATAATTATACCATACGATTTTTATTTTTGCAACAGTTACTAATAGCTTTCAAATCCCTGATACAAATTATAAACTCTCTCATATCCCATTCTCTCTAATTTTTTTTGAGCCCTTTTACTTCTTATTCCTGTACCACAATAAACAATAATAGGTATGCTTTTATCTGGTAAAATATTTTTTGCTTTTATTCTAAATTCATATTCTGGAATTGAAATGCTCCCTTGTAAATGCCCTTCTCCATATTCTTGTGGGCTTCTAATATCTACTAAAATTGCTCCCTTTTCAACCATTTTTTGCAATTGTTCCATATTAATATCTCGTTCTTCGACATTTCTTAATTGTTGTTTTTGGAAAATATAAATTAATTTATTCAACATATGTTTCCTCCTAAAAATTTCAAATACTGATTTTGTTAATTATCTTTTCTCAAATGATACTCTCTTATTATTATATGAAAAAGTCGTTTTTTGTGTTATTTTCAAAATTTTGTCATTTTTTACATTATTATTACAAAAACATTATAGAAATATTTCATTTTCTTTACAATTATGTCATCTTTTCTGTTTTATGTTTCCTACCATGTTTATTTTTTTTTATTTTACACAAAAAAAAATGTTCCTGTGGATATTGTGGATAACTTTGTGAATAACTTAATTTACTCGAATTTATTTCACAAGTTGTTCACATTTTATTTTAGTTTATATAATTTTTACATTTTTTTCTTGTTTTTGATACTATTTATGTGTACCTTTTTTTTTAAAATTTTAAAATATAGAGTTATAAAAAAGAGCTTAAACTTAGCTATTTTCAATATTTTAAGTTTTTTTATTTTTACATAATAAATTTATAGTAATTAATTTGTATGTAATGTATTTATTATAAAAAAATATAGATTTTAAAAAACCTATATTTTATCATTTACCTTATAGAAAAATAAATAACTGCTATAATCTCTAAAATTGTTATAAAAGGAAAACCAATAACAAAATTTAATTTTTGTGTTTTATGTCTAAAAGTATACATTCCTGCTATCGTTCCAATTCCACCACCGAAGCCCTGTAATAATAAATAATGTCTTTTCTGGAATTCTCCATTTCCCTTTTTTTGCTTTTCTTTTATCTAACCACATTATAAAAAAACCAAATAAATTAATAATAATAAAATAAAGAATAATATTTCTTGCTGTAAAAATTTCTCCTATATTTATTGTATTTTCATACATATTTTTACCTCTTTCTATTTTGATATTCTTTGTATAATTTGATTACATTTTTCAAATATTTCTGTTTCTTTTACACCATTTAATTTTCTATTTTCCATAATAATTTTTCCATTAATCATAGTCATTTCAACATCTGTACCTTTTATGTTATATACAATTTCTGCAAATACATTATTTAATGGTTGTGTTAATATATTATTTATATTTATCATAATAATATCTGCTTTTTTTCCTATTTCTATGCTTCCTATTTCTCTGCTTAAACCTAATGTCTTTGCGCCATTAATAGTTGCCATCTTTAAAATTTCATATGCAGGTAATAATTCCGGATTTTCATTTATCCCTTTTTGTAATAAGGCAGTAAATTTCATTGTTTCAAACATATCCAAGTTACTTCCACTTCCTTGTCCATCTGTCCCTAAAGATACACATAATCCATTTTCTAACATTTCTTTTATTTTTGCTATACCACAACCTAATTTTAGATTGCTAACTGGACAATGTGATACATATGAATCTGTTTTACTCAAATTTTTAATATCTTGTTCATCTAATTTAACACTATGTGCCAATATATTATGAGTCTTATCAAAATCTCTTAGAATAACATCTACTGGAGTCGCTACATTATAATCTCTTTTAATATCTTCTCTTTCTTGTTCATTTTCGCAAAAATGCATATGAATTGGTAAATTCTTATTTTTAGCAAATTCAATACACTTTTTTACATATTGCTCATTACTTGTATATAAACCATGAATACCTACATTAAAACTAATCGTATCCTGATTATATTTTTCAATTAATTCTTCTAACTCTTTTAATCTTTGATTATCATTTGCTTCATATCCCATTAAAGTACGAGTTGTTTGCATACGTATTCCTACCTTTAACGCTGCTTCAATAATTTTATCAGTCATAAAATACATATCATTAATAGTTGTAGTTCCTGTCTTTATCATTTCAATACAAGACAACAGAGTCGCCCAATAAATATCCTCTTCTTGAAGTTTATCCTCCATTGGCCAAATCTTTTCTTTTAACCAATCCTGTGTTTTATACCCATCTACAGTTTCTCTAAAAATACTCATACTAATATGAGAATGAGTATTAATAAGACCTGGCATAATAATTTTACCAGTTGCATCTATTACCTTATCCACTCTTTCTTCTATACCCTTTTCTAATCGAGTAACTTCTTCATCTTCTATTAATAAATCTATATTCTCTTCATACATTTGCCTATTTTCACTCATTGATATTAAATTACAATTCTTTATTAAAACCCTCATAACAAGTCCCCTTTCTTTTAATAATTTAAAGTCTTTATAATTATATTTTGAATAACTGCGTAAGCGACCAAACGAACGGAGTGAGTGCGATTGGAGCAACTTTCATACTAGTATTTTCTATTATGGAAGTTGCGACACACAAAGTTATGAAAAATATAATTATAAAGACTTTTTATATTTTAAATAACTTTTATATCTATATTTTGAATAACTGCGTAAACACTCATTATATCTTATCCAAACAAACTCATTTGATTACTTTGACTCATACCCTTCAAACAACCATAATTTTTCAATACATCTGTAACAGAATTACCAACTTTAGAACGAATTTTCAAATCATCAATAGACATAAATTTACCCTCACTTCTAGCTTTTTCTATTCCCACTGCTGCAACAGTACCAAGTCCTGGTATACTATTTAATGGTGGTCTAATCGCTCCATCTTCTACCAAAAATTTAGTTGAATGAGATTTATATAAATCCATTGGTAAAAATTCAAATCCTCTTTCATACATTTCTAATACTAATTCCAAAATTGCATACATATTTTTATCTTTTGCAGTTGCATTATTTCCTTGCAAATCAATTTCCTTCATTTTATTCTTAACTTTTTCTTTTCCAAAAATCATACAATCACTATCAAATTCATCTGCTCTAATTGAAAAATATGCTGCATAATATGCTAAAGGTTCGTGTACTTTAAACCATGCTATTCTAAATGCATTTGTGACATATGCTGCCGCATGGGCCTTTGGAAACATGTATTTTATTTTTTCGCAAGACTTAATATACCAATCTGGTACATCATGTTCCTTCATTAGGGTCTTATATTCTTCCCATTTTGCTGGATCTTTTAATGCCTTTCCCTTACGAACTGTTTCCATAATTTTAAATGCTGGATTAGGTGGTAATCCCATTTTTATTAAATAAATCATAATATCATCACGACAACAAATTGCATCTTGCAAAGTTACTGTACCTGCTTCTATTAAGCTTTGTGCATTACCAAGCCATACATCAGTACCATGTGATAATCCGTGATATTCTAATTAATTCATCAAATGTTTTTGGCTTGGTATCTACTAGCATTCCTCTTACAAATTTCGTTCCAAACTCTGGAACTCCAAAGCTTCCTACCTCTGAATGAATTTGTTCTTTTGTTACACCTAATGCTTCTGTAGAACTAAATATTGACATTGTTTCTTTATCATCTAATGGCACTTTTGTTGGATCTTTTCCTGTAATGTCTTGCAACATACGAATCATTGTTGGATCATCATGACCTAAAATATCTAGTTTTAATAGGTTTTGGTCAATTGAGTGATAGTCAAAATGTGTAGTTATAATATCTGAATTTGGATCATCTGCTGGATGTTGCACTGGGCAAAATTCATATATTTCTCTTCCTTTTGGTACAACAATAATTCCCCCTGGATGTTGTCCTGTTGTTCTTTTTATTCCAGTACACCCCGTAGCTATTCTTTGTGTTTCTGCTCTATTAATTGGAATATTTCTTTCTTCATAATATTTTTTAACATAACCATAAGCAGTTTTATCTGCTACTGTTCCTATTGTTCCAGCTTTAAATGTTGTTCCTTTTCCAAATATTACTTCTGTATATTTATGTGCTTTTGCTTGATATTCTCCTGAGAAATTCAAGTCTATATCAGGCTCTTTATCTCCATTAAAACCTAAAAATGTTTCAAAAGGTATATCCATTCCATCTTTATCTAAACTATGTCCACATTTTGGACATTGTTTATCTGGTAAATCGAATCCATTTTTACAACCATAATCTGTAAAATCTGAATATTTACAATTAGGACATCTATAATGTGGTGGTAGTGAATTTACTTCTGTAATTCCTGTCATATTAGCAACAAAAGATGATCCAACAGAACCTCTTGATCCTACAATATATCCATCTTCGTTAGATTTCCATACTAATTTTTGCGCTATTATATACATAACGGAAAATCCGTTTTTTATAATAGAATCTAACTCTTTATCAAGTCTTGTTTGTACGATTTCCGGTAATGGGTCTCCATACAATTCATGTGCTTTTGAATAAGCTATATCTTTAATTGTTTGTTCACAACCTGGAATATGTGGTGGACATTTTTCTGGCGAAATTGGACTTATTCTATCACACATATCTGAAATCTTATTAGTATTTGTTACAACAACTTCATATGCCTTTTCTTCTCCTAAATAGCTAAATTCTTCAAGCATCTCTTCTGTTGTTCTTAAATATAATGGTGCTTGATTGTCTGCATCTTCGTATCCTTGTCCTGCTTCTAAAATTCTTCTATATATTTCATCTTGTGGATCCATAAAATGAACATCACAGGTTGCAACTACTGGTTTATTTAACTTTTCTCCGAAGTGCTACAATTTTTCTATTAATATCACGCAAAGCTTCTTCATCTTTTACTATTTCGTTACGCACTAAAAATTGATTATTTCCTATTGGTTGAATTTCTAAATAATCATAATCGTTTGCAATTTCTTCAATTTCTTCATCTGGTCTACCAAGTTCAATCGCTTGATATAATTCTCCTGCTTCACATGCACTTCCTAGCATAAGTCCTTCTGAATATTTTTTATATAAACTCTTTAAAATTCTTGGCTTACGATAAAAATAGTCTAAATGAGAATAAGAAACTAATTTATATAAATTTCTTAAACCTATATAATTTTTAGCTAGAATAATTGCATGATATGTTTTTAGTTTTTTGTATGCTTCTTTTTTCGTCTCTTCTGTGCTACTAACTTCTTCAATATCTTCTACTTTTTTAGCTCCTCGTTTCTTTAACATGTCCATCATAACACGAAATACTTTTACTGTTGTGTCGACATCATCTAATGCACGATGTGCTACTTCTACTTTAATTCCTAAGTTTTCTGCAATCTTTCCTAATTTATATTTTTTATAATCTGGAAATAAATCTTTTGCTAAACTTAAAGTATCAATATATGTATAGTCGAATTCGTATCCCAATGCTTTTGCATTTTGTTTTAAAAATCCAATATCAAATGGCGCATTATGAGCAACCAAAACAGACCCTTCAATAAAATCTAAAATTTTAGGGAATACTTTATCTATTGTTTCTGCATCTGCAACCATATCGTCTGTTATATTTGTTACTTCTGACACTCTTTGTGGTATATGTTTTTCTGGATTTACAAATGTACTAAATTCGTCTATTACCTCTCCATCTTTTACTTTCATGATTCCAACTTCAGTTATTTTTTCTGTTGTAGCTGAAAATCCTGTTGTTTCTAAGTCTAATACACAATAAGTTGTATCAATATCTTGTCCTTTTCCATTTGTTACAATCGCATTTTTATCTGGTGCTAAATAGGCTTCTACTCCATAAATTATTTTCATATCTGGATTATCATAACCTAATAATTTGTGCGCTTCAGGGAATGCTTGTACTACACCATGGTCTGTAATTGCAATTGATTTCATTCCCCATTTCATTGCTCTTTTAATTAAGTCAGTTGCTGATGTCATAGCATCCATTTGACTCATTTGTGTATGCATATGTAATTCTACTCTTTTTACTTCGCTATTGTCTTGTCTAATTTCTTTTTTTATGCCTTCTGTTTCTATTATTGTATTTGCCATTACTGTTAATTCGTTTGAAAATGTATCCATTTGCGCTGTTCCTGATAGCTTAATTCCTTTTGACTTTTGAATTCTTTTCATTATCTTTTTTGCTTTATCTTTTTCTAAAAATGCTTTACATGTGATTGTGCTTGTTCCATCATATAAATCAAAACTAAATAATGTTTTTCCTGACTTTAGTGTTCTATCTTCTGAATATAATACTTCTCCCTGTAATGCTACTTTTCCATCTTCAACTCCTAAATCTTGAACCTTAACTAATGGCTCTGTGATATTTTGTGATGTTCCTAAAATTAATGGAGTATCTTCAATCTCTTCCTCTTTTGGTAATTCTGGTACATCTGTATTTGTTTCTATAATTGTATTTGCTATTACTGTTACATCTCCTGCATATGTGTCTAATCCAGCTTTTCCTATTATTTTAATTGCATGCGCATTTTGGATTTTTTCTACTATATTTTGACCTTCTGCTAAGTCTTTCGCAAATGATTTGCATGTAATTATACCTGTTCCATCATATAGTTCAAATATAATCATACCTTTTCCTGATTTTGTTTCTCGTACTTCTACTGTTACTATTCTTCCTTCTAATGTAGCTCTTCCATCATTTGCTGTAATGTCTTTTATTTTTATAAAATTTTCTTTTGCCTTTGATGGTTTACCCATAATATACTCTTTTATTGTTGTTTCTTCATTTTCAACTGGTATATTTTCATAATATTCGCCATCTATTGGTGGAATATATCCTTCTAAGTCTGTTGGTGGCATATAGTCGGCATCATTATATTCTATAGATTGCATCTCTTGTGCTTGTTTAAAGTGGTTACTTTCTTCTATTTTAGCAATGATTTGTTCTTCCTCTTTTTTTAAATTATCTTTAATTTTTTGAATTTCCTCTTTTGATATTTCTTCTATAAGTTCAATTTTATAATCTTTTCCAAATAAGTTTTTTAAAACTTTTGTTAGCTCAACATCTGTTTTTTTAGCTTTTAAAAAGTCAGCACCTTTAATATGCATTTTGACTAAAATTTGTTGTTCTTTTACTTCTATATCACTTTTTAATAGTAACATTGGTTTTGTTAATGGATATTTATGCGCCATATATGCTATTATATTTTTCCATTCCTCTACAATTCCTTTGCATTCTACTCCTTCATGATAATTTATTTTGATATCAATATGTTCAAATTTAAACCTTTCTTTTAAAAATTTCTCAAAAAACCATATTTCTTTTATTTCTATATATTCGTCAAAATAAAGCTCTACTTGTAGAGTATTATTTTTCTTTACTACATTTAAAGCTATTATTTCTGCATATTTTATATTTGAACTTGTTTTATAATCACTAAATATTTCTCCTACTTTTTTTGACTTATTTGACATCCTTAATTCTCTCCCTCTGTGTTTCAAATTGTATCACATTTTTTTTTAATAAAAAAGCGAACAAAATAAATAATTTTTTATTTTTAATTTTAAAATTTAATATGTTTTTTATGCAATAAATCATTTCTAAAACTGTAACACATTTTTATTTTTCTCATATGATATACCATACAAAGGAAACAACAAAAGAGAAACATATTTCTTAGATGGAAGGAGGTCTATACTATGCCAGAAAATAGAGGATGTGGTGGATTCGGATTTGGTGATGATTGTTGCTGGATTATAATCCTTATCTTATTAATCTGTTGTTGTTGTGGTGGTAATAGAGGAGGTTGTTGCTAATTCTTTTACTAACATAACATGACCAAGGGGCGCATCCCCTTGGTCATTTTTTATTTGAATCTTTTTCCTTTATGTCTTTTTCGCTTTGTTTTCTCTTTTTCCCAATCTTCATATTCATCATTAGAATTATAGTTATTTAAAAATTCCTTTTTTAATTCTTCCTTGTCATTTTCTTCGCTTATATCTTCATCTTCTTCACTCGTATCTTCTTCTGTGTCTATCATTTTCATGTTTTCGTCATAATCTTCTAATTGATTTTTATCGTCATCTACATCTGAAAATGGCATTGAATATTCTTCTTCCCATCTTTTGTTTCTTCTGTGTCTAACAATTATAAAAATTATAAATGAAATGATAATAATAAATATTATAGCTCCTATTATTATAATTTTATTTTGTTTTTGATTTTCATTTATATTTTGCTCCTCTTCTTGCATTTCTGTTTCTTCTGCTATACTTTTGTTAACTTTTATTTGATATGTTGCAATTGTATTTTCTTCTGCATCAGATACTAAAATCGTAATAATATTTTCACCTTCTTGCAAGTCTTTATTACCAGTAATTTCGACTATATAATTTACATCTGTAGCAATTGCATTGATATCTAAAGTTGTTTCTGTTCCAACATATTTAAGAGTATATTCATATATATCTGTTTGAAATTTTGGTGTTAATTCTAGATTTTCAATTTTTAATTCTGATAATCCTTTTGAACTTTCTTTTGTTTCTTCATTTTCTTTATTTTCCTCAGTTTCTTCATTTTCTTCAGTATTTTCTGTTTTTCCACTTTTGGTTACATTTATAGTATAAGTTTTTTTAGTTCCATCTTCTGCTGTAACAGTTACTTCGAGTTTATTTTCTCCTTCTTGTAATTGTTTCTTTCCTGTTCCTGCTATTTTTGATTTTGAATCTTGTGCTGTTGCATATACTTCTACTGCTTCTACATCTGATGGTACTGTTACGTTATATGATGTTGTCCCTGCTTTAAATCCTGTAAAGTCATTCGGTTTTATTCCTAAGTTACTTAAGTTTGCATTGCTTGATTTTTTGTTTGGCTCTTGATTTGTAGTTGTAGTATTGTTTGCTACTGCTCCATTATTTGTAGTTGTTGAAGCTGTCTTTATAGATATTGAAGCACTTGAAGGACTAACTGGAACATCACTTCCTCCACTAGACATTGCTCCATTTTGTGCTGTTGCTGTAATTACAGTTGTTCCTGAATTTCCAACTGTAATCGTTGCTGTAGCATTATTATTCTCTATCCATACTCTATCTGAAGATAATGAGCCGTTTGATGCTGTTAAATTAACTCTTCCTACACAATCTGATGAAATTGTTAAAGTAACTGTTTGTCCAGGACTTGCTGATGTAGTACTTGGTTTTATAGATACATATGCTGCATTTGATGAATTAGAAAAAATCCATATACTTAATCCACATATTATAATCATAAAAATTAACTTTATTCCATTTTTTTTCATCCAAATTCTCCTTAATTACTCATAATATAATTTTTAACCAAAACATAATCGCTTGATGTTATTTTTCCATCTTCATTGTAATCTGCCGATTGTTGAGCTGTTGAACTCAAACTAGAAGTTCCCATAATATGATTTTTTATCAAAACATAATCACTGGATGTTATTTTTCCGTCTCCATTTACATCGCCTTTTTTACTTGTTGGAGTTGAATTACTATTACTTTCTTCATTTACTGGAATCAAATACAATTTATAATTAGCTTCATCTACATCTGTTTCTCTTGCTGCATAGCCTTCTGTACCATCAGATTTTCTAACTTTATCCCAATATGTTTTTCCATTTCTATCAGTAGCTTTTTCTATTCTTGTAACAATTTCATCTTTATATAAAGTACCTATTACTGTTCCATTTGGTGCATTTCTTAAATTAAGAGCATCTGTTACATTTATTTTTACAAGGTCTCCTGATAATGTTGCACTACTATTACCATCTGGTCTGCTACATGGAGATGTAGGCATATTTTTATATACAGGTATTATAAAAGTATGTGAAGAGCTTATTGCATTTATACTTTCATAATTTCTTCTTAAAGTTGCTCCTTCACTTTGTGCTGCCATTAAATTTTGCATATATTGATGCCAATATAGTCCATTCGCTGAACTTTCCACATCAAATTTTTGTAAATATAATGTATTTTGTCCTTTTTTTGTATATTCTTTAGATAAGAAATTAATTCCTCCTGTAATTCCTTTTTCTAAAGTATCCCATCCTTGTGCTTTTGCATAGTTAATTCCATTTGTTATAACTTCAGAATCTGAATTTCCAGTTGCTTGAATATTAAATGGATTATAATATCCTCTTGAGCCATTACTTAGTACTGTTCCTTGCTTTGTTTGCTCTTGAATTAATCTTGCTACAATATAATAAGGATTAATTCCTGAAGCATTAGCAGCATTTGCTATTACATTTGCTTGCCCTTGTAAAAATGTTCCATTAATCATAGCATTAATAACATTGATATCATATCCATTATTTGTTAACTCTTCAAACTGAAAAATATCAGAAGCATTTAATGAATTACGAGGATCCATCATATACTTAATAGCATCTTGTGAAGCACAACGCCAACTTCCATTTGTATAATTACATGCTGGACAAATCCATGCTCCTTGATAATTTGATGTTGCTTGAATCATGTTTCTTGGCCCTGAGTTATGTCCTACATATTCATTTAAAATAACTTCATTCCAATCTAAATTTGTATACAAAATTTTAAAATTCCAATTAGGATATTTTGCTTTTAAAACATTTATTCTATCTTTTATTCCTGGGTATGTACTATCATTGATTCCATTTATATCAGAACTAATAGTTTGAGTTACTGCTGCATAAGTATTATAATTAATTATCCCTAGCAAACTATATGAAATTATTGTTAAAATAATTATGAGAAATAAAATTTTCTTTATTTTTTCCATATGTTTTTCCTCCAAAAAATCTTTCGTTTATCTATATCTTTTTTCTTTTTTCGTTTATATCTTATTTTTCGAGTTTATTATATCATTACCATTTTTTTTCGTCAATAAATTTTTCTCTATAAAAATAAAAACTTTCCTTATATAAATATGAAGATTTTATTAGAACAAAATATGGTATTATACATGGCGTTATTAGTACGATAATTATTTAATATTTTAAAAATAAAAAGCAGTACATAAAGTACCACTTTTTGTTTTAGTATATATAGTAAATATATCTACTTCATATAAAGCACTGTACGAAATCCGAAACCTAATACCAGTGAAATTTACCTCATGGCTACCATTTGAATGAACTATTGGCCATTCATCACCATCGTCGTTACAACTACCTCCATGAAGAACAGCATGTAACTCACTTTCACTTGGACATTTAGTTTCATTACAAGTAGGAGTTCCTTTATTTATGTTATTATTATTACCAGTCTCTGTGGTCCATTCCCACATATTTCCTGCCATATCATAGATATTATAAACTTTAAAATCTTCACTAATACCTGTCGCCAATTCTAATAAATCATTTCCAATATTTCCCGGATTAACTGAAACTAATCCATAATTATAAGTAGAAGCATTTTTTAATACACTACTGCTTGTGTGTCGAGCCCATAATCCTTTTATGTTTTCATATTTTGTTATAGTATTACTTCTATAATTTCCCCAATTAGAGGACTTAAGTATATCTTTACTTGTATCTTTTTTCTCTATAATTTTACAAACAGTATTCCATGCATGTGAATCTATTAAATAACTTTTCACATTTTCATTATCTATCATTTTTTCTGCAGCTTTTTTTGCATTTGGTTGTGATATATAATTCCAAACTTGTTGTCCTTTTTTACTTACTGGAGTATATTTGTCTGTGTCTTTTGTTTTACTAGTATTTTCTCCCTCTTTTTCATCTGTATAATAAGTATCTCCTTGTTTACTTGCATAAAACGGCGCGTTACTTGGTACCCCTGCCTCATATCTTGCTACATAAAATCCTCCATATTTTTCTACACATGCCTTTCCTTCATGGTGTGGTTGGTAGTCATACCATGTTCCTCCATTATAGTACCATTGTTTATCTTTCCATTCTTCTTCTCGTGTGTCTGTATCACCACTAGAACCATTATAATATACAACATTATTATCTATTTCATTACCTTCTTTAGTGTATTTACATGGTATCCATACAAATTGATTTCCTACTAAACTTGCTGTTATATCTCCATTTGATGAGTCTTTTTCTTTATTCTTATCTGTTGAACTATCTGATATTACTACTCCTGTTTCTAAATTTCCTCCTACATAATAAAATCCTTTTGGAATTGGGATTGTGTTTCCTTCTCCATCTGATACTGCATATACTGCTGTTTTTGCTTGTGTTGTTCCTTCCCA